>NZ_JBVHWR010000003.1:69630-327306 GCF_055564355.1 Streptomyces sp. NPDC029152 | reverse complement strand
GTGGCGGTGAGCCGACGGACGGTGGCGGTGAGCCGACGGACGGCGGTGGTGAGCCGACGGTCGGCACCGGCGGCGGCGAGGGCGGCGCGACCGGCGTCCCGGGCGGCCTCGGAGGCGGAGGAGTCTGACCCGCCTGTTCCCCACGCGCGCGTGCGGCCCGGAAGCGGGCTCCACGCGCGCGTCGCGTTCCGGGACGCGCGCGTGGAACCGGCGGCGCCCTCCGCGCCGTGCACGGAGCCGAACCGCGGCTCGGCCGAGCAGGCCGGCGGTGAGCCGGGCGCCGGAGGGCAGGGACGCACGTGCGTGCGGGGGCCGCGGGGAGACGGAGTCGCCCGTCCGCCGTGAGGGGACACGAGTTCCGAGCGGTCCCGAGCAGTTCCCAGCCGTTCCGATTACGGAACCGTCGGTGTTCCTCGGCTCCTCCCGGTGTTTCTCCGCCTGTATGCGCGCCGCGAAGGCCGCCGCCTGCGAACGCCGCCGCATTCCGGGCTCGGACAGCGGACTCGACACGTCATTCCTGATCGTTTTTCGGCCGGGTGCAGCCGTTCGCCGATCGCCCGGACGGTGAGTCCCTCGCCGATCAGCTCCAGGATGCGGCGCTCCTGCCCGGTCGGGCGGGCGAGCCGGTCGTCGACCCGGTGGCTCCGTCGCGCGGCCGCTCCGGCACCCGTGCGGTGGCCGCCGGGTCGAGCAGCGACCTCCCGGCGGCGACGTCCCGCACGGCGGACAGCGGCTCGGCGCCCCGGACGTCCTCGAGGACGTAGCCGGACGCGCCCGCCATGACCGCGTCGAAGAGGGCCTCGTCGTCGGCGCAGGAGGTGAGCGTCAGGCACCGGACGGATTCGTCGCGGGAGCGGATCTCGCGGAACGCCTGCCTCCCGCTGCCGTCCGGGAGCCGCACGTCGAGCACCGCGACGTCCGGACGGGTGACCGGGACCCGGGCGAGCGCGTCGTCCGCCGTGCCGGCCCGCCGACGACCTCGATGTCGGCCTCCCCCGCGGCAGGTCGTGCACGCCCCGGCGGACGATCTCGTGGTCGTCCAGGAGGAATGCTCGGATTTTCCCTTTTTCGCGCACGCGCTCGGTCTCGGACACGGGCTCTTCCCGTGCCCGGGGTGGCCGGGATAACGTGCCGTTGTTCCGGCCCCCTGCGAGGCTGTGACCAGTAAAACTTCCCCACTTCGCCGATTTACTTGGAAATCCGAGTAAAAACGCAGGTCAGGAGGGGTTTCACAGAAATGTGGAGCACTGGGTAACGTGCCTTTTGCAGGGATGCTCGCCGGGGCACCTGTCACGCCTGTTCCCGACCGGGCCGCACCCACCCTGTGCGACCGACGGGCCGCAGGTGAGCCGCACTGGCACCCGGCGAACCCGGGGGCCGGACCGACGGAGGAGCACACGTGACCGTGGAGAGCACTGCCGCGCGCAAGCCGCGACGCAGCGCCGGAAGCAAGGGAGCCGGCGCCACCGGCACCGAGGCCGGCACCACCGGCGCCAAGCGCACCACCCGCACCACTGCCGAGAAGGGCTCCGGGACGGAGCTCGTGCAGCTGCTGACGCCCGAGGGCAAGCGCGTCAGGAAGGCGGCCTACGCGGAGTACGCCGAGTACGTCGCCGACATCACCCCCGACGAGCTGCGCGGCCTGTACCGCGACATGGTGCTCACCCGGCGCTTCGACGCCGAGGCCACCGCGCTGCAGCGTCAGGGCGAGCTGGGCCTGTGGGCCTCGCTGCTGGGGCAGGAGGCCGCCCAGATCGGCTCCGGCCGCGCCACCCGCGAGGACGACTACGTCTTCCCCACCTACCGCGAGCACGGCGTCGCCTGGTGCCGCGGGGTGGACCCGACCAATCTCCTCGGCATGTTCCGCGGCGTGAACAACGGCGGCTGGGACCCCAACAGCAACAACTTCCACCTCTACACCATCGTCATCGGCTCCCAGGCGCTGCACGCCACCGGCTACGCGATGGGCGTCGCCAAGGACGGCGCGGACTCCGGCGTGGTCGCCTACTTCGGCGACGGCGCCTCCAGCCAGGGCGACGTCAACGAGGCGTTCAACTTCGCGGCCGTCTACAACGCCCCGGTGGTCTTCTTCTGCCAGAACAACCAGTGGGCGATCTCGGAGTCCAACGAGAAGCAGACCCGCGTGCCGCTGTACCAGCGCGCCCAGGGCTTCGGCTTCCCCGGCGTCCGCGTCGACGGCAACGACGTGCTGGCCTGTCTGGCGGTCACCCGGTGGGCGCTGGAGCGCGCACGGCGCGGCGAGGGCCCGGCGCTGATCGAGGCGTTCACGTACCGCATGGGCGCCCACACCACCTCGGACGACCCCTCCCGCTACCGGCACGACGACGAGCGGGCCGCCTGGGAGGCGAAGGACCCGATCCTGCGCCTGCGCCGCTACCTGGAGTCCGCGAACCACGCGGACGAGGGATTCTTCGGGGAACTGGAGGCGGAGAGCGAGGCGTTGGGCAAGCGGGTGCGCGAAGTGGTCCGTGCCATGCCGGATCCGGACCGGTTCGCCATCTTCGAGAACGTGTACGCGGACGGGCACGCGCTCGTCGACGAGGAGCGTGCCCAGTTCGCCGCCTACCAGGCGTCGTTCGCAGAGGCCGAGGGGGTCTGAGATGGCAGCGGAGAAGATGGCGCTGGCCAAGGCGATCAACGAGTCGCTGCGCCGTGCGCTGGAGACGGACCCCAAGGTCCTGATCATGGGTGAGGACGTCGGCAAGCTCGGCGGCGTCTTCCGCGTCACCGACGGGCTGCAGAAGGACTTCGGCGAGGACCGGGTCATCGACACCCCGCTGGCCGAGTCCGGCATCGTCGGCACCGCCATCGGCCTGGCCCTGCGCGGCTACCGCCCGGTGGTGGAGATCCAGTTCGACGGCTTCGTGTTCCCGGCCTACGACCAGATCGTCACGCAGCTGGCCAAGATGCACGCCCGCTCGCTCGGCAAGGTCAAGATGCCGGTCGTCATCCGCATCCCCTACGGCGGCGGCATCGGCGCGGTCGAGCACCACTCGGAGTCGCCCGAGGCGCTGTTCGCGCACGTGGCGGGCCTGAAGGTGGTCTCCCCGTCGAACGCGGGGGACGCCTACTGGATGATGCAGCAGGCCATCCAGAGCGACGACCCGGTGATCTACTTCGAGCCCAAGCGGCGCTACTGGGACAAGGCCGAGGTCGACACCGAGGCGATCCCGGGCCCGCTGCACAAGGCGCGGGTCGTGCGCGAGGGCACCGACCTCACGCTGGTCGCCTACGGCCCGATGGTGAAGCTCTGCCAGGAGGTCGCCGACGCGGCGGCCGAGGAGGGCCGGTCGCTGGAGGTGGTGGACCTGCGGTCCATCTCCCCGCTCGACTTCGACACGGTCCAGGCGTCGGTGGAGAAGACCCGCCGCCTGGTCGTGGTGCACGAGGCGCCGGTGTTCCTGGGCTCGGGCGCGGAGATCGCGGCGCGGATCACCGAGCGCTGCTTCTACCACCTGGAGGCCCCGGTGCTCCGGGTCGGCGGCTACCACGCGCCGTACCCGCCGGCCCGCCTGGAGGAGGAGTACCTGCCCGACCTGGACCGGGTGCTGGACGCCGTCGACCGCTCGCTGGCGTACTGAGGAGAGGGCGTTGACGACGATGACTGACAGCGCGGTGCGCGAGTTCAAGATGCCCGACGTGGGCGAGGGACTCACCGAGGCCGAGATCCTCAAGTGGTACGTCCAGCCCGGTGACACGGTCACCGACGGACAGATCGTGTGCGAGGTCGAGACGGCCAAGGCCGCGGTCGAACTGCCCATCCCCTACGACGGGGTGGTCCGCGAGCTGCACTTCCCCGAGGGCACCACGGTCGACGTGGGCACGTCGATCATCGCGGTGGCCGTCGGCGACGGCGCGGCCGCCGCCCCGGCGCAGGAAGCCGCGCCGGAACCTGCCGGGGCGCCCGCGGCGGACGCGCCGGCACCGGCCGAGGAGGAGAAGAAGCCGGAGGGCCGCCAGCCGGTCCTGGTCGGCTACGGGGTCGCCACCTCCTCGACCCGCCGCCGCCCCCGCAAGGGTCCGGCGGCCCCGGCCCAGGAGGCGTCGGCCGCGATCCAGGCCGAGATGAACGGCCACGGACCGGTCACCCGCGAGCGCCCGCTGGCCAAGCCGCCGGTGCGCAAGCTGGCCAAGGACCTCGGCGTCGACCTGGCGACCGTGGTGCCCTCCGGCCCGGACGGCGTCATCACGCGCGAGGACGTGCACGCCGCGGTGGCACCCGCGCCCGCACCGGCCGAGGCGCCCGAGGCGACCCCCGCCGCGCCCGCCCCCGCGGCCCCGGCGCCCGCGGCGTCGTACGACACGGCGCGCGAGACCCGCGTCCCGGTCAAGGGCGTGCGCAAGGCGACGGCCGCGGCGATGGTCGGCTCGGCGTTCACGGCGCCGCACGTCACGGAGTTCGTGACGGTCGACGTGACGCGCACGATGAAGCTGGTCGAGGAGCTGAAGCAGGACAAGGAGTTCACGGGCCTGCGGGTGAACCCGCTCCTGCTGGTCGCCAAGGCCCTGCTCGTGGCGATCAAGCGCAACCCGGACATCAACGCGTCCTGGGACGAGGCCGCTCAGGAGATCGTGGTCAAGCACTACGTGAACCTGGGCATCGCGGCCGCGACCCCGCGCGGCCTGATCGTGCCGAACATCAAGGACGCCCACGCCAAGACGCTGCCGCAACTGGCCGAGTCCCTGGGCGAGCTGGTGTCGACGGCCCGGGAGGGCAGGACGTCCCCGGCCGCCATGCAGGGCGGCACGGTGACCATCACCAACGTCGGCGTCTTCGGCGTCGACACCGGGACGCCGATCCTCAACCCGGGCGAGTCCGCGATCCTCGCGGTCGGTGCGATCAAGCCCCAGCCCTGGGTCCACAAGGGCAGGGTGAAGCCGCGTCAGGTGACCACGCTGGCACTGAGCTTCGACCACCGCCTGGTCGACGGCGAGCTGGGCTCCAAGGTCCTCGCCGACGTGGCGGCGATCCTGGAGCAGCCCAAACGGCTGATCACCTGGGCGTGAGCCCACGAGCCGAGTAGGCCCATGAACAGGAGGGGCGCCGCACGTTCGTGTCGCGGCGCCCCTCCTGCCGTGCCGGGATCATCCTCGGTGGAGCACGTACACCGGGTCCCCGCCCTCTGACCCGCCCCGCGGGTGGATGCAGCCGTGCTCGCGCAGCAGCCGGAGGCACGCGTCGACGCGGCGCACGGAGAGCCCCGTGCGCGCGGAGATCGACTCCGGCGGCTCGCGCAGCTCACCCTGTCCGACGAGCACCGGGGCGATCACCACGGCCACCGCCCACACGTCCTGGGTCACGGACAGCCGCTGCCGCCAGTCGGCCAACACGGACTCCGTGGTGGGCAGGGCGGTGACACGGCCACGGGGCGTGTGACGCTGGAGGACCAGGGTGTCGAACCGGTCCGCGATGCGTTCCATCGCCCGGACCATGGCCTGTTGCACGGCGAGGGTGGCCTTCTGCACGGCCAATGTCTCCCTCTGCACGTCCAGCGCGTCCCTCTGCGCGGCCAGGTTCTCCCTCTGCAACGCGATCGACGTGCGCTGCCCGTCGGCCAGCTCCTCGTCCAGCCGGAGGTTGTGCGCCTCCAGCCGGACGATGGCCTCCGCGACCTGTTCCGGCATGGCGTAGGCGATCGGCGCACCTGGCTCGGAAGGCTGCACCTCGGCCTCGTCGAGAGAGTACGAACCTTCGCGCTGCACGGTCTCGACGACTTCGGCGACCCATTGCTTGAAGGGCGCGCAGGCCGGTTTGGTGCAGGCGTTGACGAGCAGGATCAGGCCGTGCAGCGAGATGACGTTCAAGTCTCGACGCCACTGTCTACCTGCGGGAATGCTGAGACCGTAAGCTCCAGTTACGGTCTCGAGAATCTCTCGGTGCTCGTCGGGGACGTGATCCGCGAGAGCCTGACGGGAGTTGGAGTGCCCGAGTTCTTTGCAGACGTCCACCGCCGGAAACCAATGAGTTCCGTCCGGCATGGTCAGCCTCCGCACCCGGGCGCCCGTGGCCGCGTACACGAAGTCGCTGATGTCGATCGCCTCGCGCCGCTCGGCGGAGCCCTGTCGTTTGCCGGGTTCGTTCATGTGAACCACCTCCGCCGCGGAACGTAGAGCGGGGCCGGAGGCATATGCCAGCCGGTTCGGGGAGGTTCACGACTGCGAGCGAAGCTGATCGAGAACTGCTGCACCGGACGCCGGGTGTGTGCATGGGGGACGGCGGGGCGGAAGGGCTCGCCCCCTCCCCGTGTCACGGTGACCTCCTGGGGCCGTTCCGGGGCGGTGTCAGGAAGTCCGGCCTGCGCGCAGCGCGTTGAGGAGGGCCGCGCCCCGTTCCGCGTCGTCGACGCTCACCGCGAAGTCCGTACGGCGGCCCCGGGGCCGTATGACCAGGCAGTCCCCGGCGCGCAGCATCACCGTGGTGCCCAGACCGCTGAGGCGGTAGCCCCAGCCGCCCACCTGAGAGGGCCGGCGGACCTCGGCGCGCGCCGTGTCGATGTCGCCGGGCGCCCAGCGGCGCCGGGGCCAGGCGAGGGGGCCGAAGGACACCTCCAGACCGCGCTCCGAGACGCGCGCCTGCACCGAGGAGAACACGGCACAGGCGAGGGACGCGGCGGCGCAGCCGGCGATCAGTGCCCACAGGCCGCCCGGATCGGCCAGTCCGCCGACCAGGGCGACCAGCGCGGACACGGCGACGAGGCCGGTCACCGCCGCCAGCAGCTGGAGCCAGGGGTTGGCCGTCCGCGAGAACCACACCAGCCGCCGCCCCTCGGGAATCTCCAGCGCCGGGGCGTTCGCCTCCTGCTCGGCGCCGTCCCCCCGGGCCGCCGTCCGCCGGGCGGTGGCCAGCAGGCCCGCCACGGACGCGAGCACGGCCGCGGCGAGGAGCGCGATCAGCCACGCGGTCGGCTGCCGGGCCTCGTGCCAGTCGGCGCGGTCCAGGTTGGCCCGGACGACGGCGGCCTGCGCGCCGCCCAGGACCACGCCGACGGGCAGCAGCACCGCGGCGGTCCACGGCCGGGCCGTCCGCGGGCCGCTCCGCAGCAGCGGGACGGCCGCGGCCGCCGCCGACACCAGCCAGAGCAGCGCCGGGACGAAGGACGCCGCCCACAGGGGCATCGAGCCGTCGGGAGCCCCTCCGTCCAGGTCCCAGTGGGTCGCCAGACGGTCGGGCAGCCGGTCCCGTACCGCGAGCGGCAGTCCCGCGAGGACGGCGGTGACACCGGCCGTCCAGACCGCCGCCGTCGTCCTGGCCGCCACCGTCGTGTCCCTCACGGCACCCCCCTGATCATGTCGATGACATCGGTCCTGCTGTAGCCCAGCCGGGCCGCCTCGGCGACCAGCTCGCGCACGCGGATCTGCAGCCCGGAGCGCCGGTGGGCCCCCGCGGCCACGGTCACCCCCCGGCCCCGGCGGAACTCCAGCAGGCCCTCGTCGCGCAGGCCGCGCAGTGCGCGCAGCACGGTGTTGACGTTGACGTCCAGGGCCTCGGAGAGGTCGCGTGCCGAGGGCAGGCGGTCGCCGGGGCCGCACTCGCCCTCGGCGATGGCGCGCCGGACGGCGCCGGCGACCTGCTCGTGCAGGGGGTGGGTGTCGGTCTTGTCCAGACTCAGCAGCATGGTGCTATTGAAATTATCACCATGCGCTTCATCGGTACAGAGAACGGGCCCGTCGCGGCGGCGACGGGCCCGTGGTGGCGGTCTGTCCGGACGTCGGTCCTACTTGGCGAAGCCGTAGTTCATGAGCTTCGTGGCGTCCGTGGCGCGCTGCGTCGTGGACGTGGAGGCCAGGACCGTGCCGATCACCGTCTTGCCCTTGCGGGTCGCGGCGAAGACCAGGCAGTACTTGGCCTCCGGGCCCGAGCCGGTCTTCACGCCGATCGCGCCGCTGTAACTGCCCAGCAGCGTGTTCGTGTTGGTCCACGGCGCCATCGTGCGGGTGCCGCCGCTCTTCGTCCTCGTCTTCGCCGTGTAGTTCCTGGTCTTGACGATGGTGCGGAAGGTGGAGTTCTTCATCGCGCTGCTCGCGAGCTTCGTCAGGTCGCGCGGCGTCGAGTAGTTGCTGCCGTTGCCGATGCCGTCGAACGAGTCGAAGTGCGTGTTCTTCAGGCCGAGGCTCTTGGCGGTGGAGTTCATCTTGCCGATGAACGACTTCACCCGCTCCGCACGCGTCCTGCCGGTGCCGAACTTGTCGGCCAGCGCGTAGGCGGCGTCGCAGCCGGACGGCAGCATCAGGCCGTACAGCAGCTGCCTGACCGTCACCTGGTCGCCGACGATCAGGCGCGCGGACGAGGCGTTCCTCGAGACGATGTAGTCGCTGTACGCCTTCTGGATCGTGACCTTGGCGTCCAGGTTCAACTTGGGCTGGGAGAGCACGACCTGGGCGGTCATGATCTTGGTCGTGGACCCGGTGGAGCGTCTGGTGTCCGCGCCCTTGGTGTAGAGGGACCTGCCGGTCGCGTCGTTCATCACGAAGGCGCCCTTGGCGGCGATCGCGGGCACGGCGACGGCCTGCACGGGCGCGGCGACGGCCCGTGCGGGCGCGGCGGCTTGCGCGGGCGCGGTGGCGAGGGCTCCGGACGCGAGCACGGCGCCGGTGGTCACGGTGACGGCGACGGCACGGCGGAGGCGGACGCCCTGAATACCGTTTATCAAGTGAGATACCCCGATTGGTGTGAAATCCGCTGTGGTGAGGCCCGGTTGTGGTCGGTCCAGCATGGGCCGCGCCTGTGGGACACGTGAATAGCACGAACGGTTGTGCCGTCGGCGGGCGCGTCCCCCGGACGAGTGCATGCGCGTCCGGATGCTGGACGGTGTCCCTCTTGCGTCCCTGTTGTATCTATCCTGTGGGCATGACCATGGCCGTGAAGCAACCCCCCGCCGCCGACCGCGTGTACGCCCACGTCAAACAGGCCGTCCTCGAGCGTCGCTACGAGGGCGGGACCCTGCTCACCGAGGGCGAACTCGCCGAAGCCGTGGGTGTCTCGCGCACCCCGGTGCGGGAGGCGCTGCTCCGGCTCGAGGTCGAGGGGCTGCTCCGGCTCTACCCGAAGAAGGGCGCCCTGGTCCTGCCCGTCTCCGCCCAGGAGATCGCGGACGTGGTGGAGACCCGGCTGCTGGTCGAGGAGCACGCGGCGCGCAAGGCCGTACCCGCCCCGCCCGGCCTCATCGAGCGGCTGGAGGAACTGCTCGCCCGCCAGCACGAGCAGGCCGCCGCCGGCGACTTCACCGCCGCCTCCGTCACCGACCGCTGCTTCCACGCCGAGATCGTCCGCAGCGGCGGCAACGAGATCCTCTCCCGCCTCTACGACCAGCTCCGCGACCGCCAGTTGCGCATGGGCGTCGCCGTCATGCACTCCCATCCCGACCGGATCGCCAAGACGCTCACCGAGCACGAGGAGATCCTCGACGCGCTGCGCTCCGGGGACGCGGAGGCGGCCGTCGGCGTCGTCCACCGGCACGTGGGCTGGTTCTCGCACCTGGCGCGGGGTGAGGTCCGATGAGTTCCGCAGTGCCGGGCGGGAACACCCTGCCGGGCGATCCGCCCGGGGGACGGCGCGCGATCGCCGTCTGGAGCATCGGCGTCGCCGTCTACTTCGTCGCCGTCATCTTCCGCACGTCCCTGGGCGTGGCCGGCCTCGACGCGGCCGACCGCTTCCACGTGGGCGCCTCGGCCCTGTCCACCTTCTCCATCCTCCAGCTGCTGGTCTACGCCGGCATGCAGATACCCGTCGGCCTGCTGGTCGACCGGCTCGGCACCAAGCGGGTGCTGGGCATCGGCGCCGTCCTGTTCACGGTGGGGCAGCTGGGCTTCGCCCTCTCGCCGACGTACGGCACCGCGCTCGCCTCGCGGGCGCTGCTCGGCTGCGGCGACGCGATGACGTTCATCAGCGTGCTGCGGCTCGGCACCCGCTGGTTCCCGGCCCGGCGCGGGCCGATGGTCGCCCAGCTCGCCGGGCTGGTCGGCATGGCGGGCAACCTGGTCTCCACGCTCGTCATCGCCCGCCTGCTGCACGGCATCGGCTGGACGGCGGCCTTCGCGGGCAGCGCGCTCGCCGGCGTGGTCGTCCTCGTCCTGCTGGTGCTGTTCCTGAAGGACCACCCCGAGGGACACGAGCCGGAGCCGGTGCCGCACCAGGGGGCCGTGTACGTACGGCGGCAGATCGCCGCCTCCTGGCGGGAGCCGGGCACCCGGCTGGGACTGTGGGTGCACTTCACCACCCAGTTCCCGGCGATGGTCTTCCTGCTGCTGTGGGGCCTGCCGTTCCTCGTGGAGGCCCAGGGGCTGTCCCGGGGCACGGCCGGCGGACTGCTCACCCTCGTGGTGCTGTCCAACATGACGGTCGGCCTGGTCTACGGCCAGGTCATCGCCCGGCACCACGCGGCCCGGCTGCCGCTGGCCCTCGGCACGGTGGGCGCGACGGCGGCCCTGTGGGCGGCGACGCTGGTCTACCCGGCCGAGCACGCGCCGATGTGGCTGCTGGTCGTGCTGTGCGTGGTGCTCGGCGCGTGCGGACCGGCGTCGATGATCGGCTTCGACTTCGCGCGGCCGGCGAATCCGCCGGAGCGGCAGGGGACGGCGTCCGGGATCACGAACATGGGGGGCTTCGTCGCGTCGATGACCACGCTGTTCGCGATCGGGGTGCTGCTGGACGCGACCGGGGACGACTACGCCGTGGCGTTCTCGTCGGTGTTCGTGCTGCAGGCGGTGGGCGTCACGCAGATCCTGCGGCTGCGGAAGCGGGCGGCGCGTCGGGAGCGGGAACGGTCGGTCGCCAGCCGGGTGGAGACGGTCCACGTGCCCGTGTAGGCGCCCGGCGTGGGCGTGGGCGTGGGCGTGGGGGCGTGGGCGTGGGCCGCCCCGGACTCCTGCTTCGGTCCGGACGGCCTCGTCCTCGGACTCCCCCGGAGGGGCGCCCCCGGGACGGACCGGCATCACCGCCCGGAGCTACTGCGTCACCGTGAAGTTGCGCAGGATCGCCGCCGCCAGGTCCGGGTCGCCCTCCGTCTTGACGCGGTCCGCGACCGCGTCCGGGCTCACCCGGCCGCAGGCCAGGCGGACGTACGTCTCCCAGTCGAGGGTGAGGGCGGCGGCCGGGCCGAGGGCGGGGACCGCCTCCAGGGTGCCGCGGCCCTGGATGTCGACGCGGATCGTGCGCAGGAACTCGACCGGGCCGTGCACGTCGAAGACGACCGCCGAGCTGCGCGGCGCGTCCGCGCGCTCGGCGACGACGCCCGGCAGCTCGGCGAGCAGCACGTCACGGGCGACGTGCGCGCCGGGGGAGTCGAGGTTGCCGGGGCGGCCGAGGGCCGTGCGCAGGTCCTGCTCGTGCGCCCACACGGCGAACGCGTGCCGGCGCATGGACTCCTCCAGCGTCAGGTCCGGCCCGTAGGGGCCGCGCACCTTGGCGCCGGGGTCGCGCGACTCGTTCCGCAGCTGGCGGTTGCGCCGGATGATCATGTACTCGAGTTCGGACGTGATCTCGGGCGCCGTGTGGTGGCGGCGGACGTCGACCTGCATCTCCATGTACCGCTGGTGCTCGTTGGTGACGTGGAACAGGTCGCGCGGGAGCGTGTGGATGGGGCGCGGGTCGCCGAGCATCTCGGAGTCCAGGCCCATGACGTGCGAGACGACGTCCCGCACCGACCAGCCCGGGCAGGGGGTGCGGCGGTTCCACTCTGCTTCCACAAGCGTCTGGACCAGCTCGGATATCGCCTCGATGGAGTGAGTCCAGGCGTCGGCGTAGGGCTGGAGGGTGGGATGCAGACTCACGGAACGGGACCCCTCGGCGGTCGGTACACGGGCAGGTTGTGGCGGCGGTGCCAGTGGGAGGCGGCTGCGGTCGGCGCGGTCTCGGGACTCCCCCCGGTCCTCGGCTGCTCTCGAACCGCGGGAACCCCCAAGTTACGCTGCTGTGCGGCACCCCGGCAGTGCTTTCGTGTGACGATCGTAGGCCCGAGTGGACGGCTCGAATGCCAGGACGGTGGTAGTGTGCGCGCCTCTTTGATCCAAATCGCCGTGAACGAGGACGAACCCGTCGAAGCGCGCCGCCTGCGCGCGGCGTCGCTCGTCCGGGAACAGGCGGGCGCCGACCTCGTCGTCCTGCCGGAGCTGTGGACCACGGGCGCGTTCGCCTTCGAGGAGTTCGGCACGTGCGCCGAGCCGCTCCGGGGGCCGACGTACGAGGCCATGGCCAAGGCGGCGGGCGACGCGGGGGTGTGGCTGCACGCGGGGTCCGTCCCCGAGCGCGCCGCCGACGGACGGCTCTACAACACCTCCCTCGTCCTCTCCCCCGACGGTGGCCTGGCGGCCGCCTACCGCAAGATCCACCGCTTCGGCTTCGACAAGGGCGAGGCCGTGCTGATGGGCGCGGGGGACGAACTGGTGACGGCCCGCCTGCCGGAGACGACCCTCGGCCTGGCGACCTGCTACGACCTCCGCTTCCCCGAACTCTTCCGCGGCCTCGTCGACGCCGGTGCCGAGACCCTCGTCGTCCCGGCGGGCTGGCCGGAGCGCCGCCGGTCCCACTGGACGCTTCTGGCCCGGGCGCGGGCGGTGGAGAACCAGGCGTTCGTGCTCGCCTGCGCGACGGCCGGGACGCACGCCGGGGTCCCGCAGGCCGGTCACTCGGCCGTGGTCGACCCCTGGGGCGAGGTGCTGGCGGAGGCCGGCGCGGACGAGGAGGTCCTCACGGTGGAGTTCGACCCGGCGGAGGTGGCCCGCACCCGGGAGCAGTTCCCGGCCCTCAAGGACCGGGTCCTGGGCCTTCGGGCACCGCGCCGGTGACGGGAGGGCGGCGGGTTCACCCGTCCTCGTCGCCCTCCTCCTGCCCCCTCTCCCGCTCCTTCTCCGCCAGGTGGATCACGCACACCGTCAGCGCGATCAGCAGCGCCGGGTCCGCGTCGTCGCGGACGACGTCCACGCCGTAGGTGTCCCGGAGGGTCAGCCACCGCCGGGAGACGACGGCCAGCAGTTCGCCGTCGTACTCGATGGCGAACTCCCGGTCGAGGATCCTGCCGCTGACGTCCAGTTCGGTGCCGTCGGCCAGGGAGACCCGGTAGTGGTTGCGCAGCAGCGACAGCCGCTTGCGCCTCAGCGTGGCCAGCGGCTCGCCGGCGCGCTCGATCACCATCGTGTCGCGCAGGGCGAACATCTTCTGGTGGATGTCGATGAGCACCCGTCCCCGGGCGTCCTTCAGCTCCCAGGTGTCCCGCAGCCGCATCGCCTTGCCGTCGACGAGGAACGCCTTGTTGCCCTCGGCGTCCTCGATCCAGTAGTCGTCACCGAAGCCGAGGAGCCGGTCGTACACGAGGAATCTCATGATCCGACCGCTTCCCCGCCGGACGCACCGGGACGCGGCCGGTAGGCCGACAGGCCGAACCCGGCCCCCCGGGCCCGGGCCTTCGGCCGCGGCGCCGGCCGGGCCGGGGCGGGCTCCCGGACGGGACGGACGCCGTGCACGCCCGGGGTGTCCGGCACCGCTCAGACGCCGTAACCGTCGCTGTAGCCGTCACGCGTGTGGTGGTGGGGCCGCTCCTCGACGACGGGGGTCGTCGGCGGCATCACGACGCGGCGGCGCCGGGCGATGCTGCTGAACGTCGCGACCCCGATCAAGCCGACGATCATGAAGATGACACCGACCAGGTCGAGGTTGACGCCCTGCATGTCCCAGTCGGTCGCGAACGTGAGGATGGCTCCCACGGCGATGAGGATGATGCATCCGCCGAGGCCCATGAGTGTCGCCTCCCTGTAGGTCCGGTCGGTCCGGCTTTCCGGTCGATCCGGTTCCGTTCGGGTACCCCCGGCCGGAACAGCCATGCGGGGCAAGGGTGTTCCGGCCGGGAGCGCGGCGCGGGCTCAGTCCTCCAGGAACGCCACCAGCGCGTTCGCCAGCAGGTGCGGGTCGTCGGCGCCGCACAGCTCCCGGACGCTGTGCATCGACAGGATGGCCACGCCGATGTCGACGGTGCGGATGCCGTGCCGGGCCGCGGTGATCGGTCCGATGGTCGTGCCGCAGGGCATGGAGTTGTTGGAGACGAAGGTCTGGAAGGGGACGTCCGCCTTCTCGCAGGCGGCGGCGAAGACCGCGCGTCCCGAACCGTCCGTGGCGTAGCGGTTGTTCACGTTGACCTTGAGGATGGGGCCGCCGTTGACGCGCGGGTGGTGTGTCGGGTCGTGCCGTTCCGCGTAGTTGGGGTGGACGGCGTGCCCGGTGTCGGAGGACAGGCAGACGGTGCCGGCGAAGGCCCGGGCCCGGTCCTCGTAGGAACCGCCGCGCGCGAACACCGAGCGCTCCAGCACGCCGCCGAGCAGCGGGCCGTCCGCGCCGGTGTCCGACTGGGAGCCGTTCTCCTCGTGGTCGAAGGCGGCGAGCACGGGGATGTGGGGGAGACCGGCGCCGGACGTCGCGGCGGCGGTCAGGGCGGCGGTCCCGGCGTGCACGGACAGCAGGTTGTCCATGCGGGGACCGGCCACCAGTTCCCGGTCGCGGCCCAGGTACGCGGGGGGCTCCACGGAGTGGGTCATCAGGTCCCAGCCGGTGACCGCGCCGGGCTCCAGGCCGGCCTCCTCCTCCAGGAACGCGATGAGGTCGCCGTCGCGCACGGTGTCGCCGAGGCCCCAGACGGGCTGGAGGTGGCGCTGCTTGTCCAGCTTGAGGCCCTCCGCCGACACGTTGCGGTCCAGGTGGATGGCGAGCTGGGGGACGCGGAGCAGCGGACGGTCGACGTCGACCAGGCGCGTCGAGCCGTCGCGCAGGGAGAGGCGGCCGGCCAGGCCCAGGTCGCGGTCGAGCCAGGAGTTCATCAGCGGCCCGCCGTAGATCTCCACGGCGACCTGCCGCCAGCCGTGCGCGCCGCTGTCGGGCCGCGGCTTCACGCGCAGGTTGGGGGAGTCGGTGTGCGCGCCGACGATGCGGAAGGGGGTGTGCGGCTCGGCGCCTTCGGGGACGTACCAGGCCACGATCGCGCCGCCGCGCAGCACGTACGTGCCGCCCGTCGTCCCCTCCCAGGCGTCCGTCTCCGAGACCTGCCGGAAACCGGCCTTCTCCAGGCGCTCGGCGGCGTTCGCCACCGCGTGGTACGGCGTCGGGCTGGCCGCCAGGAAGGACATCAGGTCGTCGGTGTGGCCGCGGTCGAAGCGGGAGGGTGCGCTCATGGGTTCACCTTAACGACGTGCGAGGGCCCGCTTCCCGTCTGCCGGGAGCGGGCCCTCGCGAGGGTGTGTGGGGACTGTGGAGGACGGGGCCCGAAGGCCCCGCGGGGGCCTTAGAAGGCGGCCTCGTCCAGCTCCATCAGGTCCAGCTCGACGCCCTGGGCGACCTTGCGGGCCAGGGTGACGCCGGGCAGGACGTTGGCCGCGAAGAACTTCGCCGCGGCGATCTTGCCGGTGTAGAAGGCCTTGTCCTTGGCGGACGCGGTCGGCAGCTTCTCGGCGGCCACGGCGGCGCCCTTGAGGAGCAGGTAGCCGACGATCACGTCGCCGGAGGCGAGCAGCAGGCGGGTGGTGTTGAGACCCACCTTGTAGATGTTCTTGACGTCCTGCTCGGTGGCCGCGAGGTCGGTCAGCATCAGGCCGACGATGGCCTCCAGCTCGACGGCGGCCTTGGCGAGGTGCTCGCGGGCGCCGGACAGCTCCTCGCCGCCGGTGGCGAGCGCCAGGAACTTCTTGATGTCCTCGGCGAGCGAGTTCAGCGCGGCGCCCTGGTTGCGGACGATCTTCCGGAAGAAGTAGTCCTGGCCCTGGATCGCCGTGGTGCCCTCGTACAGGGTGTCGATCTTGGCGTCGCGGATGTACTGCTCGATCGGGTACTCCTGCAGGAAGCCGGAGCCGCCGAAGGTCTGGAGCGACTGGGCGAGCTGCTCGTAGGCCTTCTCGGAGCCGTAGCCCTTGACGATGGGCAGGAGCAGGTCGTTGAGGGCGTGCGCGGCGGAGGCGTCCTCGCCGTTCGCCTCCTTGACCTGGATCTCGTCCTGGACGGAGGCGGTGTACATCACCAGCGCGCGCATGCCCTCCGCGTACGCCTTCTGCGTCATGAGGGAGCGGCGGACGTCCGGGTGGTGCGTGATGGTGACCTTGGGGGCGGTCTTGTCCATGAAGTTCGCCAGGTCGGGGCCCTGGACGCGCTCCTTGGCGTACTCCAGGGCGTTGAGGTAGCCCGTGGAGAGGGTGGAGATCGCCTTCGTGCCGACCATCATGCGGGCGAACTCGATGATGCGGAACATCTGGCGGATGCCGTCGTGCTTGTCGCCGATCAGCCAGCCCTTGGCGGGGTGGCGGTCGCCGAAGGTCATCTCGCAGGTGTTGGAGGCCTTGAGGCCCATCTTGTGCTCGACGTTGGTGGCGTAGACGCCGTTGCGCTCGCCGAGCTCGCCGGTCTCGAAGTCGAACTCGTACTTCGGGACGAGGAAGAGGGACAGGCCCTTGGTGCCGGGGCCGGCGCCCTCGGGGCGTGCGAGGACGTAGTGGAGGATGTTCTCCGACATGTCGTGCTCGCCGGACGTGATGAAGCGCTTGACGCCCTCGATGTGCCAGGAGCCGTCCTCCTGCTGCACGGCCTTGGTGCGGCCGGCGCCGACGTCCGAGCCGGCGTCCGGCTCGGTGAGGACCATCGTCGAGCCCCACTGCCTCTCGACGGCGATCTTGGCGATGTGCTTCTGGACCTCGTTGCCCTCCTCGAAGAGGATGCCCGCGAAGGCCGGGCCGGAGGAGTACATCCACACGGCCGGGTTGGCGCCGAGGATCAGCTCCGCGTAGGCCCAGATGAGGGAGCGCGGGGAGGTGGTGCCGCCGATCTCCTCGGGCAGGCCGAGACGCCAGTACTCGGAGTCCATGAAGGCCTGGTAGCTCTTCTTGAAGGAGGCGGGGACCGGCGCGGTGTTGGTCTCCGGGTCGAAGACCGGCGGGTTGCGGTCGGCGTCGGCGAAGGACTCCGCCAGCTCGTTCTCCGAGAGGCGGCACAGTTCCTCGAGGACGCTCCTGGCGGTGTCCGCGTCCATCTCCGCGAACGGGCCCGTGCCGTACACCTTGTCACGGCCGAGCACCTCGAAGAGGTTGAACTCGATGTCCCGGAGATTCGGCTTGTAGTGCCCCATGGCGACGGCTCCGTTGAGAGATCGGCGAGGCACTGGATCCTCGCGCCCTGTACACGTACCAACTAGTAGCTCCGATGATGCTACCCGTCGGTAATAAGAAGCAACCCCGCACCGTCCCTCTGTGACACGTCTCAAGCGCCACCCGCTCAGGCGAGCCGCCGCTCCCGCCCGGTGTGTCCCGTCATCGCTCCGCCGCTTTCCGTGACGGCTCCGGTTCCCGGCGTGACCGGAGCTCTTCGTGCGACGACTTCAGGCCCGGCTCGGCGGCCTCGTGGCGGCGGTGACGCTGTCCGTCGGCCCGGCCCGGCCCGGCCCGGCCCGCCCGCGCGGCCGGCCCGGCCTCCTCCGAGTCCGCCGACGTCACCCGCGAGCGGGCGATCGTCCGGATCGGCGATCCGGGGGAGGTCCGGCACGCCCGGGACCTGCTGGGCGGGGAGACGGGCGAACGCCCCACCTCGTCGGGCGGATCGTCAGGAGCACGGCCCCCTGCGGCCCGGGACGGTCCTTCCCCTGCGACCCGGGGACCGTCCGGTTCTTCGACGTGGTCATCGGGGTGTGCGACGCCGCCCTGCCCCATGCCGGGGACCATCCGGACGAAGCGGTCGGCGCCTTCCTGGCCGGGCTCCACCGGTGCCCCCGGACCTCCCGGCCGGCCCGTGAGGTTCCGGCCCCATGGGCCTTTCGGGCGGCGGGCGGCTCGGTACGCTTCTCCCCATGTACGGCTATGACCAGAACGCGGGTGCCCAGCAGCAGTACGCCCCGCCCCAGCAGCCGATGGCCGGCGGCTACGGGCAGCAGCCGCCGCTGTACCCCGAGCCGTCGCCGCCCTCGCTCGCGGACGCGGTGCGCGCCTTCACCACCGGGCAGATGGCCGCCGAGGACTTCCAGCAGATCTTCGCCACCTCCAAGGTCTACTGCCCGCGCGGCGACAACCCCGGTTTCCTGGCGCTGCACAACACCCAGCAGCCGGTGATCCCGATGTTCACCTCGCTCAAGGAGCTGCGCCGGTACGCGGGCAAGGAGTCCAAGTACTTCGTGATCACCGGCGCCGAGGTGATCGACCTGCTGCCCACCGGGTACGGCTTCGTCCTGGACATGGAGGGCGAGCACCGGATGGTGTTCGACGCGAAGGCCGTCGAGCAGATGGTCGACTTCGCGATGCGCCGCATGTACGGCTAGGCGCCGTCGCCGCGCGGCCGGCCGGCCGGCCGTCACCGGTGGAGCCCGGAGGGAATGCCCTCCGGGCTTTCTCTGTTGGGGGTGGCAAGAAGTTCAACGCTCAACTAAAGTGGGCGTACCCGAGGAGGTACCGACATGCCTGCAGTGACCGTCGAGAACCCGTTGACGCTGCCCCGCGTATCCGCACCCGCCGACGCCGTGGCACGTCCCGTGCTCACCGTCACGACCGCGCCGAGCGGTTTCGAGGGCGAGGGCTTCCCGGTGCGCCGCGCGTTCGCCGGGATCAACTACCGCCATCTCGACCCGTTCATCATGATGGACCAGATGGGCGAGGTGGAGTACGCGCCCGGAGAGCCCAAGGGCACGCCCTGGCACCCGCACCGCGGCTTCGAGACCGTCACGTACATCATCGACGGGATCTTCGACCACCAGGACTCCAACGGCGGCGGCGGCACCATCACCAACGGCGACACCCAGTGGATGACGGCGGGTTCCGGCCTGCTGCACATCGAGGCGCCGCCGGAGCAGCTGGTCATGTCCGGCGGTCTCTTCCACGGCCTCCAGCTGTGGGTGAACCTGCCGGCCAAGGACAAGATGATGGCCCCGCGCTACCAGGACATCCGCAGCGGCTCGGTGCAGCTGCTCACCTCCCCCGACGGCGGCGCGCTGCTGCGGGTCATCGCCGGCGAGCTGGACGGCCACGAGGGCCCCGGCATCACGCACACGCCGATCACGATGGTCCACGCGACGCTGGCGCCGGGCGCCGAGGTCACGCTGCCCTGGCGGGAGGACTTCAACGGCCTCGCGTACGTGCTGGCCGGGCGCGGCTCGGTGGGCGCCGAGCGGCGTCCGGTCCACCTGGGGCAGACGGCGGTCTTCGGGACCGGTGGTTCGCTGACCGTCCGCGCGGACGAGAAGCAGGACTCGCACACCCCCGACCTCGAGGTCGTCCTCCTGGGCGGACGGCCCATCCGCGAGCCCATGGCCCACTACGGCCCGTTCGTCATGAACACCAAGGACGAGCTGATGCAGGCCTTCGAGGACTTCCAGAAGGGCCGGCTGGGCACCGTCCCCGCGGTGCACGGCATGTCCGCCGAGGGTCCCGGCGCCTGACGGCCCCACGGCCGCGTGGCCTCACCCGGGTGGGCCGTCCGCACAGGACAGCCCGCCCGGCGCGTGATCGGCTGGAGCGGTGCACCTGCTTCCCGGTCCGGTACGACGCTTCGCCGCCTGGTGCGTCGTCATCCTGCTCGCCAGCGGTGTCGTCTACGTCGTCGTCCGGCTGTGCGACGAGTTCCGCACCGCGGTGACGCCGGCGCTGCTGGCGCTGCTCGGCACGGCCCTGCTCCGGCCGCTGTACCGGCGGCTGGTGAAGGCGCACGTGCAGCGGTCGCTGGCCGCGGGGCTGACCTGCGTCGCCGTCGTGGCCGTGGTCGGCGGGGCCGTGTACATCGTGGCCGCCGCGCTCGTCGACACCGGCGACCAGATCATCGCCTCCCTCAAGGACGCGGCGCGGGGCGTCGCCGAGCACTTCGGGGCGGCCGGGACGTCGCTGGACGACGTCGCGTCCAACTCGCGCGAGCTGCTGGGCAGGTTCGGCGGCACGGCGGCCTCCGGGGTGATCACCGGGGTGAGCGTGGCCGGCGAGATGATGGCCATGGCGGTCCTCGCGCTGCTGCTCGTCTTCTTCTTCCTGCGCGACTTTGACCGCGCCGTGGGCACGGTGCGCTCCGTCGTCCCCCGGGGGAGCGCCGACATGGCCGAGGCGATGGCCCGGCGGGCCTTCGGGGCCGTCGAGGGTTTCATGCGGGGCACCACCCTCATCGCCCTCATCGACGCCGTCTGCATCACCGTGGGGCTGCTGGTGCTCCGCGTGCCCGGCGCGGTGGGGCTCGGCGCGCTGGTCTTCGTCGGCGCCTACATCCCCTATCTCGGCGCCTTCATCTCCGGCGCCGTCGCCGTGCTGGTCGCGCTCGCCGACCGCGGGTTCGTCATCGCGCTGTGGGCCCTCGGGGTGGTGCTGGCCGTGCAGGTGCTGGAGGGGCACGTGCTCCAGCCGGTGATCCAGAGCCGGACCGTGCAGATGCACCCGGCGGTCGTGCTGCTGGCGCTCACCGCGGGGGCGTCGGTGGCGGGCATCCTGGGCATGCTCCTCGCCGTCCCGCTCACCGCCGCCGCGTTCGGGGTCGTCCACGAGCTCCAGGGCCGCTACTCGGCCTCCGAGAAGGCGTCCACGAGTCCCGGGACGGCGTCCGGGCCGCCCTCCGGCCCGCCCCCGGACCCGTCCTCCGGGGATTCGTAGAACTCGAACCAGATGCTCTTGCCCTTGCCGCGGGGGGCGACGCCCCACGCGTCCGAGAGCAGCTCGATCAGCATCAGGCCGCGTCCGGAGGACGCCATCTCCCCCGGCCGCCGCTTGTGCGGCAGGTCGTCGCCGCTGTCGGTGACCTCCACCCGGATGAGCCGCTCGCCCGGATCCCCGCTGACCTCGGCGACCAGCAGCGCGTCGGCGTCGGTGTGGACGAGGACGTTCGTCAGCACCTCGGACAGCAGCAGGACCGCCGCGTCCCGCTGCTCCTCGTCGGGCCAGTCGTGCAGCAGTTCCCGCATCAGCTGCCGGGCGGCGGCGATCCGCTCCGGCTCGGCCTGCGCGACCGTCAGCACCGTGCGCCGCACGGGGGGCCGGGCGACCGTGCTGGTGCCGTGGCCGCAGCTCTCGTCCCGCCAGCACAGCAGCACCAGGGCGATGTCGTCGTCCCGCCGGTCGGCCAGGGGGCCGGTGGTGTGGTGCGAGGGCGGGCCGTGCACCGCCTGGACGAGTGCGTCGGCCAGTTCCTCCAGGTCGCCCTCGTGCTCCTCCAGGACGACCCGCAGGCGGTGCCAGCCGGTCTGGAGGTCGTGACCGCCCGTCTCGACCAGTCCGTCCGTGCACAGCATGAGGGTGTCGCCGGGCTCCAGGGCGAGCCGGGAGATCGGGTAGTCGGAGTCCGGGTCGACCCCGAGCGGCAGGCCGCCCTCCGTGGCGAGGATCAGCGCCGTGCCGTCGGCCATCCGCACCACGGGGTCCAGGTGTCCCGCCCGGGCGCTCTCCACGATGCCGGCCGCCGGGTCCACCTCCGCGTAGAAGCAGGTCGCGAAGCGCAGGTCGGCGGGGTCCTCGGTGGAGTCGGCCAGGCTGTGGAAGAAGTGGGAGGCCCGGGAGAGCACCGCGTCGGGCCGGTGGCCCTCCGACGCGTAGGCGCGCAGGGCGATGCGCAGCTGGCCCATGAGCGCGGCGGCCCGTACGTCGTGGCCCTGGACGTCGCCGATGACGATGGCGAAGCGGCCCCGGGGCAGCGGGATCAGGTCGTACCAGTCGCCGCCGACCTGGAGTCCGCCGCCGGTGGGGACGTAGCGGGCGGCGATGCTCATGCCGGGGATCTCGGGTCCCAGCGCGGGCAGCATGGTGCGCTGCAGGTCGTCGGTCAGCTCCCGCTGGGTCTCGGCGGCGCCCGCCCGGGACAGCGCCTGCGCCAGCATCCGGGCCACGGTGGTCAGCACCGACCGCTCGTCCGGGGTGAAGGCGACGGGATGGGCGAAGGCGGCCATCCAGGCACCCATGGTGCGGCCCCCCGCGACCAGGGGCAGGAAGGCCCAGGACTGGCGGCCGAAGCGCTCGGCGAGCGGCCAGGTGATCGGGTAGCGGGAGCGGTACTGGACGGGGGAGGAGAGGTAGACGGCGCGGCCGGTGCGGACCGCCTCGGCGGCCGGGTAGTCCGTGTCCAGCGGCATGTCCACGAACGGGCCCATGTCGTTCTGCGGCTGGCCGTGGTGGCCGATGACCGTCAGGTGGTCGCCCGACACCCCGAAGACGGCGAGCCCGTCCGGTGTGAAGCCCGGCATCGACAGGCCCGCCGCGACCCGCAGCACCTCCTCGGTCGACCGTGCCTCGGCCAGGGCCCGGCCCGCGTCCAGCAGGAACGCCTCCCGGGAACGGCGCCAGTCGCCGGTGACCGCGCTGCGCGCGGCGGAGGTGCCGGGGGCCGGCTCGGTGACCTCCTGGAGGGTGCCGATCAGCTCGTACGTCTTGCGCACGCGGTCGTAGGACGGCTTGGAGCGGCTGCGGACGACGCGGATCACCTGTCCCCGCTCGTCCATGACGCGGATCCGGACCTCGGCGACGGTGTGCTCGGCGACGGCCAGCCGGACGACGCCGGTGATCTCGTTCCAGTCGACGGGGTGGAGACGGGCACGGGCCTGGGCCTCGGTGAGGCTCGTCCGCTCGGCCGGCAGACCGAGCAGCCGGGCCGCCTCGGCGTCGACCGTGACCCGCCCGGCGGCGGTGTCCCAGTGCCACAGTCCGGTGCCGAGAGCGGCGAGGACGTCCCCCACCTCGGGAAGGGGATCACCAGTGCGCATTGCCCCACTCTAAGAAGAGGTGGTCGGAGGCTGCCACCGCTCGCTCCCGCGGTATTGGTGAGGAACCGGACCCCGGGTCCCCGGTACGCTGGGGTTGTTTCACGTGAAACACGGACCGCGAGACCACGGCAGGTGAGCCCCGTGAGATCCGTGGGACACGGCCCCCGATCCGCGAAGACTGGATGAACGACGATGCATCGGTACAGGTCCCACACCTGCGGCGAGCTCCGCTCCACTGACGTCGGCACCGACGTCCGCCTGAGTGGCTGGCTGCACAATCGGCGCGACCTGGGCGGCATCCTCTTCATCGATCTGCGCGATCACTACGGCATCACGCAGCTCGTCGCCCGTCCGGGTACGGAGGCGTACGAGGCGCTGGACAAGCTGACCAAGGAATCGACCGTCCGGGTCGACGGCAAGGTCGTCTCCCGCGGCGCCGAGAACGTCAACGCCGACCTGCCCACCGGTGAGGTCGAGGTCGAGGTGGGCGAGGTCGAGCTGCTCGGCGCGGCCCAGCCGCTGCCCTTCACCATCAACACCGAGGACGGGGTCAACGAGGAGCGGCGCCTGGAGTACCGCTTCCTGGACCTGCGCCGCGAGCGCATGCACCGCAACATCATGCTGCGCACGGCGGTCATCTCGGCGATCCGGCAGAAGATGACGGCGCTGGGCTTCAACGAGATGGCGACGCCGATCCTGAGCGCCACCTCCCCGGAGGGCGCCCGTGACTTCGTCGTCCCGTCGCGCCTGAACCCCGGCAAGTTCTACGCCCTGCCGCAGGCGCCGCAGCAGTTCAAGCAGCTGCTGATGATCTCCGGTTTCGACCGCTACTTCCAGATCGCGCCCTGCTTCCGCGACGAGGACGCCCGTGCCGACCGCTCGCCGGGCGAGTTCTACCAGCTCGACGTGGAGATGAGCTTCGTCGAGCAGGAGGACGTCTTCCGGCCCATCGAGAAGCTGATGACCGAGCTGTTCGAGGAGTTCGGCAACGGCCGTCACGTGACGTCGCCGTTCCCGCGCATCCCGTTCCGCGAGGCGATGCTGAAGTACGGCTCCGACAAGCCGGACCTGCGCGCCAAGCTGGAGCTCGTCGACATCACCGACATCTTCGAGGGCTCGGAGTTCAAGGCCTTCGCCGGCAAGCACGTGCGGGCCCTGCCGGTGCCGGACGTCTCCGCCCAGCCGCGCAAGTTCTTCGACCAGCTGGGCGACTTCGCCGTCTCGCAGGGCGCCAAGGGCCTGGCCTGGGTCCGCGTCGGCGAGGACGGCACGCTGTCCGGCCCGATCGCGAAGTTCCTGACCGAGGACGACGTCGCCGAGCTGACCAAGCGCCTGTCGCTGGCCGCCGGTCACGCGGTGTTCTTCGGCGCGGGCGAGTTCGACGAGGTCTCGAAGATCATGGGCGCGGTGCGGGTCGAGGCCGCCAAGCGCGCCGGTCAGTTCGAGGAGGACGTCTTCCGCTTCTGCTGGATCGTCGACTTCCCGATGTACGAGAAGGACGAGGAGACCGGCACGATCGACTTCTCCCACAACCCCTTCTCGATGCCGCAGGGCGGTCTGGAGGCCCTGGAGACCCAGGACCCGCTGGACATCCTGGGCTGGCAGTACGACATCGTCTGCAACGGTGTCGAGCTGTCCTCCGGCGCGATCCGGAACCACGAGCCGGAGATCATGCTCAAGGCGTTCGAGATCGCGGGTTACGACCGGGAGACGGTCGAGGAGAAGTTCGCCGGCATGCTGCGCGCGTTCCGCTTCGGCGCCCCGCCGCACGGCGGCATCGCCCCGGGCGTCGACCGCATCGTCATGCTCCTCGCGGACGAGCCGAACATCCGCGAGACGATCGCCTTCCCGCTCAACGGCAACGCCCAGGACCTGATGATGGGCGCGCCGACGGAGCTGGACGAGTCCCGCCTGCGCGAGCTGCACCTGCAGGTGCGCAAGCCGCAGCCGAAGTAGGCGCCCGCACGCGAGGGGCCCGGCATCGTGACCGGTGCCGGGCCCCTGCGCGTTCCGCCGCGGACCTACCGCGCCACGAACTGGGTCAGGATCGCCTGGACCTCGTAGATGTCGACGCCCTTGGTGAAGGTCTTCTGGATCGGGGCCGCGCTGCCGGAGAGCCAGATCTTCAGCTCGGCGTCGAGGTCGAAGTGGCCCGCCGTCTCCACCGCGAAGTGGGTGATGCTGCGGTACGGGACGGAGTGGTACTCCGTCTTCTTGCCGGTGATGCCCTGCTTGTCGACCAGGATCAGGCGCCGGTCGGTGAACAGGATGGTGTCGCGGATCAGCAGGTAGGCGGCGTGCACCTGCTCACCCTGGCCGAGCAGACGCGCGTACTCCTGCTGCGCCTGGACCGGGTCGATGCTGTGCGCGTTGCCGAACAGTGCCATGGATGCCCCCCACGTGGATGGATCACGCCGATGCGTGATCTTCGCAATCTAGACCACGCGTCAGGGCCCGGGAACACCTGTTCCCGGGCCCTGACGTCGGTGGTGCGAGGTCGTTACGCGGCCTGCGGCTCGCCGCCGAAGCGCTCCTTGTACGCCTCCAGGTCCTCGTCCGTCAGCTTGGCGAAGAGGACCGGCGGAACGGTGAAGGGGACGCCGGCCGTGATCGTGGTCAGGGCGCGGGCCTCCTCGGGGGTGACCCAGGCGGCCGTGTCGTCCGGGAGGGAGAACGCCTGGCGCATGGCGGCCGTCGACGCCGGGATGAACGGCTCCGAGACCACCGCGTAGAGGTGGATCAGGTTCATCGCCGTGCGCAGGGTGAGGGCGGCGGCGTCCTTGTCGGTCTTGATCTCCAGCCAGGGGGCCTTCTCCTCCAGGTAGGAGTTGCCCGCCGACCACAGGGCGCGCAGCGCCGCGGCGGCCTTGCGGAACTGGAGGGCCTCCATCTGGGACTCGTACTCCGCCAGGAGCCGGGCGATCTCCTCGCCGAGGCGGGCCTCCGCCTCGCCGGGCTCGCCGCCCGCCGGGACCTGCTCGCCGAAGCGCTTCTTCGAGAAGGACAGCACGCGGTTGACGAAGTTGCCGAGGGTGTCGGCCAGGTCCTTGTTCACCGTGGCGGTGAAGTGTTCCCAGGTGAAGGACGAGTCGTCCGACTCCGGGGCGTTGGCGATCAGGAAGTACCGCCAGTAGTCGGCCGGCAGGACGTCCAGGGCCTGGTCGGTGAAGACACCGCGCTTCTGGGACGTGGAGAACTTGCCGCCGTAGTACGTCAGCCAGTTGAACGCCTTGACGTAGTCGACCTTCTTCCAGGGCTCGCGGACGCCCAGCTGCGTGGCCGGGAACATCACGGTGTGGAAGGGGACGTTGTCCTTGGCCATGAACTCGGTGTAGCGGACCGGGTTCTCACCGGTGTCGGCCTCGTACCACCAGGACTTCCAGTCCCGGTTCTCCGGGTCCTGGTCCGCCCACTCCTTCGTCGCGCCGATGTACTCGATCGGGGCGTCGAACCACACGTAGAAGACCTTGCCCTCGGCCGCCAGGTCCGGCCAGGTGTCGGCCGGGACCGGGACGCCCCAGTCCAGGTCGCGGGTGATCGCCCGGTCGTGCAGTCCCTCGGTCAGCCACTTGCGGGCGATGGACGCGGCCAGCTGCGGCCACTCCTCCTCGTGCCGGGCCACCCACTCCTCGACCTCGTGCTGGAGCTTGGACTGGAGGAGGAAGAGGTGCTTGGTCTCGCGGACCTCCAGGTCGGTGGAGCCGGAGATCGCCGAGCGCGGGTCGATCAGGTCGGTCGGGTCCAGGACGCGGGTGCAGTTCTCGCACTGGTCGCCGCGGGCCTTGTCGTAGCCGCAGTGGGGGCAGGTGCCCTCCACGTAGCGGTCCGGGAGGAAGCGGCCGTCGGTGGGGCTGTAGACCTGGCGGATGGCGCGCTCTTCGATGAAGCCGTTCTCGTTGAGCTTGCGGGCGAAGTGCTGGGTGATCTCGACGTTCTGCTGCGAGGAGCTGCGGCCGAAGTAGTCGAAGGCGAGGGCGAAGCCGTCGTAGACCGCCTTCTGGGCGTCGTGCGCCTGCGCGCAGAACGCGTCGACCGGCAGCCCCTGCTCCTTGGCGGCGAGCTCGGCGGGGGTGCCGTGCTCGTCCGTGGCGCAGATGTAGAGGACGTCGTGACCGCGCTGGCGCAGGTAGCGGGAGTAGACGTCCGCCGGGAGCATGGACCCCACCATGTTGCCCAGGTGCTTGATCCCGTTGATGTACGGAAGGGCGCTGGTGATGAGGTGTCGAGCCATCGGAGGCTGCTCCCAGGTTGATACGTACGGAACCTTGAAATCGTAGCCGACACGGGTGCGCCGCCCGCTTCCCGTTCTACGGGGTGAGAAGCGGGCGGCGGCGGGGAGCGGGGGCGGTGGTGGCGGGCTACGGCCGCCAGGCGGCCAGGACGCCCTCGTAGAGCTCCTTGTCGGTGAGCTCCTTCGGGGTCTCGCCGGCCAGGAAGTGGGACGTGTTGTCCGTCTTGAGCTTGCGGAGGTAGTCGAACGCCTTGTTCTGCGGGTCGCCGAAGGCCACGAAGGAGAAGTGGACGTCCGGGTGGTTCTCGGCCGCGTCCGCGAGGGCCTGGGTGGCCGGGGTCTTGGCGTCGGGGGCGCCGTCGGTCTGGAAGACCACCAGGGCGGGGGTGCCCGGGTCCTCCTTGCCGTGCTGGGCGAGGACGGCCTCGACGGCGGCGTGGTAGCTGGTGCGGCCCATGCGGCCGAGGGCGCCGTGCAGCTCGTCGATCTTGTTCTCGTGGTCGGTGAGGGTCAGCTCGCCGGTGCCGTCCACTTCCGTGGAGAAGAACGTGACGTGGACCGTGGCCTCGGGGTCGAGGTGGGCGGCGAGCGCGAGGGTCTGCTCGGCGAGGGCCTGGGCGGAGCCGTCCTTGTAGTACGGGCGCATGGAGGCGGAGCGGTCGAGGACGAGGTGGACCCTGGCGCGGGTGCCGGTGAGGGCGTGCTTCTTCAGGACGGCGCCGGCGGCCTTGTAGGCGGTGGCGAGGCCGGGGGCGCGGGAACGGACGCGCGCCGCGGGGGTGGCGGGCTTGGGGGCGGGTCCCTGCGGGGCCTTGTCGGCCTCGGCCTCGGCTTCGCCTTCGGCCGTCGTGTTCCCGCCCGCACCACCCGTGCTGCTTTCGTCGTCGGGTGCGGGTGGCCCCTGTGGGGCTTCCCCGGCGTCGGCGGCCGCGGGTCCGGGGGTGGTGGTCTCCGGTTCCGGTGTCTGTTCGGCTTCCGGCTGCGGCTCGGGCTTGGCCTCGGTTTCCGGCTGCGGCTCGGATTCGGGCTCGGCCTTGACTCCGGCTTCCGGCTCCGGCTCGGGCTTGGCCTCGGCTTCCGGTTGCGGCTGCGGCTCGGGCTCGGGTTCGGCCTTGACTCCGGCTTCCGGCTCCGGCTGCGGCTCGGGCTCGGCCGACGGGGTGGGGGTGGGCTCCGGCTGCGGCTCGGATTCGGGCTCGGCCTTGACTCCGGCTTCCGGCTCCGGCTCCGGCTGTGGCTCGGGCTCGGCCGACGGGGTGGGGGTGGGCTCCGGCTGCGGCTCGATCCCGGCCTTCGGGGCGGGAGCCGGGGCCGGGGTCTCCGGGGGCGTCCCGTCCGGGGACCGGGTCGGCTTGGGGACCGTGACGTTGGCGAACGCGGCCTTGACGAGTTCGTGTTCGTCGGTCTCGGTGCGGGGCTCGGGGACCTGGGCGGTCTCCGGCCGCTCCGGGGCCCCGGCCGGCTCCTCGGGCGCGGTGGGCCGGGACGGGAGCGTCGGCTCCGGAGCGGCGGCCGGTGCCGCCGTCTCCTGCGTCGCACCCTCCGCCTCCGCCTCCGCCTGGGCGGCCCGTGCTTTGCGTGACCGGCCGAACGCGTTCCGCAGGAGAGTGAGAATGCCCATGTGCGCAACCCTTCGCGTGAGTTGGTGCCCGTCAATCCCTGGCCAGGACGGACACGTAAGGTTAGCGGCCCCGTCTTGTGATCTTGCGCAGGGTTTGGCGGGGGGTCACCGGCGCGTCAAGGGCCGGATCCGGCCGAGGCTCATTCCCGTCCCGCTGTCGCGGGTTCACCCGTCGTTCATCCCGACGCCCGGCTCCCGCACGTATGTGCTCCTACGGTCGCGCTGACACCAAGGGCATCACAGGGCATCCCAGGGGAGAACGAGAAGTGCGCAAGCTGCTGCCGTTGATCGGAACGCCGTCCGGTTCGCATCCCGGCGGCCGGTCCACCATGACCTGCCGTTTCCGGTGTGGTGACGCCTGCTTCCACGAGGTGCCCAACACCAGCTCCAACGAGTACGTCGGCGACGTCATCGCGGGTGCGCTCAGCCGCCGTTCCCTGATGCGCGCCGCGGCCGTCGTCACCGTCGCCGCCGCGGGAGCCGGTGCCGCGGGCGTGGCGGGGGCGCCCTCCGCGCAGGCCGCGCCGGTGGCCGGAAAGGGCAACGGGACGGGGCACGGGCACCGGCCGAAGCAGCAGGGCGCGCGCGGACTGCGGTTCGCACCGGTGGCCCCCAACACCGAGGACGCCGTCGTCGTGCCGGAGGGGTACCGGCAGGGCGTCGTCATCCGGTGGGGCGAGCCCATCCTGCGCGGGGCGCCCGCCTTCGACCCCGAGAAGCAGACCGCGAAGGCCCAGGCCGGGCAGTTCGGGTACAACAACGACTTCCTCGCGCTGCTGCCGCTGAAGGGCGAGCGCGGGCGGCAGCTCCTCGTCGCCAACCACGAGTACACCGACGAGGTGCTGATGTTCCGGGGCTACGATCCCGAGAACCCGACCCGCGAGCAGGTCGAGATCGCGTGGGCCGCGCACGGGCTGTCCGCCGTCGTCGTGGAGGAGGACCGCCGCAGCGGCAGGCTGACGCCGGTGCCGCGCCACCACCTGAACCGGCGCGTCACCGCCACCACCGAGTTCCGGCTCACCGGCCCGGCCGCCGGCTCCGACCTGGTGAGGACCTCCGCCGACCGGACCGGCCGCAAGGTGCTCGGCACCCTCAACAACTGCTCCGGCGGCACCACCCCCTGGGGCACCACGCTGCACGGCGAGGAGAACTTCAACCAGTACTTCGCCAACGGCGGCCGCGCCACCGACAAGCGGTACGGCATCGGCACCGGCGCCACCGAGCGCAAGTGGGAGCGGTTCGACGAGCGCTTCGACGTCGCCCGGGAGCCCAACGAGGTGCACCGCTTCGGGTACGTCGTCGAACTCGACCCGTACGACCCCGCCTCCACGCCCCGCAAGCACACCCTGCTCGGCCGCTTCAAGCACGAGGCCGCGACCGTGCGGCTGACCGACGACGGGCGCCCGGTCGTCTACACCGGCGACGACGAGCGGTTCGACTACTTCTACAAGTTCGTCGGCAGCAAGCGGATGCGGCACGGCGACGGCCGCGACGCCCGCGAGCACAACCTGTCGCTGCTCGACGAGGGCACCCTGTACGTCGCCCAGCTCACCGGCGACTCCCCGGCCGCCGAGATCGACGGCACCGGCACGTTGCCGGCCGACGGCGAGTTCGACGGCAGCGGCCGCTGGATCCCGCTGGTCACCGCGACCGCCGACGGTGCCGTCTCGCACGTCGAGGGCATGACGGCGGAGGAGGTCTGCGTCTTCACGCGGCTGGCCGGCGACAAGGCCGGCGCGACGAAGATGGACCGGCCCGAGGACATCGAGCCGTCCCCGCGGACCGGCAAGGTGTACGTCGCGCTCACCAACAACTCCAACCGCGGCAAGTCCGGCTACGCGGGCCCCGACGAGGCCAACCCGCGCGTCGGCAACAAGCACGGCCACGTCCTGGAGCTGACCGAGCGCCGCAACCGGGCCGACGCCACCGACTTCGCCTGGTCGCTGTTCCTCGTGGCCGGCGACCCGAACGACCCGGCGACCTACTTCGCGGGCTTCCCGAAGGAGGCCGTCAGCCCGATCTCCTGCCCCGACAACGTGGCCTTCGACCCCCACGGCAACCTGTGGATCTCCACCGACGGCAACGCGCTCGGCACCCACGACGGCCTCTTCGGCGTCGCGACGAAGGGCGAGCGGCGCGGTGAGCTGAAGCAGTTCCTGACCGTGCCGACCGGCGCGGAGACCTGCGGCCCGCTCGTGCAGGACCGGCGCGTGCTGGTCTCCGTGCAGCACCCGGGCGAGGTCGACGGCGCCTCGGTGGAGCGGCCGGCCAGCACCTGGCCCGACGGCCCCGGGAGGATCGTGCGCCCGGCGGTCGTGGCGGTGTGGCGCGCGGACGGCGCCGACATCGGCGTCTGAGCGTCACCCGTCGGCGGGCCTACGGCCCGCGTGCAGCGTGAGGTCGACGACCAGCGCGCGGTGGTCGGTGTCGGCGAGGTCGAGGAAGCGGGCGCGGTGGGCGGCGAAGTCCCGTGACACCAGCACGTGGTCGATCTGCGTGCCGAGCACCGGGGCGGTCCGGGCCGGCCAGCTGGGCGTGCGGTCCTCGCCGGCCAGGCGGGCCGCGTCGTGCAGCCCGGTGTCGAGGATGCGCCGGAAGGCGGCGTGGTCCTGGGAGGCGTTGAAGTCGCCGGCGAGGACGGTGGGGGTCCCGCCGGCCCCGGCCGCGGCGTCGCGCAGCCGGCCCAGCTCCGTGCGCCACAGGCCGAGCTGCTCCGGCAGCGGCGGCATGGGATGGGCGAGCTGGAGGCGTACGGCGTGGCCGCGCACGTCGGCGACCGCGCCGGGCATGCCCATGGTGCCGGGGACGCCGGGGGCGGGGGCGAGCGGGAAGCGGCTCAGGATGACCGATCCCTCGGAGCCGCCGCCCTCGACGGCCCGCCGGTGCGGGTAGTCGGCGCCGAGCTCCCGCCGCAGGGCCGCGTCGCACGTGTACGCGCACTCCTGCACGAACAGCAGGTCCGGTTCCTCGCGGCGCACCGCGCCGATCAGGGCGTCGGTGCCCTGTCCGAACTCGACGTTCGACGTCAGCACCCGCACCTCGGCGACGGGCGGCCCGGCCGGCACCCCGGTCTTGCCGTACGGCTCGATGAACCAGGCCAGCAGCCCGAGCAGCGCCACGCCCCACACCGCTCCCGGCCACCATTGGGCGAGCAGCGTCAGCAGCAGCCCGGCCCCGGCCGGCACCAGCAGCCAGGGCAGGAAGGCGAGCAGTTGCGGCACCGGGGTGACGCCGTCGGTGTCGGCGACCCGGCAGCCGACGACCGCGCTGACCCCGGCGAACAACAGCCCGGCGCACCAGGCCCCGGCCCGCCGCCCGGCCCGTCGGGCCGTCGGCCCGCCGGGCGTGTGCGTCCACTGGCCCCTCGCCGTGTCGGTGTCCACGTCCCGGCCTTCCGCTCGCGGGCGCGCTGCCCGGATCCCCCTCTCAAGGACGGCGGACACGGGCGGAAGGTTTCCCTCCGGCCACGGGTCCGCCGTGCCGGCCACGAGTTCGCCGTGCCGGCCACGAGTTCGCCGTGCCGGCCACGTCCGTCGTGCTCGTGGTGCCCGTCGTGCCCGCCGGGCCGCGCGGAACTCCCGTACGGCCTCGGTGCGGCCCCCGACGTGCCGGTCGGACTCCTCCGGCTTCTCCGCCGGGCGGCCCGGCGAGGGCCGGCTCCTCGGGTCCCGCGGTGCGCCACGGGCCGTCGCCCCGCGCGCGGCCGGCGACGGCGGCCGCGCGGACGGGCCGCCGGCCGGGTGATCTCCCGCGCCGGGACTCAGAGCCGGGCCCGTGGCGAGCGGGGCGGCCCCGGGTCGACGGCGGGGTCCGCGGGAGGCCGGCGGCGGCGCAGCAGATGTCCGTACCGGCCGGTGAGCCAGGAGGCCGCGGCGACCGTCAGACCGAGGCCGACCAGCAGCCAGGAGGCCGTGCGCAGGGTCGCGGTGAGGGCGTCGTACACGGCGCCGGCGGCCGGGCCGTCGACCGCGCCGGGCAGCGCGGCCAGGGTGAGCCGGCGGCCGACGAGGACCGCGAGGACGAGCAGCACTCCGCCGACGGCCGTGCCGATGCCGGTGGCCGTGAGCGCACGCCGCCGGCGGGCGGCCACGGCGATTCCGGCGACGGCGAAGACGACGGCCGCGAGCGGCAGCCAGAAGGCGGCGACGTCGAGCACGCGGTAGCCCTTCCTGAGCCGGTCCGCCCCGTGGGCCGGGAGCACGGTGACCTCGGTGTGCCGGACCGGGATCCGCTGCGCCATCGGCACGTTGTCCCGGACGAGGCGGCCGCGGACCCGGGCGGTGACGGGGGCCAGGTCGACCGTGACGGGGCGCCCGGCGGCCCCCTCGTCGCGCAGGGCGCGCAGCACGGCGGTGTGGACGGTCAGGTTGGCCGTGTCCCAGCCCGCGCGGAAGGCCTCGGTCCGGGTGAAGGAGCGGGCCGCGTCCTGCACGTAGAGGCGCACGGTCGCGCGCAGCGGGCCGGCGCCCACCTCGTTCATGACCCCGTCGTCCACCGTGTCCGCGACCGCGTCCCGCACGCGCGGGTCGGCGGCGAGCGGCGCCATGGCGGCGACGTACCGGCCGGTGTCGGCCAGCCCGTACGCCGCCCAGGCCGCCAGCGTGCCGCACGGTGCGAGCAGGCAGGCGAGGGCGATCAGGACGGCCGACAGGCCGCGGCGGAGACGTGGGGGCACCCTCCCAGGCAACGCCCGCGGGGCGGTCCCGGCGAGCGGGGTGCCTGCGAATGGTCCCGCCGACGAGCCGAACGGCCGAACGCCCGGCCCCCCCGCCGCACCGCCCGGCGCCGCCGGGGACCGCGGGCGGCGCGGCTCAGGAGGTCCGGTGACCCCCGGCGTCCTCGGACGTGTAGGAGCGGTAGAGCAGCGCGGCGGTCACCGCGGCCGCCAGGATCAGCGAGAGGAGGATGCACGTGAACAGGGGCACGCTGCTCTGCGCGTACAGGAAACCCAGCGCGCTGCCGGCGAACGCGCCCCACAGCACCGCGTGTCCCTCGCGCGGCAGCCGCGACGCCACCGCCCGGACCACGGCGTACAGGACGGCGAACGCGAGGGCGGTCAGGAAGCCGAACAGCAGGTTCCAGCCGGTGATGGGGCCGCCGTAGCGCCGGTTGGCCGCGGCCCAGTAGCCGTAGACGAGCCCGGCCAGGACGGGCACCGCCCACTTCGCCACCAGGTGGGTGCGGGGGCCGAAGACGTCGGGCGTCCTCGTCGGGCGCGTGGCCGGCGTCCGGTCGGACGCTCCCCGGGTGGATACCGCGTGAGCCATGAGAGCACTCCTCTCTCTCCTCGCCCCCGACTACCAGGGCACACCGGGGAGGGGCGGGCGGCAAGTCAGGATGCGGGGGGTGGGGGCCCGTGCTTCGCTGGGGGCCGTGAGGGGTCGCGGGAAAGGGGCTGCGCCGGGGCCGGCGCACGGCCGGTGGCGGCTGGCCGGCCGGCTCGTCCGGGCCGCCGGCCAGGGGGACGCCGTCTCCCGGCGCGAACTGCTGAGCGTCCACGGCCGGAGCGTCGCCTGGCTGGTCCCGCTGGTGCTGCTCGCCGGCATCGTCGCGGCCGACACCATGACCGGCGCGTTCCAGATCATCTCCTGGACCGTGCTCGTGCCCGGCGTCGCGGCCGCGATCTGCGGGACGCTGGAGACGGGGGTGTTCGCGGCGCTCGCGGTCGCCGTCTTCGTCCTGGCCGACACCACCTGGCAGCACCAGGACAGGACCGACACCTCGGGCCTGGTCCTCGTCGCCCTGGGCGGACTCATCGCCGTGGCCGCCGCCACGCTCCGCGTCGCCGGCGAGCGGCGCATGCTGCGCATGCGGGACATCGCCGACACCACCCGCCGCACCGTGCTGCGCCCGCTCCCGGAGGGGTTCGGCGGCCTCGACCACGCCGCCGTCTACCTCCCCGCGGACACCGAGGCCCGCGTGGGCGGCGACTTCTACGACATCCAGCCCGGCCCGCACGGCACCCGCGTCCTCATCGGCGACGTCCAGGGAAAGGGCCTGGGCGCGGTGGAGACCGCGGCCGCGCTGCTCAGCACGTTCCGGGAGGCCGGCTACCACGAGGCGGACCTCGTGACGGTCGCCGAGCGCCTGGAGACCCGCATGGTGCGCCACCGCAGGCACACGGCCGCCCTCGGCCGGTCCGACGGCGACCGCTTCGCCACCGCCGTGCTGATCGGCTTCTCCGACGGCCTGCCCGACGCCGTGGACGCCGTGGTCCTCGGCCACGACCCCCCGCTGGCGGTCGGCCCGGGCGGTGTGCGGGAGCTGCCGGCGGCCGGCGGGCTGCCGCTGGGCATGGCCGAGCTCGTCCCCGGGCCGCAGGTGTCCGTGAGCCGGGTGGCCCTCGCCCGGGACGAGACGCTGCTGCTGGTCACCGACGGGGTGACCGAGGCCCGCGACGCCGAGGGGTGTTTCTACCGGCACGGCGAAGAGGTGGCCCGCGCCGTCGCCGCCGATCCGCGCAACGCCGCGCCGCGGCGGCTGGTGGCCCTCGTGCGGGACGGAACGCTGCGGCACTGCCGGGGGCGGCCGGCCGACGACACCATGGTGTTCGCGGTACGGCGGCTGAACGGCTGAGCGCCCCGCGTCGCGGCCGCAGCGGCTACCGTGCTGCCGTACGTGATCGACAGGGGGAGGGGACATGCCCGGAACCGTGCTGCTGCTCGCGGCGTCGCCCGTGGGCCGGGGGTGTCTGGTGGACGCCGCCTCCGTGCTCCCCGTGCTCGCCGCCGTGCCGCCCGCCGTGCTGGCCGGCACGGACACCGCGAACGTCGTCGAGCTCGCCGACCCGCTGGAGCCGCAGGCCGTCCTCACCCGGCTCCGCGCGGCCGCGGCGGCCCCCGGCCCGCTGACCGTGTACGTCACCGGGCAGCTCCACCTGGACCGGCGCGAGCGCCTGCCCCACCTGGCGCTGGCCCGGACGACCCCCTCGACGGTCCGCTACACCGCCCTGCCCTGGCACTGGATCCGCGAGGAGCTCCGGCTGCGGCCGAGCGGCGCGACGACGCTGCTGCTGGATCTGCACGCCGACCGGGAGGCCTGGGAGTGGCTGCGGACCCGCCCGCTGGACTCGGGACGCAACAACGCCGTCTACGGTCGCGTCGCGCCCCCGCCCTCGCGGCGGACCGTGGCCGCCCCCGCGTACATGCGCGGCGTCGCGACCGTCCTGCGCAGCGGGCACCGGCCGCCGCCGGACCGGCTGCACGAGGAGGCGCTGGCCCGCTGCGCGGCCGACGGCGGCGGGAGCGGCGCGGACCTGGTGCTGGCGGCGCCCGGGCCGGTGGCGGGGGACCCGCACGCCGTCATCTCGGCCGCCGTGCGGTCGGGGCGGCACGGCGACGCCGACGCGCTGGCCGCGCGCCACGAGCGGGCCGCCGCCCTCGCGCTCGGGCCCGCCTCCGAGGACGCGCTGCACTGGGCGGAGGTCCGGGCCGACCTGGCGATGTTCGCCGGGGACCCGGCGCGTTCCTGCCGTGCCTGGCTGGCGGTGGCCGAGGCCCGCCTGCGGGCCGGGCAGGAACCGGGGACGCCCGCCGTGGAGGCGGCCGTGGACCGGGCCCACCACCAGTGGGGACGGATCCGCGACGCCGCGCGGGCCCGCGAACTGGGTGCCGCGCTCGCCGCGCTGCGCGGCCGGGTACCCGGCCGGCGCGAGGGCGCGCTGGACCACGTGCAGCGGGAACTGGGCCGGTTGCAGACCCAGGACTGACGCACCCCCTCCGCGGGCCCCGGCCGGTGCGCGCGCCCGCGTGCGCGGCGCGGGCGCCCTCCCGCCACCGGAGGTCAGCCGGGACCGGGCCGCGGCGCCGGGGTGCTCCCGTCCGGCCGGGCGTCCGGCGCGAGGGAGCCGCCGGCCTCCTCCACCCGGACGCTCCCGCCCTCCGGGGGGTCCTCCGCCGACTGGGCCGGGCCCGCGTTGCCGGCCAGGATCAGGGCGGCCACGGCCACGACGGCGGCGGTGAGGCCCCTGGCGTACCGTTCGACGGTGCGTGTGCGGTCGGGCACGGCGTCCTCTGGGGGAAGGTGTGGGAGGCTTTCAAGCGCTGTTAAGCAGGCTTAATCCGCAATTTAACCTAGGGCCGCCGGAGCCGGACGGCAAGGGGCGCAGGGGGAGTTGGCAGTGGGGGACCGTGAAGACCGTGTGGCCATCGGACGGCGGGTGCAGCGGCTGCGGGCCGAGCGCGGGATGACGCAGCGGCAGCTCGCCGAACCGGCGTACACGCCCGCCTACATCTCCACCCTGGAGGCCGGCCGCGTCCGCCCCTCCGACGAGGCGCTGCGGCACCTCGCCGAGCGGCTCGGCGTCGGCTACGAGGAGCTGGCCACCGGCCGTCCGGCACGGCTCGCCACCGACCTGCGGCTGCGGCTCACCGAGGCGCGGCGCACGCTCGCCACCGGCGGCGCCGAGCGGGCGGCCGGCCAGTACGGCGAGCTGCTCGCCGAGGCCGAGGAGTACGAGCTGCCCGAGGAGCGGGCCGAGGCGCTGCTCGGGCTCGGCGAGTGCGCGGTGGAGACCGGCGAGCTGGCGAGCGGCCGGCGGTACTTCGAGCGGGCCGAGGAGTGCCTGGCCGACGCCGGCGCGCCGCTGCCGGCCCGGGTCCCGGCCCTGCGCGGACGCGCCCTCACCCACTACCTCGCCGGTGAACTCCGGTACGCCGTCTACCTCCTGGAGTCCACCCTCGACGAGCTGAACCGCGGCGGCCTGCACGACCCCGACGCGCTGCTGCTGCTCTACGCCAGCGTCATCGGCCCCTACATGGACATGGGCGCGCACGCGCGGGCCGCCCAGGCCGCCGAACTCGCCCTCGCCCTCGCGCCCCGGGCCGGCGACCCGGCGCTGGTGGCCCGCATGCACCGCTCCGTCGCCCGCACGCTGCTCGCCGAGGGCCGCCTCGCCGAGGCGGACGCCTCCCTGGCCAAGGCGGCCGAGCTGTACCGCACGCTGCAACTCCGCACCGAGCTGGCCAACTGCCACTGGATGCGCGGCTACGTCTGCGCCCAGAACGGCGAGCTCCCCCGCGCCGAGGAGGAGATGCGGCAGGCCCTGGACATGCTGTCCGCCACCCGTGCCGCCCTCTACAGCAGCCAGGTCGCCGTCGAGCTGGCCGACGTGCTGCACCGGCGCGGCAAGTCCGCGGAGGCGGCCGGACTGCTGCGCGGGGTGCTGGAGGACCTGACCTCCGAACGCGGTGCCGTGCACGCGGCGGGCGCGCACCGGCTGCTCGGCATCATCGCCGAGGACTCCGGCGACACCGAGGCCGCCGAGGAGCACTACGTGCGCGCGCTGAGCCTGCTGGAGCGGGCGGGCGCGGCCGGTGACCTGGCCGACCTGTGCCGGCTGCTGGGCGACCTGCTGCGCCGCACCGGCCGGGTGGAGGCGGCCCTGGACGCCTACCGCACCGGCCTCGGGCACCGCACGGCGCCCGGCACGACCACCCTGGGCCCGGCGCCCGCGCAGCCTCCGCTGTAGGGCCGGTCGTCCCGGTTTCCGCCGGTCGGTCACGGGTAGTCGGGCTTCCGGCCACGTGAGCGAAGGAGGCGGTGGGCGTGCCGGCCGGCGACCACTCCCGATGGCCCCCGGACGGCGGGCACGCCGCCGAGGTGCTCGGACGGCTCTGCAGGGTCGCGGTCAGGCTGCTGCCCGTGGACGGCGCGAGCGCGTCGCTGCGCGGCGGTGGCGGCCACCCGGTCCGGCTGTGCGCCAGCGGCGACCGTGCCTCGTACCTCGCGGAGGTCCAGGCCACCCTGGGCGACGGGCCGTGCGTCCTCGCCGCCGCGACGGGCGCCCCGGTGCTCGCCCGCGACCTGCGGTCCGGCGCCGACGCCGAACGCTGGCCCGTCTTCGCCCAGCAGGCGACGGCCGTCGGCGTGAGCGCCGTCCACGCGCTGCCGCTGGGCAGCGACACGGTGTGCGTCGGCACCCTGGACCTCTACCGCGACACCCCCGGCGGCCTCACCGGACCCGAGCTGAACACGGCCCGGCTCCTGGCCGGCGTCATGACCACGGCCCTGACGGCGCTGCCGCGCGAGGTGGAGTACGGCGACGGGGACGGGGAGGACGCCTGGCTGAGCGGGCTGGCCGGCGACCACGACGAGGTCCACCGGGCCGTCGGCATGATCATGGCCCAGCTGGGCGTCGGCTCCGACGAGGCCCTGGCCCGGCTGCGCGGCGCCGCCTTCGCCCGGGGACGCACCGCCCGCGACGTCGCCCGCGACGTCCTCACCCACCGGCACCGCTTCGACCGCGACGGCTAGGACGGCCGGGGGTGCCGTCCGGACCCCGCCGGGGTCGCGAGGCGCCGTCGCCCGGAGCCCTCCTGACCCGAACGACACCCCCGGCGACCCGGTGGAGCGGGGGCCGCGCCCGCCCCGCCACCGGGTCCCCGCTTGTCGTCCGTCGGGTTCCCGCTTGTCGTCCGCCGTCTCCATGGCCGTTCGCCGGCTGCGGCGCCCGCTGTCCACCGCCGCCGGGTTCCCGCTTGTCGTCCGCCGTCTCCATGGCCGTTCGCCGGCTGCGGCGCCCGCTGTCCACCGCCGCCGGGTTCCCGCTTGTCGTCCGTCGGGTCCCCGCTTGTCGTCCGCCGTCTCCACGGCCGTTCGCCGGCTGCGGCACCCGCTGTCCACCGCCGCCGGGTTCCCGCCTGTCGTCCGTCGGATTCCCGCTTGTCGTCCGCCGTCTCCACGGCTGTCCGCCGGCTGCGGCACCCGCCGCCCGCCGCCGCCTGCCCGGGCGACCGCGCGCGGCCCCTGCCGGGGAAGCCCGGCCCGGCCGCGTAGGGTCGCCGCACCGGCCCCCGCAGCGCAAGGAGCCACGCCGTGCCGACCGATCCGCACCCGCACCCGCACCCGCCCGTCCCGGTGATCATCGACTGCGACACCGGCATCGACGACGCCCTGGCCCTGCTGCTGGCGGTCCGCCACCCGGGGCTCGAGCTGCGGGCGGTCACCTGCGTGGCCGGGAACACCGACGTGGACGGCGTCGTGCGCAACACCCTCACCGTGCTGGAGCAGGCCGGCGCCCCCGGCGTCCCCGTCGCCCGGGGCGCGGAACGACCGCTGATCGAGGCCGTGCGCACCGCCCGGCACGTGCACGGCCGCGACGGCATGGGCGACCTCGGCCTGCCCGCGCCCGTCCGCACCCCCGTCGACGTGGACGCGGTGACGCTGCTGCGCCGCGAGATCCTCGCCTCCCCGCGCCCGGTCACCCTGATCCCCACCGCGCCCGCCACCAACATCGCCCTGCTGCTGCGCACCCACCCGGAGGTGACCCGCAACATCGAGCGGATCGTGTTCATGGGCGGTGCGGTGGCCACCGGGAACGCGACGCCGGTCGCCGAGTTCAACGTCTGGCACGACCCGGAGGCGGCGGCGATCCTGCTCACCGCCGGGGTGCCGATCACCATGTACGGGCTGGACGTCTTCCAGCGCGTGGTCGTCCCCGGCCCCGACGTGCGCCGCCTGCGCGCGAGCACCGAGCCCGGCACCCGGCTCGCCGGTGAGCTGCTCGCCCACCGCGGCCCCGCCACCGACGAGACCGACCCCGGCGGCGGCCTCGGCGACGCGGGCGCGGTCTGCGCGGTCGCCGACCCGGCGGGCCTGACCACCCACCGGCTGCCGGTCGAGGTGTCCCTCGCCCCCGGCCCGGCCCGCGGCCAGACCCTCGTCGACCGCCGCGTCCGCCCCGGCGAGTCCGAGATCCACGAGGGCACGCGCGAACAGCCGCTCGTGGACGTGGCGTTGGACGTCGACGTGACCCGGTACGTGGACCTGTACCTGAGCGCGGTCGAACGCCGAAACGCACCGGGTACCTAGGACGGGGGCCCGCTCACCGGCGCGTCCCGCCGCCCGCGCGTTCACTTCTGGGGTGATGTGGACAGATCTGTTCCTGTCGCCCGCACGCACCGCGAAGGAGACCGCGTGACCGTCCGCAGCACCACCAGCACGCCCGACCTGTCGTCCAAGGACCCCAACTGGTGGCGGCAGGCCGTCATCTACCAGATCTACCCCCGCAGCTTCGCCGACGCCGACGGCGACGGGCTCGGTGACCTGCGCGGCATCACCCAGCGCCTGACCCACCTGGCCGCCCTCGGCGTCGACGCCCTGTGGCTCAGCCCGTTCTACCCGTCCGAGCTGGCCGACGGCGGCTACGACGTCGACGACCACCGCGACGTCGACCCGCGCCTGGGCACCCTGGACGACTTCGACGCCCTGGCCGCCGAGGCCCACCGCCTCGGCCTGAAGGTGATCGTCGACCTGGTCCCCAACCACACCTCGCACCGCCACGCCTGGTTCCGCGAGGCCCTGGACGCCGGTCCCGGCTCGGCCGCCCGCGACCGCTACGTCTTCCGGGACGGCCGCGGCGAGCACGGCGAGCTCCCGCCCACCGACTGGCAGTCCGTCTTCGGCGGCAGCGCCTGGCAGCGGGTGCCGGACGGCCAGTGGTACCTGCACCTCTTCGCGCCCCAGCAGCCCGACCTGAACTGGGAGAACGAGCAGGTCCGCGCCGACTTCCGCACCACGCTGAAGTTCTGGTGCGACCGCGGTGTCGACGGCTTCCGCGTCGACGTGGCCCATGCGCTGGTCAAGGACCTCACCGAGCCGCTGCGCGACCTCGGCGCCCCCGGGCTGAGCAGCGAGACCGCCCTCGCGGAGTTCGCCCCGGGCACCCACCCCTTCTACGACCGCGACGACGTGCACGAGGTCTACCGCGACTGGCGCAAGATCCTCGACGCCTACAACCCGCCGAGGACGGCGGTGGCCGAGGCCTGGGTCCCGGGCGCCCGGCGCGCGCTGTACGCCCGCCCGGACGAGCTGGGCCAGGCCTTCAACTTCGAGTACCTCCAGGGCCGCTGGGACGCGGCGGAGCTGCGCGGGATCATCGCCGGTTCGCTGGCCGACGCCGACGCCGCCGGCGCCTCCGCGACCTGGGTGCTGTCCAACCACGACGTGGTCCGCCACGCCACCCGGCTGGTCCTGCCGCCCGGCACCGACACGGACGCCTGGCTGCTGTCCGGCGGCCACGCCCCGGCGGTCGACGAGCGGGCGGGCCTGCGCCGGGCCCGCGCGGCGACGCTGCTGATGCTGGCGCTGCCCGGCTCGGCGTACGTCTACCAGGGCGAGGAGCTCGGCCTGCCGGAGGTGGCCGACCTGCCCACCGAGGTCCTCCAGGACCCGATCTGGGAGCAGACCGGGCACGTCCGCAAGGGCCGCGACGGGTGCCGGGTGCCGCTGCCGTGGACGACGAGCGGGCCGTCGTACGGCTTCGGCGCGGGCGGGGCCTGGCTGCCGCAGCCGCCGAGCTTCGCGGAGTACTCCGTCCAGGCCCAGGACGGGGTGGCGGGCTCGACCCTGGAGCTGTACCGCACGGCCCTGCGCCTGCGCCGCAAACTGCTCGACGGCGAGTCGCTGACCTGGGCGGACGACGTGCCGCCCGGCGTGCTCCAGTTCGACCGCTCGGACGGCTGGCGCTGCGTCGCCAACCTCTCGGACGCGCCGGTCGACCTGCCGGCGGGCGAGGTGGTGCTGACCAGCGTGCCCCTGGAGGACGGCCGGCTGGGGCCGGACACGACGGCGTGGCTGGTGGGGTAGCGGTGTCGCGTCGCGCGCGGCCCGCCCGGTGCGGGCCGCGCGGTCCCTCAGTAGCGCACCGCGCGGGCCACCACCGCCCGCACGTCCCCGGACAGGTCGTGGGTGCTGCGGGCGGTGGCGCCGCCGGACCGGCCGGCGGGAACGTCGTCGACGGTGACGACGACCGTGTCGAGCAGGGCGCCGTCGGGGCCGGTGAAGTTCATCTGCACCGCGAAGGACTTCGTCCCGTCCGCGGTGTTGCGGACGGTGACGTCGACCGTGGTGCGCCCGTCGGCGTCGGTCCTCGGCGTCCCCGCCCTCACGTCGCCCTTGACGTCGGCGCCCGCCGTGATGTCGTCGAGCCACCGGCCTGCCTCCGCCGTCGCCGAGGCCAGGGCGTCCGAGCCCTCGGAGGCGAGCGAGGACGCGGCCGAGGCGGCCCGGCTGACCGCCGAGCTCGCGGGATTCGTGGGGGTGCCGCCGCTGTCGCCGCCGTCGTCGGAGCAGCCCGCCAGCACGGCGGCCGCCAGCAGTGTCACCACCGCCGCCCGGCACGCCCGGGGACCGGTCATGTCGCCTCCAGGGACCTCGTACGCGTCCGCTCCCGCGAGGACACGCGGGGTCCCTCCCAGTCAAGGCGCCCCGCCGCCGGACCGCAGCCGGTGCTCGCCCGGACGAGGCCGGACGGAGGGCGACGGAGGGCGGCGGAGGGTCAGATGCGCCCCGGGCTGCCGCTGCCGAAGGAGCCGCTCGACCCCGGCAGCCAACGGCGCCGGCTCTGGTCCGCTCCTCGCCGGCTGCCCGAGTGATGGAGCTGGTACGGCATCAGCCGTGGGCTCCCGTCGGTGTTCAGCGGGATCTCGTCCGGTTCCCGGATCTCCCGTTCCTCGTGGACGGGGCCGGTGGGGGGGAGGTGAGGCTGTTCGTCGGCGCGGGGGCGGGGCGACTCCTGCTCCATGGCCCTCATGCCGATGCGCACGGCCAGGATCAGCACGCCCGCGATGACCAGCCCGCCGATGAAGGCCCCGGCCAGGTTGAGCGCGTGCGAAGCGGCCAGCAGTTCATACGTTGCCGTACTCATGTTCTGATTATGTACCCCGGATTGAGATAAAGCGCCCGGTATGTCCCGGTGGTTGAGGGCGGCGGAGGTCTGGTACCCGGTACGCAGCGAGCGGCGGTGCGCCGGTGGGCGGCCCGCCGGAGCGTCACCGGCGGAAGGAGCGCGCGTATGACTGCGCCGTTGACGGCCGACGCCCACGAGCACGGTCTGGCCGGGGACGGCACCACCGACGACGGGCCCGCCCTGCAGGAGCTGGTGGACGCGCTCGGTGACGCCACCGCCGCCGACGGCCGGCCGCGCACGGTCCACGTGCCCGCCGGACGCCACCTGATCCGGGACCGGCCCGTGCGCTGGCGCAGCGGCGTCTCGCTCGTCGGCGCCGGCCGGGGGACGACCTGCTTCGTCCTCGCCAACCCCGGCGCCCCGGAGCAGCCCGTGCCGCTGGCCTGGTTCACCACCGCCCAGCACGGCGCCGGGCGGGACCGCCACATCGCCGACGTCACCTTCGCGCACTTCGAGATCGACGGGTCGGGGGTGCACACGCCCGAGTACGACGTGCTGGCCAAGGGCCTCGGGCTGCAGTACGTGCTGCGCGGGCGCTTCAGCGACCTCCACATCCACGACACCGCCGCCACCGGCTTCGGCTGCGACTTCCTCCAGGACACGGTGGTCGAGGGCCTGCTGGTCGAGCGGTGCGGCCGGCAGGACGCCGGGGAGCAGATGGGCGGCGCGGGCATCGGGATCGGGGTCGGCGGCTGGGGGCCGGTGGAACGGCTGACGGTCACCGCCTGCACCGCCGTCGGCAACGGCACCAACGGGATCTTCCTGGAGCTCCAGAAGGACGACTGGACGCCGCCCCGGGGCATCCGCGTCACCGCCTGCCACACCGAGGACAACCGCTACGGCATCTCCGACTGGGGAGCGGACGGGCTGCTGGTGACGTCCTGCACGATGCTCGGCAACCACGTCGCCGGGTTCGACGTGTCGGCGCAGGGCACGACCTCGGTCGGCGGCCGGGGCGGCATCGTCACCGGGTGCGTGATCGACGGCAACCCGGGCGACGGGATCGCGCTCGGCAACACGCCGGGCCCCTACGCGTTCCGCGGCAACCGCGTCAGCGGCAACGGCCGCTACGGGTACTGGCAGCACAATCTCGCCGGGGGCGACCAGGAACCGGCCCGGGACATCGTCCTGGAGTCCGACGACATCCACGACAACGGCCTGGACGGCGTCCGCGTCGACGCCGCCCTGCACGAACCGGCGGTCTTCGGCAACCGGATCCGGGACAACGGGCGCCGGGCCGCGCCGGCGGCGCGCGGGGGCGGCGCGGGCGTGGACTTCGGGCCGCTGTCCCTGACCGACGAGAGCGCCGACTGGCTCCCGGGCGGCCACCGCGGCAAGGAGCTGACGGTCGGCGACGGGAACGGCGCGGTCACCGCCCTGGTCGCCGACAACACCGCCACCGGGCTCCTCCTCGTCCCCGGGCGTCCCGGCGCCACGACGGCCTGGCCCGGGGGCACCCCCGCCCCCGGCACCGCCTACCGCCTCCCGGCCGCCCCGGAACCGCGCTGCGGCATCACCGCGGCGGCCGCCGTGACCCACCCGTACGTGCACGGCAACCGCGTCCGCGACGACGGGCACCCCCGCACCCAGACCCACGCCCTGTGGATCGCGCACGAGGCCACCTGGACCGGCGGCCGGGTCTCCGGCAACGACTTCGGCGGCAACGCCTCGGCGGCCACCCGCTTCGACTCGGCCCCGAACGGCGGGCGCTGGCGGGACAACGACCGCTGAGCGCGCCCGCCGGACGCCCGCCCCGGCGCGTCACCGTGCGTCACGGCGCCCGCAGCGCGTCCACCGCGATCCGGGCCGCCGTGCCGATCACCGCGTCGGCCGCCGGGAGGGTGGCCGCGGTCCGGGCGGTGCGGGTGAAGACGGCCACGGCGTAGCGGCCCCCGTCGGGGTACTCGACGACGCCGACCTCGTTGCGCAGGGTCGGCAGGGTGCCGGTCTTGCCGGCCACGTGCACGTCGTCGAAGGGGAAGCCCGAGGCCAGGCGGTGCGGCCAGACCTGGAGGCCCAGGATGCGGCGCATGGCGGCGCCGTACTCGGGCGGGCAGGCCTCGTCCCGCCAGACGGCGGTGAGCAGGCGGGTCATGTCGCGCGGGGTGCTGTGGTTGGCGCGGGCCGGGTCCAGGGACCGCAGCCGGGTGATGACGTGCGGGCCGGCCAGTGCCCGGGCGCCGTCCGGTCCCGCGTCCTCCCGCATCGCGGCGAGCATCTCGCCGAAGGACGACACGGCCCGTGTGCGGGTGAGGCCGAGCCGGGCCGTGGTGCGGTTGACGGCGTCCAGGCCGACCCGTTCCAGCAGCAGGTCGGCGGCGGTGTTGTCGCTGACGGACATCATCAGGAACGCGGCGTCGCTCCCGGACGACCCGTCCTGAGACGCGTCCCGCCGGGCCGTCAGGCCCGGGCGTCGCCCCGGTCCGGTCCGGCGCCGGCGTCTCCCGGGCCGGTGGCACCGCCGCCGGCGGCGTCCTCGCGGCGGACCGTCTCGCCGGGGATCACGCGCGGCGTCCCCGGGTCCCCCGCCGGGGCCTGCTCGTCCTTCGCCGCCCGGGCCTCCGCCTTGAGGATGCGCGCCGACCTGCCCGCCGAGCGGGCCAGGCCGGGGAGCCTCTTGACGGCGAGGACGGCTATGACGACGACGAGAATGATCGCGAGCTCGCTCAGTCCGAACACGGGGCTCCCCAGGTGACGTGCGGTCCGGGCCCGTGTCGCGGGCCCGGTCGGAATCTACGGCAGGAAGGACCCCGGGTCGATCGGGGTCCGGCGGGGCCGCCGGCCGGCGGCCGGACGCGGGCGGCGGCGGGCCGAGGCCGGGGCGGGCGCCGCGGACGACGGTCCGCCCGTCCTCGCCCCGCCGTCGCTCACCCTTCCTCCCCCTCGTCCCCCTCGTCGCCCTCGTCGCCCTCGCCGCCCTCGAAGAAGTCCCCGATCTCGTCGACGGCCTCGGCCGCCACCATGCCGCCGACGACGCCCACCGCGAGCCCGGCCGCGCCCGCCGCGACGGCGGTGCCGACGCCCGGACCGGAGTGGTGCCCGGGCTCGTGCCCGTGGCCGCCCCCGTGCCCGTACACGGCGTGGGAGCCGTAGGACGCCCGGTGCTCGACGAGCTCCCGGACCCAGCCGTCGACGAGGGCACCCCAGTCCTGCACCGCGGTTCCCCCGTGCGGCACGGTGAAGCGGCTCAGGGCGTCGTGGCCGCCCCCGAGGAGACCTCCGCGCTTGTCCGCCTCCAGGACCACCTCCAGCCCGCCGGGCGCGGCCAGGAAGGTCAGCTCGATCTCGTCGGCCTGGTGGGCGTACTGCGGGGCCGGGGCGAGCTCGATCTCCTGGTAGAAGGGCAGCTGCTGCCCGGTGCCGCCGATGCGGCCGTACTCCAGGTCGGCCGACTTGAAGCCGAAGCCGAGCTGCCCGAGCGCCTCCAGGACGGCCTCCTGCGCGGGCAGGGGCGCCACGGCCAGCGGGTCGAGGTCGCCCTTGTCCCGGGCACCGGCGACCGCCAGCTCGGTGCGCACGCCGAGGACGACGCCCAGCGGCTGCCCGTGCAGCTCGGTGACCGGGGTCTCCCAGGGCAGCGTCACCGTGAAGGGCACGCTGCGCCGCTCCTCGGCGGCCAGCCGGAAGCCGCCGCCGACGGTGAACCGGTCGAAGGCGACGACGCCCTCGCTCTCCCCGTCCGCGTGCTCGGCCTCGACCCGGGCCACCAGCTCCAGGGTGATGTGCTCGACGTCGACCTCCGTGGTGCCGCCGACGAGGTCGACCCGGCCCGTCAGCGCACCGCCCGGCCGGGCCGGCGCGGGGTCGAGGACCGTGTCCACCGTGGGCCCGCCCACGCCGAGGGAACCGAGCAGCCGCTTGAACACCATCGAGGCGTTCACTCCTTCACGTTCGTGCCGGGGGACATGCGTGCGGGGAACAACCGGAACCGTCCGGCCGTTCTCTACAGGCGAGTAGAAGCATAGGGGTCCGCGGACTCCCGCTGTCTTTGCTCGTCCTTTACCATGTGAGGGAAACCCCGGGCGGACCACACCGCCCCCGCCGACCCCGTCAAAGGAGTCCCGTTCCGCAATGGAGCCCCCCAGTACCGGCCGTGCCGACATGGACGGTCCGCCAGCCCCCCTGCACGCGCGTGAGGGAAGCGGGGTGGCGCGGTGACCGAGGTCCTGCTGCTCCTGCTGGCCCTCCTCCTCACCCTGGCCTGCGCCGTCTTCGTCGCGGCCGAGTTCTCGCTCACCACCGTCGAGCGCGGTGACCTGGAGCGTGCCGCCGAGTCCGGCGAGCGCGGCGCCGACGGCGCCCTGAAGGCCGTGCGCGGCCTGACCCTCCAGCTCTCCGGCGCCCAGCTCGGCATCACCGTGACCTCGCTGGTCATCGGCATGCTCGCCGAGCCGTCGCTCGCGGCGCTGCTGCGCGGCCCGCTGACGGCGGCCGGCCTGGGCGGTGCCGCCTCCACGGTGGCGACCGTGCTCGGCGTGGCCGTCTCCACCGTCGTCCTGATGGTCGTCGGCGAGCTGGTCCCCAAGAACTGGGCGATCTCCAGCCCGCTGGCGGTCGCCAAGGTCGTCGCCGGCCCGCAGCGCGGCTTCACCGCCGCGTTCGGCCCCTTCATCCGGCACCTGAACAACACGGCGAACCGTTTCGTCCGCCGCTTCGGCCTGGAACCGGCCGAGGAACTGGCCTCCGCCCGCAGCCCCGAGGAGCTGGTCGCCCTCGCCCAGCACTCGGCCGCCGAGGGCGCCCTGGAGGCCGACTCCGCCGAGCTGTTCGTGCGCACCCTGCACCTGAGCGAGCTGACCGCGGAGAACGTCATGACGCCGCGCGTGGACGTCAAGGCCCTGGAGGCCCACGCCACCGCCGCGGACGCCGCCAACCTCTCGCACGCCACCGGCCTGTCCCGCTTCCCGGTCTACCGGGACAGCCTGGACGAGGTCATCGGCACCGTGCACATCCGCGACGTGCTGGCCCTGGAGCCCGAGCGGCGCGCGGCCACCCCGGTCACCGAGCTGGCCACCGCGCCGCTCCTGGTGCCGGACAGCCTGCCCGCCGACCGCCTCCTGGAGCGCATGCGCGCCACCCGCACCATGGCCGTCGTCATCGACGAGTACGGCGGCACCGCGGGCGTGGCGACCGTCGAGGACATCGTGGAGGAGGTCGTCGGCGAGGTGCGTGACGAGCACGACCCCGTCGAGGTGCCCGACCTGCTGCCCGCCCCCGCCCGGGCGGACGGCCGCGCGGCCTGGGTGGCCGACGGCTCGCTCCGGCTGGACCGGCTCGCGGCGATCGGCCTGACCGCGCCCGACGGCCCCTACGAGACCCTGGCCGGCCTCGTCGCCACCCACCTGGCGCGCATCCCCGCCGAGGGCGACGTCATCGACCTGGACGGCTGGCGCCTGGACGTCCTGGACGTCGACCACCACCGCGCCGACCGCCTGCGCATCACCGCCCCGGCACGGCCCGAGCCGGCCGCCGAGCCGGCGGAGCCGGCGGAGGCGTCCCACCGGGAGCCGGAGGTGGCCCGATGACCGCCGTACAGCTCCTCGTCGGCGCCCTGACGCTGCTGACCAACGCGTTCTTCGTCGGCGGCGAGTTCGCCCTGATCTCCGTGCGCCGCAGCCAGATCGAGCCGCGCGCCAAGGCGGGCGACAAGCGGGCCCGGATGACCCTGTGGGGGCTGGAGCACCTGTCGGCCATGATGGCGACGGCCCAGCTCGGCATCACCGTCTCCTCCCTGGTGCTCGGCGCGGTCGCGGAACCGGCCATCGCGCACCTGATGGAGCCGGCCTTCGAGGCCGTCCACATGCCGCACGCGCTGGTCCACCCCGTGGCCTTCGCCATCGCCCTGGCCCTCGCGACCTACCTGCACATGCTGATCGGCGAGATGATCCCGAAGAACATCGCGCTGGCCGCCCCGGCGACCACCGCGCTGGTCCTCGGCCCCCCGCTGGTCGCCCTCACCCGGGCGCTGAAGCCGGTCGTCTTCGGCATCAACGCCTTCGCCAACACGCTGCTCAGGCTGCTGCGGGTGGAGCCGAAGGACGAGGTCGAGGCCGTCTTCACCGACGACCAGCTGGCCCGCATGGTCGTCGACGCCAGCGAGGCCGGGCTGCTGACCCCGGCCGACGGCGAGCGCCTGCGGGACGCGCTGGAGCTGGGCACCCGCCCGGTCGGCGAGATCCTGGTCCCGGCCCAGAAGATGCGCACGGTCGACCACACGGTCACCCCGGCCCAGCTGGAACGCCTGGCCGCCGAGGCGGGCTACTCCCGCTTCCCGGTCACCGGCCCCGGCGGCACCGTGCTCGGCTACCTGCACATCAAGGACACCCTGGGCATCACCGACCGCGACCGCCCCTTCCCCCGCAGCGCCCTGCACCGGGTCACCCGGGTCCGCATCGACACCCCCCTCGACGACACCCTCACCGCCCTGCGCGCCGAGGACAGCCACCTGGCCGCGGTCACCGGCGGGACGGGCACGGTCCTGGGCTTCGTGACGATGGAGGACGTCCTGACGGAACTGGTGGGACCGGCGCCGGTGGCGCCCTGACCCGGTTCGCCGCACCGGTCGGATATGTGTTCGCCGCAGCAGGTATCCGACCGGCGCGACTAGAGTTCAGGTGTGGGGGAACGGATTCCCCGCGGCGGGCCGTGTCCTCGGCGGTCCGCGGGAAGGTATGCATGCCCTCGGAGAGCAGGCTGGACGCCGAAGGCCGGACACCGGCCGCCGACCGGCTCGACGACGATCACTACCCGGCCTACACCATGGGAAGGGCGGCCGCCCTGATCGGCGCCACGCCCGGGTTTCTCCGCGCCCTCGGTGAGGCGGATCTGATCAGCCCCATGCGGTCGGAGGGCGGCCACCGCCGGTACTCGCGGCAGCAGCTGCGCCGCGCCGCCCGGGCCCGCGAACTGGTCGACCAGGGCACGCCGATCGAGGCCGCCTGCCGCATCGTCCGGCTCGAGGACGACCTGGAGGAGGCGCTGCGGATCAACGAGGAGCTGCGCCGCGCGGCCGAGCGGCCCGGGGACGGCGGCCGCGGGTGAAAATCTGACACCGGCGAAACAGATATTCGCGGGTAAGCGAGAAGATATCCGCATTCCCATTCTCGCAGTGATTTTCGCCGTGATTAGTCGCCCGGGCCTCCCGGCTATTCCGTGCTAGTCTCGACATCAGTTGCAGTTGTGGTTGCCATTCGCGTTACCGGTTTTCCGGGCAGGTGATCATCGCAGCGATGGGAAGACCCGCACGGTGCGGGTCTTCAGCACTGCTTAGGAGAAAAACATGGCTTCCGGTACCGTGAAGTGGTTCAACGCCGAAAAGGGCTTCGGTTTCATCGCGCAGGACGGCGGCGGCGCCGACGTCTTCGCCCACTACTCGAACATCGCCACCCAGGGCTTCCGTGAGCTCCAGGAGGGCCAGCGGGTGAACTTCGACGTCACGCAGGGCCAGAAGGGCCCGCAGGCGGAGAACATCGTTCCCGCGTAACACGCGCGCAGCGCACAGGAGGGCCCGCACCGAAAGGTGCGGGCCCTTCCGCGTGTGCCCGGGCCCGCTCACCAGCCGGTCGCGAGCAGATGGTTGAGGAGCAGCGCCAGTACCGCCTGCGCCGCCAGCCACACCCGCGGGCGGTCCAGGAAGGCGCAGGCCGGCAGCAGCCACAGGGCGAAGGGGAGCCAGATGCGTTCCGTCTCCGCCTTGCTCATGCCGGACAGGTCGGCGGCCAGCAGGGCCAGCAGCCCGGCGGTCACGAGCACCGCCGCCCGGCCGTCCTCGGGGTCCACGGTCCCGCCGCGCCGTCCGGCCAGGAGCACGCCCCCGGACCGCCGCAGGCCCGCCACCGTCGCCAGGCCCGTGATGAGCACCGCGCAGGCGAGGTCGGCCCACACCCAGTAGCCGTACGGCCGGATGCCGGCCGCCCCCTGGTAGTACCGCTCGACCAGCAGGCGGTACGCCTCCCACCAGTCGAACCCGGCCACGGTGAACGCCACCGGCACCGCCGCCGCCCCCGCCAGCAGCGGCACGAACAGCACCGGCCGCTCCCGCACCCCGCGCCGGCCGAGCCACAGCACCGCCGCGCCGATCACCGCGAACAGCGTCAGCCCGTACGACAGGTAGCAGGTCAGGCCGAACAGCAGCCCCGAGCCCGCCGCCCACCACAGCGAGCGTCCGGTGACCGCGAGGGCCAGCAGCGCCACGGACCAGGCCGCGACCGCCGCGAAGTACCCGTCGGCCGACGTGCCCACCCACACCGCGGCCGGCGTCACCACCAGGAAGGGCGCCGCCCGGCGGGCGAGCCGTTCGCCGGCCAGCGCGCGCACCGCCACCAGCACCGCCAGGCACCCCGTGGCGCCCACGGTGATGCACCAGGCCCCGGCCCAGCCCCCGCCCCCCAGCCCGATCCGGTCGAGCAGCACGAAGGTGAGCGTGGCCGCCGGAGGGTGACCGGCGACGTGGGCGGGCCAGTTGTCGGGGGAGTCGATCAGGATGTGGCGGGTGAAGTCGCGCAGGGTCGCCGGGACGTCGTGCCAGCGGTCGATGACCCGGAGGTACTCGAAGCGGGTGGTGAGCCGGACCGCGACGCCCCGGTGCCAGCCGTCGACCAGGGCGAGGGACCAGATCCAGGCCGTCGCCGCGCCCCAGGACGCGGCGAGCAGCGCACGCCACGGCAGGCGGGCGGCGACGGACGGGCCGTACACCGCCGTCGCCACCGCCGACAGGACGGCCGCGGGCGTGCCGGGGCCGACGTGCGGGTCCCAGCGGCCGACCAGCGGCGGCCAGCCGACCAGCAGCGAGTGGTCGGTGGCCTGGAGGTGACGGCCGATCAGCACGGCCGCCGTCACGAGGAGCACGGCGGGCACGACGGCGTACAGATCGCGAAGACCGCGGGAGTCGCGGCGGCCGGGGCGTTGGCGGATCACCTCGGCACCGTAGGCCGCGGGACGGGCCGGGGACTGGTGCACGCGGCGGACGTCAGCGTTTCGTCACGGGTCGCGGACCGGTCCCGCGGCCGGTCCCGGCCTACGGTCGGGGCATGCGCGACCTCGCCTCACGGCTCCCGTCCTCCCCGGGCTTCTGGCGCAGCCCGCTGCGGGGCCGCCGGTTCACGGCGGTGCTCGGCCTCGTCCTGCTCGTCGGCGTCACCGTGCTGTTCGTGACGGGCCTGCTCTCGTACGCCGCCTACAACCCCGGCCTCGACCCGGTCAACGACAAGACCCCGGACAAGGGGATCCTCGGCTTCTACCTCTTCGCGTGGCCGGCCGGCCCGGCCTGGCTGTACCGCCTCGACCAAGGTGTCCACGTCACCCTGGGCCTCACGCTGATCCCGGTGCTGCTGGCCAAGCTGTGGTCGGTCGTGCCGCGGCTGTTCGCGCTGCCGCCGGTCCGCTCGCTCGCCCACGGGCTGGAGCGGATCTCGCTGCTGCTGCTGGTCGGGGGCGGGCTGTTCCAGTTCGTGACGGGGGTGCTCAACGTCCAGCTGGACTACGTCTTCCCCGGCTCCTTCTACCCGCTGCACTTCTACGGCGCCTGGGTGTTCTTCGCCGCGTTCGCCGTGCACGTCGCGCTCAAGACGCCGCTCGCGCTGCGCGCCCTGAGGACGCCGCGCGACGAACGCGACGACGACCTGGCCGCCCCGCGGCCCGACCCGCCCACCGTCTCCCGGCGCGGGGCGCTGTGGCTGGTCGGCGGCGGCTCGGCGCTGATGTTCGTCACCAACGCCGGCCGCAGCTTCGACGGACCGCTGCGGGAGACGGCCGTGCTCTCGCCGCACGGCGGGCCCGAACCGGGGAACGGTCCCAACGGGTTCCAGATCAACAAGACGGCCGCGTACGCGGGCATCGACCCGGCCGAGACCCGCGAGGACGCCTGGCGGCTCGTCGTCACCGGGCGCACGGGAACCGTCCGGCTCGGCCGGGCCGAGCTGCTGGACATGGGGCAGCACAGCGCGGCGCTGCCCATCGCCTGCGTCGAGGGCTGGTCGACGTCCGACCAGTGGTGGCGCGGCGTACGGCTGCGGGACCTCGCCGCGCGCGTGGGCTTCGAGGACGACCCGCCGGACGTGTTCGTGGAGTCCCTCCAGCGGCACGGCGCCTTCCGCAGCGGGGCGCTGCGCGCCAACCAGGTGGCCGACGCGCGCTCCCTGCTCGCGCTGTCCGTCAACGGGGAGACGCTGAGCGCGGACCACGGGTATCCGGCGCGGATCATCGTGCCCGCCGCGCCCGGTGTGCTGAACACCAAGTGGGTGACGAGGCTGACGTTCGGAGACCTGGGGTGAGCGCCGTGACGAAGTGGACGCGGGACCACGCGGCCGGGTGGCGGTCCGTGACCGGCAGCCCCCTCCAGATCCTCCTGCTGCTCTGCTCGTTCGCGCTCGCCGGGTACGCGGGCGTGCGGCTGCTCGCCGGCGACGGGCTCGGCGTGGCCCTGTGGTTCGTGGGGGCGGCGCTGCTGCACGACCTCGTGCTGCTGCCGCTGTACGCGGTGGCCGACCGGGCGGTCGTCCGCGGACTGGACGCGGCCGGGCGCCGGGCGTGGGTGCTGTACGTACGGGTTCCGGCCGCGTTCTCCGGGCTGCTGCTGCTCGTGTGGTTCCCGCTGGTCAGCGGCCGGGTGGACCGGCGCTACCGGTCGGTCGCCGGGCTGTCGGCCGAGGGCTTCTCGACCCGCTGGCTGCTGATCACGGCCGTGCTGTTCGGTGGCTCGGCCCTGCTCCTGACGCTGCGCGGCGCGACGAACCGGCGGACGCCCGACGTCCACTGAGCGGCGGTCCGCCGGCCGGCGCCCGCGTGGCGCAGCAGGGCGGGCGTGCCCGGACGGGTCCACGGGAAGGGGCTGCCCGCCGCGTGGCCGGCGGTGACGCCGACGACCTGCACCCGGGCGCGTTCGCCGACGTCGGTCCCGGCCGTCTCGGCGATCAGCGGGCCGCCGGGCGCGAGCGGGGCGGCCACCCGGGCGGGCAGGGCACGGGGGTCGCCGCCGATGCCGACGTCGCCGTCCATGAGGAGGACGGTGCCCCAGCGTCCCCCGCCGGGCAGCGGCTCGAAGACGGAGCGGCACAGCGCCTGGCCGCCGAGCCGTACGGTGCGGGCGACGGCGGCCTCGCTGACGTCGATGCCGAGGACGGTCCGGCCCCGGGCGGAGAGCTCCGCCACCAGCCGGCCGGGCCCGCAGCCCACGTCGAGCACGGCGCCCTCGCACCGGTCCAGCACCTCCCGGTCGGCCGCGTCGGCCCGGTCGCACCGGCGCTCCGCCTCCAGGGGCAGCAGCCGGCCCGTCCGCGCGGCGCGGGAACGACGGCCCCCGGCCGGCGCGCAGGGCGGCGGCGTAGGAGCCGGAGGCGGCCCAGGGGACGGGGGCCGGGGCGGCGCCCGGCCGGCCCGGGCACGGCTCGCCGCCCCGTTCGCCGAGCCGCTCATCGGCCCGTCCGCTCGTCCGTGAGCGCCGGGCACCCGGCCAGCCGGGCGGCGAAGCGGCCGTGCGGGGCCAGTCGGGCGACGGCCCGCGCGTCGGCGGCGGTGTCCACGTCGCGCAGCGGCGGCAGGTCGCGCACCCGCAGCCCGGCCGAGACGAGCCGCGCGCGCTGCACCGCCCCCGTCACCGGCGTCGACATGGGCACGCCCCGCAGCAGACCCGGGGCGGGGCGGGCCAGGCCCAGCGCCCAGAAGCCGCCGTCCTCGGCCGGGCCGAAGTACGCGTCGCACCCGGCGAAGTCCACGGCGAGCAGCTCCGGCGTCACCTGCGGGGTGTCCATCCCGACCAGCAGGGCGGGCCCGTCGCACCCGGCGAAGGCGTCCGCGAGCCGTTCGTCGAGCCCGCCCGCGCCCTGCGGTACGACGTCGAAGCCGGCCGGCAGCCAGGGGCCGGGGGCGCCGTCGAGCACCAGCACCCGGCGCCGAGCGGGCGCGGCGGCCACGGCGCTCAGGGTGTCGGCGAGGGCCGCCTCGGCGAGCGATGCCGCCTCGGCGGGGGAGCAGGGCGGGGTGAGGCGGGTCTTGACCCGGCCCGGACGCGGCTCCTTGGCGATGACGAGGAGGGTGGTCGCCATGCTCACCGTGAGTTCCCCCCGCGGGCCGTGTGACGCGGGACCGGCCCGGCCGGATCCTCGGCCAGGACCCGGCGCATGTCCCGCACCGCCTGCCAGGTGCCGCGCCAGGTCCCCGTCACCTTCGAGGCCCCGGCGCGGGGCAGGTAGGGGACGTCGTGCTCGGTGATCCGCCAGCCCGCGTCGGCGGCGCGCACCACCATCTGGAGGGGGTAGCCGCTGCGCCGGTCGGTGAGGCCGAGGGCGAGCAGCCGCTCGCGGCGGGCGGCGCGCAGCGGGCCGAGGTCGCGCAGGCCGAGGCCCGTGCGACGGCGCAGCATCCGGGCGAGCGCGAGGTTGCCCGCGCGGGCGTGCGCGGGCCACGCGCCCCGGCCCCGGGGGCGCCTGCGGCCGAGCACCAGATCGGCCGTGCCGGCGCGGATCTCGCGCACGAAGGGCACCAGCAGGACCGGGTCGAGGGAGGCGTCGCAGTCGCAGAAGCAGACGACGTCGGCGGTGGCGGCGGTCAGCCCGGCGTGGCAGGCGGCGCCGAAGCCGCGGCGCGGCTCGGTCACGACCGTCGCGCCGAGGGCGCGGGCGAGGTCCGCCGAGCCGTCGGTGGAGCCGTTGTCGACGACGAGCGCGCGCCAGCCGTCGGGGATCCGGGCCAGGACCCAGGGGAGCGCCCCGGCCTCGTTCAGGCAGGGCAGCACGACGTCGACATCCGGGGCGGGCGAGGTGGTCACGGCCCTCACCCTACGAACCCGAACCGGGCGAACCGGACGAACCGGCGGGGACGCACGGGGTCAGGCCCCGCGCGGTTCCGCCCGCGCGAACTCCCGCATCCCCTCCGCGAACCCCACCCGCGGCCGCCAGCCGAGTTCGGCCCGCAGCCGCGAGGAGTCGGCGGTGATGTGGCGTACGTCGCCGAGGCGGTACTCGCCGGTGACGACCGGATCGGGCCCGCCGTACGCGGCGGACAGGGCGGCGGCCATCTCGCCCACCGTGCGCGGGTCGCCGCTGCCGGTGTTGTAGACCGTGAGCGTCCCGGCCGGCGGCGCGGCCTCCAGCGCCGCGACGTTCGCCGCGGCCACGTCCCGCACGTGCACGAAGTCCCGGCGCTGGCGGCCGTCCTCGAAGACGCGCGGGGCCTCGCCGCGGGCGAGCGCGGAGCGGAAGAAGGACGCGACGCCCGCGTACGGGGTGTCGCGGGGCATCCGGGGTCCGTACACGTTGTGGTAGCGCAGCGACACCGCCGCCGCGCCGGTCGTCCGGGCCCAGGCGGCGGCCAGGTGCTCCTGGGCCAGTTTGGTGCCGGCGTACACGTTGCGCGGGTCGGCCGGGGCGTCCTCGCCGACGAGGCCCGGGGCCAGGTCCGCGCCGCAGACCGGGCACGCGGGATCGAACCGGCCCGCGTCCAGGTCGGCGACGGCACGCGGCCCGGGCCGCACCGTCCCGTGCCGGCCGCACGCGTACCGCCCCTCCCCGTACACGACCACCGACCCGGCCAGCACCAGCCGCCGTACGCCCGCCTCCGCCATGGCGGTGAGCAGCACGGCGGTGCCGAGGTCGTTGCGCGAGACGTACTCCGCCGCGTCGGCGAAGCCGTTGCCGAGCCCGACCATCGCCGCCTGGTGGCACACGGCGTCCACCCCGGCCAGCGCCCCGGCGACGGCCGCCGGGTCGCGCACGTCGGCGCGGGGGTCCTCGCGGACGTCGTAGCCGACGGGCTCGTGCCCGTGCGCCCGCAGCGCCTCCACGACGTGGGACCCGATGAACCCGGCACCGCCGGTGACCAGTACGCGCATACGGCCACGCTAGGTCCGCGGGGGCGCCGGGGCGGGGCGCCCGGCCGGCACGTCACGGGTCCGCGGGAAGCGGGCGGGCACGGCCGCCCCGGCGACTTTGCCATCTCTTTGCAACCCGCTCCGCCGCCGCCTCGTCTCTCCGCTCGGTCCGCGATCCACGCGACCACGCGTCCCGCCCACCGACCACGGGCGGGCGGACCGACCGACCGACGAGAGAGAGCGACCCGATGCGCCGCACCGTCCTCAGTGCCCTGGCCCTCGCGTGCACCGCCGTACTGGCGGGCACCGTCCCCGCGTTCGCCGACGACCCGACCTCCGCACCCGGCAGCAGGCCGAGCCCGGTGCCGTCCGTCAGTTCCCCCGCCCCGGCCGCCGAGCCGAGCGAGGTGCCGGTGCCGGTGCCGTCCGTCAGCTCCCCGGCCCCGGCCGCCGAGCCGGGCGGGACCCCGGGCGGTCAGGTCTCCGCCGTGCCCGAGGGCGCGCCCGACACCGGCGCGACGGCCCCGTCGTCCCCCGGGGACGGTGGCACGCTCGTCGGCGCGGGCGCCGGCACGCTGCTCGCCGCGGGCGGCGCGGTCGCCTTCGTCGTACGCCGCCGCCGGGCGACCGGGGCGTGAGCGCGTTCTCCCGGCGCGCCCTGACCGGCCTCGCCCTGGCCTCGCTGCTCGTGGGCTGCGGCGGCGGGCACGGGGCCGAGGAGGCCGCCACCCCACCGCCCGCCCGCACGGCACCCCCCGTGCGGTCCCACGACGGGCCGGTGCGGCCCCTGGGGCGGTCGGTCCCGGTCGGCCTGCGCATCCCGGCCATCGGGGTCGACACCCCGGTGATGCGGCTGGGACTGGAACCGGACGGCACGGTGCAGGTGCCGCCCGTCACGGACCACGACCGCGCGGGCTGGTACCGGCATTCGCCGACGCCGGGGCAGGTGGGGCCGTCGGTCGTCCTCGGCCACGTCACGGTCGGCGCCCACGGGGACGGCGTCTTCCGCCACCTCGCGCGGCTGCGCCCCGGCGACCGGATCGAGGCGCGCCTGGAGAACGGCACGGTCGCGGTGTTCACCGTCACGTCCGTGCGCACGGTGGCGAAGGCCGACTTCCCGACCCAGGACGTCTACGGGGACGTGGACCGCCCGGAGCTGCGGCTCATCACGTGCGGCGGCCCGCACGACGGCCACGGCTACCGGGACAACGTCATCGCCTTCGCCGCGCTGTCCGCCACGGCGTCCGCCACGGACACGGCGTCCGCCGGCGCGCCGACGGCTTCCGCGCCGTCGTGACCGCGGGAACGCGCACCCCCGCACCGGCGTCTTCCCCCTGCCCCCACGACCATGGAGAGCGTTGAAACGGTCCCGTGACAGGGCGGCGTCCGAGCTGTTCGCCGCCCTCTACCCCCGTCTGGCCGGCTGGTGCCGCCGCCTCGTCGACGACGACGGGACGGCCCACGAGATCGCCTCGGAGGCGTTCACCCGGCTCTGGGCCCGCTGGACGTCCGTGGACGAGCCCCGCGGTTTCCTCTACGTCACCGCCGCCAACCTCGTCCGGGACCACTGGCGCAAGCTGGAGCGCGAGCGCCGGGCCGTGCGCCGGGTCACCGCGGAGGTCGCCATCCGCCCGCACCCCGAGCAGGCCGACCCCTCGGTGCGCCTGCTCGTGCAGTCCCTGCCGGAGCGACTGCGCGTGCCGATCCTCCTCCACTACTACGCTGACATGCCGATCCGGGAGGTGTCCGTGCTGACCGGGCGCAAGGAAGGAACCGTCAAGGCCGATCTGCACGCGGCCCGCGAACTGCTCCGCGTCCATCTGAGGAGAAGCCTTGACCACACGCTTTGAGGACGATCCGGACGGCCCGGAACACGCGCACGACGATCCGCACGACCCGCTGCTGGTGGTCCTGCGCCCGGATCCGGACTTCCTGGGCCCGCCGCCGGGCCGCTACGAGGCGATCCGCCGGGCGGCGTCCCGGCGCCGTCTGCTGCGGGCCGCCGCCGGGGCCGCCGTGACCTGCGCCGCCGTCGCCGCCCTGGTCACGCTGCCCGTCCCGTGGACGGACCCCGGCCCGCCGGCCCGCCCGGCCGTTCCGCTGGCGCCCCCGGCCGTCCCCTCGCCGTCGCCGTCCGCGCCCTCGCCGTCCGCGCCGCCGCCGTCCGCGCCGTCGCCGTCGCCGTCCGCGCCCGCTCCGTCCGACGCCCCGTCCCGGGACCCGGGCCGGCCGGTCCCCCGCACGTCCGTCCCCGTCGAGCCGTCCGCCGGGCCGAGCACGTCACCGGCCGTGGGCCGGCCGGCGCCGGCGACCTCGGTCCCGCCCCCGGCCGGGCCGGCGGCCCGCCCGGGCACCGCGGCCACGCCCTCGGCGTGAGGACGCGAAGGCGTACCACCGGGACAATCGGACGATGATCTATCACGTCGTACCGCTCGCCGACTGGGACGCCGACCCCGGCCGGCCGTACGCGCCCGCGTCGCTCGCCGAGGACGGTTTCGTCCACTGCTCACCGGACGAGGAGACGACCCTCGCCGTCGCCGACGCCTTCTACCGCACCGCTCCCCGGCCCCTGCTCGCCCTGGGCATCGACGAGGAGCGGCTCACCTCGCCGTGCGTGTGGGAGGCGGCGGCCCCCGCCCCGCCGCCCGGGGTGGCCGAAGGCACCCTGTTCCCGCACGTGTTCGGACCGGTCGACCGGGACGCCGTCGAGCGGGTCCTGGAGGTGCGGTGGGACGACGAGGGCCGGGCGGCCGGTCTGGCCGCCGCCGGCTGATGCCGTGGCCCTCGTCCGTCCCGCCGTCCGGCGCGGCCTCAGCCGTCCAGCGGCGAGGCGCCGCCGAGCAGCGCCGAAGCGGTCTGCACCGGCGTGGCGGCGGGCGCGGGTTCGGGTGCGGCCCCGGGGGCGGGGTGGCAGGTGAAGCCGAGCCGGGCCATGGCCCGGGTGACCTCGCCGCCGGTGAAGTCACGGCGGTCCTGACGGGTGATGACCGCGCCGACCTGCTTGACGGGGTAACGGCGGCGGCCGATGGTCACGGACTCACCCGTGATGGGCTCGGGCGTGACGCCCTTCATCGAGCTGAGCACTCCGTCCTTGGTCAGGTCGAAGGGGTACCGGGCGATGACACAGCGCATGACGCCTCACAGGGGGAAGGGAGGGAATCGGAGGAGTTGCCGTTCGTGGTGGCCGTTCTGCCGGACGGGGCCCCGGTGCCGGGGCCCCGGTCGTGCCGACGGTCTAGGCGGCCGAGTCGCCGGAGGACTGCCGCCGAGGCCTGCGCCGGGGCGTCTCCCCGGCGGTCCGCCCCTGGGCGGAGCCACCCTGCGCGGACCGGCCCTGTCCCGTGCGCCCCTGACCGGTGCCGCCGCCCTGACCGGTGCCGCCGCCCTGGGCGGTGCGGCCCGGTGCGCCGCCGCGGCCACGGCGGCCACGGGACGGGGAGCCCCCGGACGCGGCGCGTCGGGGACGCTCCACGGCCGGCGCGGTGATGACGACGGGGACGCCGGACGGCGCCTGCGCGCCGGTGATGCGGGTCAGCTCCGCCTCGCCCGACCGGACCGGGGTGATCTGCGGGGTGATGCCGGCCGACGCCATCAGCCGGCTGATGTCACGGCGCTGGCCGGGGGTGACCAGGGTGACGACGCTGCCGGACTCGCCCGCGCGGGCCGTACGGCCGCCGCGGTGCAGGTAGTCCTTGTGGTCGGTGGGCGGATCCACGTTGACGACCAGGTCGAGGTTGTCGACGTGGATGCCGCGGGCCGCGACGTTGGTCGCCACCAGCGCCGTGACGTGTCCGTCCTTGAACTGGGCGAGGGTCCGCGTGCGCTGCGGCTGGGACTTGCCGCCGTGCAGGCCCGCCGCGCGGACGCCGCTGTTCAGCAGATGCTTCACCAGCTTGTCCACGGCGTGCTTGGTGTCCAGGAACATGATGACCCGGCCGTCGCGCGCCGCGATCTCGGTGGTCGTGCGGTGCTTGTCCGTCTCGTGCACGTGCAGCACGTGGTGCTCCATCGTGGTGACCGCGCCGGCCGACGGGTCGACGGAGTGGACCACGGGGTCGCTCAGGTAGCGCTTGACCAGCCGGTCGACGTTGCGGTCGAGGGTGGCGGAGAAGAGCAGCCGCTGCCCGTCGGGGCGCACCTGGTCGAGCAGGGCGGTGACCTGGGGCATGAAGCCCATGTCGGTCATCTGGTCGGCCTCGTCCAGGACCGTGGTCTCGACGTCGTCCAGCCGGCAGTCGCCCCGGTCGATGAGGTCCTTGAGGCGGCCGGGCGTCGCGACGAGGACCTCGGCCCCCGCCCGCAGGGCGCCGGCCTGCTTGCCGATCGACATGCCGCCGACGACGGTGGCCGACCGCAGGCCCACGGCGCGGGCGTACGGGGTGAGCGAGTCGGTGACCTGCTGGGCGAGTTCGCGGGTGGGAACGAGGACGAGGGCGAGCGGCTGCCGCGGCTCGGCACGGCGTCCCGCCGTACGGGCCAGCAGGGCGAGGCCGAAGGCGAGGGTCTTGCCCGAACCGGTACGGCCGCGGCCGAGCACGTCACGGCCGGCCAGCGAGTTGGGCAGGGTCGCCGCCTGGATCGGGAACGGCTCGGTCACGCCCTCGCGGCCGAGCGCGGCCAGCAGGGCCGGCGGCATGTCGAGGTCGGCGAAGGACTCCACGGCGGGCAGCGCCGGGGTGATCGTCTCCGGCAGCGCGAACTCGCCCTGGGGAGCGGCCGGCCGGCGTCCGGAGCCCTGGGCGCGGCGCGGACCGCCGGACCGCCCGGAGCCTTCGGAGAACCGGCCGCCGCCCTTGCCGGAGCCCGGGGCTCCGCCGCGGGTGCGGGAGAAACGGCTGTTCGTTCGTGTGCGGTTCATGGGGAACCTTCCTTGATACGGCACGTATCGAGGGAGTCCCGCAGCGAGGAGCAGCGCAGGGAATCGCAAGAACGAGCCGGCCCCGGTCGGCTTCGGCGAGGTGGGCCGGGCGACCGGGAGAAACGGGTGAATCCGGGGAAACAGAGAATTCAGGGAATGAAAGAACCGGGGGAGAACCGGAGGAATGCGGAAACGCGCCCTGAAACGCGGCGAGCTGGGACCCGCACCCCTTGAGGTGCGGGCCCCAGCTGCGAAGTGCGCGTGAGCGTCAGGCGGGAACGATGTTCTCGGCCGTCGGGCCCTTCTGGCCCTGCGCCACGTCGAACGACACCTTCTGGCCTTCCAGCAGCTCGCGGAAGCCCTGGGCGTTGATGTTCGAGTAGTGGGCGAAGACGTCGGGGCCGCCGCCGTCCTGCTCGATGAAGCCGAAGCCCTTTTCGGCGTTGAACCACTTCACGGTACCGGTGGCCATGATGAATCTCCTTCGGAAACGGTGCTCGGAGCCCGCCCTGTGCGCGCTCCGGTCGCCGCGATGATCACCCCGTCGGAAAAACCTTCAGGCAACCACTACTGCAACTTCCATCGACAGTAGCACGCCGTGATCGGCCGGACGCGTGGAATAATCCGGCCGTGGACGGCCGGGAGGGGAATATTCCCGGCGCGTCGTGCCGAATTCTCCTTCCATGGCCACAGATATTGCTCCGCTCCGACCGCAGGGTCCGTCGGTGCCGCCGCCCCTCGCACCGCTGTGACCTCCGCGGACGGCTCCGTGGGGCGCCGGCGCCCCTCTCGGCACGGGAGACGCCGCGGACGTCGTCCCCGCCCCGTGCCGAGACAAGAAGCACACCGGCCGCGAGCGGGTGCGGGGCCCGTCAGCGGCGGGCCTTGGCCCGGTCGAGGGCGGCCACGCCCAGCGCCGCGAGGACGATCTGGATGAGCCACTCGACCCAGTCGACGCCCTCGGTGTCGGCGACGCCGAACGCCGCGGCGAGGGCCGATCCGATGAAGGCGGCCACGATACCGACCGCGATGGTCCACAGGATGCCGATGCGCTGGCGTCCGGGGGCGACGAGCCGGCCCAGCACGCCGATGACGACGCCGATCACGACGGCGCTGATGATTCCTGATATCTCCACGTTTGCCCCTCGGGTGGTCTTATCTCGCCCATACGGATGCCCGTTCGATGCGCGTACAGTCCGGCCGGCCCGGGCGTCTATACGATGTCCGCCCGGGAAACGGGCGGCGGCGGAAGGGAGTGCGGCGTGACGGATCACCGGCGTCCCCGGCGGCGGGGACAGGGCGAACTGGAGGCACTGGTGCTGTCGGCGCTGCGTGAGGCGGAGGGCCCGGTGACGGCCGGCTGGGTGCGGGAGCGCCTGGGCGGGGACCTGGCCCACACGACGGTGGTCACGATCCTGACCCGGCTGCTGGACAAGGGCGTAGTGAGCCGGGAGCGCGCGGGCCGGTCGTTCGCCTGGACGCCGGCCGCGGACCAGGCGGGTCTGGCCGCCCGCAGGATGCGCCGGGTGCTGGACGCGGAGAGCGACCGCGAGGCGGTCCTGGCGAGCTTCGTGTCCGGCCTCGGTCCGGCCGACGAGCGGCTGCTGCGCGACCTGCTGGGCGACGCGCGGGCCGCGGAGGAGGACTGACGCGGCACGCCTTCCCGGCCGGCCGCCGGACGGTCGCCGGGGACCGGGCGGACGGGCGGAGGCGGAACCGCCACCGGCACGGAGCTCTCCGCGGGCCCCGCTTCCCGCCCCGCCGGCTCCCCGCCCCCGGGCGACGGCTGCCGCGCCGCCGCTCCCGTCCTACTTGCTGACGGCGAAACGCATCAGGGCGTGCTCGTCGCCCTGCTTGATCTTCCCCGTCTCGTTGATCACCTGCAGCTTCCACGTGTCACCGACCCGCACGGCCTTGGCCACGGCGCAGCCGTTGTCCTGGCTGAGCAGGCTGGGCCAGATGTCGGCGACCTGCTGGGAGCTGCCGCCGGTCGCGTCGTAGACCTTGAAGCTGACGTTGCGGGCCTTCTGGAAGGAGCTGCCCTTCTTGTAGGCCGCGGCGATGAACACGATCGACGTGATGGGGGCGGGGAGCCGGGCGAACTCGACGGTCACCGTCTCGTCGTCCCCGTCCCCGTGCCCCGTCTGGTTGTCACCGCTGTGCAGCAGCGAGCCGTTGCCCATCGGGTCGAGCGAGTCGATCCCGGCCAGGCGCACCGGGTCGCCGCCCTGCATGGCGATGGCGATCAGGTCCAGGTCGGTACCGCTCTTGCGGCGCAGCTTGCCCATGACCCCGCCGCTGCTGCCGGCGGTCGGGTCCCAGGAGACGCCGATGGACAGATGGGTCACTCCGTCCAGGTCGGCCGGGCCGTCTTCCTTGGTGAGCGTGATCATGCGCGAGTCCTCCTCCGTCAACGGAACTACACGGCAAAGTCTGCCTGGCGCGCGGGAAATGCGGGACGACGGGTCGGATCGCGCGGCCTCACCCGGTGCCCGACCACGGTTCCGAGGCGACCGGAGACACCCGGGTCCCTCGTGTTTCCTTCCGGGGAAGCCGTCGCGGCTCAGCCGTGCGGCCTCCTCCCGCGGCCCCACCGCTTCGCGGACGCGCGCGGCGTCGTCGGTCCCCGCGCGTGGCCGCCGGCCGTCGGCCGTCGGCTCAGCGCACCGGGAAGCCGAAGGAGTAGCCCTGCTCCTTGAGCCGGGGCAGGACGCGGCGCAGGGCCTCGACGGTCTGGGCGCGGTCGCCTCCCGCGTCGTGGAAGAGGACCGTCGGCCCGTTGGGGAGCTCCCGCTCCACGGTGGCGACGATGGCGTCCGTGCCCGGCTGCTCGAAGTCCTTGGTGTCCACGTTCCAGCCCAGCGGGCGCATGCCGTGGGAGGCGGCGAGCTTGCGGCTGTAGGGGGTGAAGGCGCCCCCCGGTGCCCGGTAGTACATCGGCCTCACGCCCCCGGACGCCTCGACGATCATGCGTTCGGCGTCGAGGATCTCCTGCGACTGGTAGGCCTCGGACTTCTTGTCCATGGCGGTGTCGTGCGAGACCGAGTGGTTGCACAGGCGGTGCCCGGCCGCGACCACCTCCTTCACGAGGTCCGGGTGGGCCTGCGCCTGGGCCCCCGTCACGCAGAAGGTGGCCTTCACCCCGTACTCCCGCAGCACGTCGAGCACCTGGGGCGTCCACGCGGGGTCGGGGCCGTCGTCGACGGTGATGTTGACGCCGCGCGCCCCCGCGTCCGAGGCGTGTGCGATGGTCACCGCGACCTGCTCGCCGGCACCGCCGGGCGCGGCCGGCGCGGTCGCCTCCGGTGACGAGGAAGCGCCCACGGAGCCGGCCTGCGCGGTCCACACCGACGCACCGACGGCGAGCATCGTCACCCCGAGCGCCGCCCCGACGACCTTGCCGTACCAGCCCCGCCCGCCACTGTGCCGTGCCATCTCCGCCCCGCTTCCCCGCAGTCGTCCGCCTCGATCACCTCGAGTCCACCTGGCAGGACGACGAACGGCGGCGGCGGGATGCGTCCGTTACCGATCGCGGACAATCCCGGGGGAGTTCGCGGACAACCCGGCCGACCCCTCCGGCTCGCCGTCCTCCACGAGCCCGGTGAAGCCCGCTCGTACTGCAACGGCAACAGAGGAGGAGCCCGCCGAGGAGTCGGACGAGGTGGTCGGTGCGGTACCCAAGACGGACGCCCCGGCCGCCGAGAGCTTGCCCGCGGAGCAGTCGGCGGCCGCTCACGGGACCGGCACCGAGGCCCCCCTCGGCCTCTCCGACCGGCGGATTCCCGTGTTCACACTGGCGTGGTGCTGGCTCTGGCGGGCCTCGGTATCGGCTTCCTCGGGGTGCGGACGCGCCGCCGCTGAGCGGCTCGCGACGGCCCGGATCCCCCTTGAGTCGGACCTCCGGCGTCCGCCTCAGGACGCTTGTCCATCGCGGACTTACTCGGTATACATACTCGGTATGTCGATCCGCCACGGGCTTCTCGCCCTCCTCGAACGCGGCCCGCGCTACGGCTCACAGCTCCGTACGGAGTTCGAGTTCCGCACCGGCTCCACCTGGCCGCTCAACGTGGGTCAGGTCTACACGACGCTCAGCCGGCTCGAACGCGACGGCATGGTCGTGCAGGACGGTGAGGACGAGGCCGGCCACTCGCTCTACGCGATCACCGACAGCGGTCGCGTCGAACTTCGCAGCTGGTTCGAGCACCCCGTCGACCGCACCAGCCCGGCCCGTGACGAGCTGGCCATCAAGCTGGCCATGGCGGTCGGGGCGCCCGGGGTCGACATCCGTGACGTCATCCAGTCCCAGCGTCGGCACACCGTGAAGGCCATGCAGGACTACACCCGGCTGAAGGCGCAGGCCCTCACCGCCGTGGAGAGGAACGGGGACCGGGAGCGGGACGACATCGCCTGGCTCCTCGTCCTGGAGCAGCTGATCTTCCAGACCGAGGCCGAGGCGCGCTGGCTCGACCACTGCGAGTCCCGGCTGATCCGTCTCTCGTCGACCGCCCGGGCGGCGGGGCCGGAGCCGGCCTCGCCGGGGGCGGTGGCGGGAGCGACGGGGGCGCGGGCGGCGGCCGGGGCAGAGGAGGCCGCACGCCACCGCCCGTGACGTCCGACCTTCGCGACCGGCCCTGAGTGTCCGAACGACCGGACCCACAGGGCCGACCGAGTCCACCGGCTCCACCCGACCCACTCGTAGCACCCGAAGACTCCGAACCACCCGGCCAGACCCATACCGTACGCACGGCGCTGCCAAGGACGGTCCGTCTGTCGCACCGACGTCCGGCCGTTCGCCGGCGTACGCCCGAGGGGGAACCATGTCCACACAACAGCAGCAACCCGTGCTGAGTCTGCGGAACCTGACCCGCGTCCACGGCTCCGGCGCCACCGAGGTGCACGCCCTGCGCGGCATCGACCTCGACGTCCACCCCGGTGAACTCGTCGCCGTCATGGGCCCGTCGGGCTCCGGCAAGTCCACCCTGCTCACCATCGCCGGTGGCCTCGACAACCCCACCTCCGGGCAGGTCTTCGTCGAGGGCACCGACATCACCGCCCTCGGCATCAAAGGGCTCGCCGCCCTGCGCCGCCGCAGCATCGGCTACGTCTTTCAGGACTACAACCTCATCCCGGCCCTCACCGCCGCCGAGAATGTGGCCCTGCCCCGCGAACTGGACGGCATATCGGCCCGCAAGGCCCGCACCGAGGCCCTCGCCGCCCTCGCCGAGATGGACCTCGGCCAACTCGCCGACCGGTTCCCCGACGAGTTGTCCGGCGGCCAGCAGCAGCGCGTGGCCATCGCCCGCGCTCTCGTCGGCGACCGCCGACTCGTCCTCGCCGACGAGCCCACCGGCGCCCTCGACTCCGAGACCGGCGAGTCCGTGCTGGCCCTGCTGCGCTCCCGCTGCGACGCCGGAGCCGCCGGCATCATGGTCACCCACGAGCCGCGGTTCGCCGCCTGGGCCGACCGGGTCGTCTTCCTGCGGGACGGCGCCGTCGTCGACCAGACCATACGCAGCGACGCCGACTCGCTCCTGACCGGCCGGGCGGCCCAGCGGTGACGACCTGGTTCCACTCCTGGCGGGCCGCGGTCCGCATCGCCCGCCGTGACGCCTGGCGCTCCAAGGGCCGCAGCTTCCTCGTCCTCGCCATGATCGCGCTGCCGATCCTGGGCGTGAGCGCCCTGGACCTGACCCTGCGCAGCGCCGAACTCACCCCCGCGCAGCGGATGGAGCGCACCCTGGGTGCCGCCGACGCTCGCTTCTCCGACGCCCGGACGGGCGGCGTGGCCATCCTGCAGGACCCCGAGGGCGAGCAGAGCACCCCGGCCGGGGACTACTACTCGCCGGGCACGCCCTGGCCCGACGGCCCGACCGATGTCACCAAGACCATCCCGGCCGGTTCGACGGTGCTGACCGACAGCAGCGGCACCGCCAAGCTGACCACCACTCACGGTCTGCTCCAGACCGAGGTCCGTGAGCTGGCCGCCGCCGATCCCGTCGCCCGGGGCATCATGCGGCTGCAGGAGGGCCGCTTCCCCGAGAAGAACGACGAGATCGCCGCGACCACCCGGTTCCTGGAGAGCAGCGGGCTGTCCGTCGGCTCCACCCTCACCGCCCGCGGCTTCGACCGCACCTATGTGATCAGCGGCTCGTACGAGTTGCCCAGCGACCTCACGGCACAGCAGGTCAACGCCCTGCCGGGGGCCTTCCTGGCGCCGTACGCCAAGGCGGTCGAGAAGGCCGGACTGTCGAAGCCCGACATCTCCACCACCTACCTGGTGAAGAAGGCCGGTGGTTTCACGTGGAACACGGTCCAGGCGATCAACGTCAAGGGCGTCCTGGTCACCTCGCGCGTCGTGGTCCTCGACCCGCCCGCCGACTCCGAGGTGCCGCTTTACCAGAGAAAGGACTGGGCCAAGAACAGCGGGGGTGCCGACGCCGCCGCGCTCGCCGCCGCGGGCACGGTCGTCGGCTTGGCGATGCTGGAGATCTGCCTGCTCGCCGGTCCCGCCTTCGCCGTCGGCGCCCGTCGTTCCCGCCGCCAGCTCGGCCTGGTCGGCGCCAACGGCGGTGCCCGCAGCCATATCCGGGCCATCGTGCTGAGCGGCGGCCTGGTCATCGGCGTCGCGGCGGCCCTGGTCGGCATCGTCCTCGCCCTGGTCCTGACCTTCGCCCTCCGGCCGCTCCTCGAGGACTACATGGGGCAGCGGTTCGGCGGCTTCACCGTCAGGCCGCTGGAACTGCTCGCCATCGCCGCGCTCGCCGTCCTCACCGGCCTGCTCTCCGCGGTCATCCCGGCCGTCACCGCCTCCCGGCAGACCGTCCTGGCCTCCCTCACCGGCCGTCGCGGCGTGCGCCGCAGCAACCGCGTGCTGCCGCTGATCGGCTTCGGCGCTGTCCTGCTCGGCGCGGCCATCGCCCTGTACGGCTCGGTCGTCTCCGACCAGTTCGTCCTGGTCGCGGGTGGCTCGGCCATCGCCGAGCTGGGTGTGGTCGCCATGACGCCCGCCCTGGTCGGCCTGTTCGGCCGGGCCGGCCGCTGGCTGCCGCTCTCGCCGCGCCTCGCCCTGCGGGACGCCGTCCGCAACCGGGGCCGTACGGCACCCGCTGTCGCCGCCGTCCTGGCCGCCGTCGCGGGCACCGTCGCCGTCTCGACGTACGCCGCGAGCCGCGACGCCCAGAGTCTGGCCGAGTACCGGGCCAGCCTGCCGCACGGGGCCGTCGCCGCGCTCGTCACCGAGGAGGGGGGCCGGGACGTCCCCGCGGTCCGCGACGCCGTGCAGCGGACGCTGCCCGTCGACGTCCGCGCCGACGTGTTCCGGATCGTCGTCGGCAAGCCCGGCTGCGACCCGTATGACGAGGGCGAGGGCTGTGGCCGCTTCGACGTCGTCATCCCGCCGGCCAACGAGTGCCCGCTGTGGGCCGTCTCCCCCGACGGCTCCGACCTGGTGGAGAAGTACACCAAGGAGCAGCGGCGCGCCCTCGCCAAGGACTGGCGCTGCCTCTCGCGCGACGGCAACGGCATCTACGTCGAGGAGGGTCTCCTCGTCGCCGACGCCCCGCTCCTGAAGGTCCTCGGCATCGACGACCCGGGTGCGGCCAAGGCCCTCGCCGACGGAAAGCTCCTCAGCTTCCACAGGCCCCAGGTCGACAGGAACGGCACCGTCGGCATCAAGCTGATCACCGACCCGGAGGCCGCCGACCGCGCCGTCGAGCAGAACAAGCCGGTCCCGGGCGAGCTGAAGTCCTTCCCCGCCTACCAGGTGCCCGGCTCGCCCGACTCCTACGGAGTGGAGAGCGTGCTCAGCCCCGCCGCCGCCAAGGCCGCCGGACTGACCACCGTCCCCCTCGGCGCCTTCTTCAGCACCGACCGGCTGCCCAGCACCGAGCAACTGCAGAGGCTCGACGCCGAGATCGCCAAGCTCGGCAGCAACGTCGAGCTGACCGTGGAGCAGGGCTGGGTCGACGAGAACGGGCTCGTCCTGCTCGCGCTGGCCGTCTTCGCCGGCCTGGTCACCATCGGTGCGGCCGGCATAGCCACCGGTCTCGCCCAGGCCGACGCGGAGGCCGATCTCAAGACGCTCGCCGCGGTCGGCGCCCCGCCCCGGGTGCGCCGCATGCTCAGCGGCTTCCAGTGCGGTGTGGTCGCCGCGATGGGGGTGGTCCTCGGCTCGGCGGCCGGTGTCCTGCCCGCGGTCGGGCTGCGGCTCACCGAGGAGCGCGAGCAGATGCGCTTCTACCGGGAGACTCTCGACCAGGGGTGGGCCAACGTCGGTGACGCCCCGCCGTACGTGCCGATCGTCGTCCCCTGGGGGACACTCGCCGCCCTCCTGGTCGCCGTGCCCCTCGGCGCCGCCCTGCTGGCCGCGCTGGTGACCCGCTCGCGCGGGGAGCTGGCCCGCCGCGAAGCGCACTGAGCCTCCGCTGCCGGACCGTGCCCCTGGGCGAGGGTGATCCACCCTCGCCCAGGGGCACACCGTGTGGGAAAGCACGCGTGCGCAAGAACAGCTTGGGAAGCGATGGCGCTTGTGAGGCAGGATAGCTCTGACCTGGGGATATGTGCCTTGGAGTGGCGTCCGGGCGTGTGGTGTCGCACCGCTGTCGACCGTGGTGCACCGGTCTTGAGGGCACGCTACGGGCACGCTGCCGACTCGGGCCCTCGGGAGTGCCTCTCGACCCAATCTGCGCCCGAGAGTCCCTGGAGGGAGCGGCTGACCTGCACTTGGGGCACGCAGAGGGCACGGAACCCCCAAAATGGTCTAGATAATGAAAACCCCCAGGTCTGTGACCTGGGGGTTTCACATGGAGCGGGTGACGAGAATCGAACTCGCGCTCTCAGCTTGGGAAGCGACGGCGCTTGGACGGTCGCCCCCGCTCTGACCTGCGGGTACATGGTCAACGATGGGGGTGTGCTACTTCGGCGCATGCTCCTGTTGACCGTAGTTGTCCGCTCCGAAGGGCACGCAGTGGGCAGGGCGCGGTGAAGCGGCCCGACCAGAGGTGCAGATGCGTACGCGTCGAACCTACGCCCCCGAGTTCTGCCCGCCGAGGGGGCCTCGGTTGCCTCCGCACATGATCCGGAGGAATTTGTGGGGCGCAACGCCGCAGGCCGAGCATCCCTCCTGCCCGCGACCCATTCAAATCCGGCCGAGGTCGATCTCCGCCGCGAAGGGGGCGGTGACCTTCAAGACGCCGGCAAACACGTCCCCCTCGCGGTACGTCCTCGTCGCGGGGTCGAGCAGGTACGTGTACACCAGCGGTGCACCCGTCGCGGCTTGCTCGATCCGCCAGTAGAAGCCGATCCCGGCCTTGGCGTACTGGTCCACCTTCACGATCCGGTCGGTGGTTTCCGAGCCCGGCGACACGACCTCGGCCACGAGCAGTACGTGCTCGGGCCGGGTGGGTGTGATGTCGATCGTGTCCGCACGGTAGACGATGACGTCGGGGCGGCGATTGGTCAGCGGGACGTCCTGCAGCCGGACGTCGAAATCAGTGTCGGCGTTCCAGTCCGGGCCTGCGGCGGCGTCCAGGGCATTCGCCAGGAGCCGGGCCAGCCGATTGTGCCGCTTGGACGCGCTGGGACTCACGACGACCATTCCGTCCACGATCTCGATGCCGGCGCACTGCTCCTCGGACCACGACTCGTACTCCTCCGCCGTGATCTGCTCGTGCATCCACGCCGGGGCCACCATCTCGGCAGTCATGACACGCCTCCCGGACACTGTGCGGCGGGCCTGGTCCCGCGCAACTCAGCGTACTGCGTTCGCTCGTCCGGCGTTCTGCGCAGAACTCGGCTCGCGGTTGCCTCTCATCAGCCATGCGAACGTTCTGTTGGTCACGAACTGCCCGGCCGCGCTGAACAGGCGGAGGCTCAGGCGGCGGGGTTCCCAGAGCCCGGCTGTGCCGGTCAGAGCGAACATCGGCATCCGGGCCGGCAGATCGAGAGCGATCTGCACGATCTCCGCCCAGATCTGGTTCTGGGCGGTGCGGTGCAGAGGGAAATCCCGCAGGCCGGTGGCCAGGGCGGCCCGGATCCGGTCCTCGGCCCTCGCTCGTAGCCGGTGACGGAGCTCGAGTTCGGCGATCGGCCAGCCGACGGTGTTGGTGGCGAGACAGGTAAGCCGCATGCCGTCCGCGTCCGTGAGCCGCGACTGGGCCCCGGGGTAGGGCCGTTCCTTCCTGACGATCAGCCGCATGCCTTGGGCCAGCCGTCCAGGACGTCGCCGGTGAGTTCGGCGCCCCAGGTCCCGTCCCGGATCTCGCCGTCCGCCTCGGCGGCCGGTGTCCAGGCCGAGGCCGGAACCTTCAGCACATGCTGGTGGATCGCGTCGGTGACCGTCATGCCGACCGAGTAGGACAGCCACCGCCCTCGCCGGGCGAGCCAGGCGACGAAGTCGTGGGTGCCGCCCGCTGAGTCGGTGCGGATCAGGGTCTGACGCCCGCGCCGGTACTCCTTCGGCAGTTGAGCCAGAGCCGGTTGGGCGGCGGTGACGTGGTCGGTGGCGGTGTTCGAGCCTGCGTTCCCGGGCCTGAGCAGGGCCGCCACCGGCTCTCCGGTGCCGCCCGGCCCGTGATCGGCGAACCCCATCAGCGGGTGATGGCCCAGGTCCGTTTCCAGGTCGGGGCCGCGTCCCCCTTGCCGGAGTGCGCGATCACCAGCACCCCGTCGAGATCGACGGTCACCGTCCCGTCGGCATCGGGCGCTTCCCGATAGGCCAACCACCAGACATTTCCGTGGACTTCGGCCGCGCGGAACGGATGACCTGCAGAGCTCGGTCGCCGGAAGAGGCGAAGGAGTCGATCAGGCGGGAGACCGTCGGATCGGAGGCGACCGCCCCGAACACGGCCGGCTCGGCCCGCGGCATGCCGACACCGGCGAGGCAGTCTCCCCCCAGCGCCACCGCCAGTGCGACGTCCAGCAGGATCTTCCCCGGATCGTGGTCAGCCCGCGGCTTCCGCCACGGCGTCAGCGCCGCGGTTATCGCGGTGTCGAGACCGGCCTTGCGGACGGTCTCGACCAGCAGCACGCCTCCGGCCTGCGAGACCATCGCCCGGCCGCCGCCCTCGATGTGGACACGCGGGTACGACCCGATACGCCGCCCACGACCCTCACAGCGCAGCACCGGGAGCAGGCGCCGGTGCCATCCGCCGGCCGCCCGCTCACCCTCTACGCGGGAGCGCTCGCCACGGTGGTCGTCGTCGGCATGCCCGAGGGCTTCCGCTTCTACGACCTCCGCCACACGGGGCACACGCTGTCCACCCGGCCCGGTGCCCCCCTCAAGGACACGATGGTCCGCGCGGGCCAGTCCTCGAAGAAGGCGGCGCTGATCCATCAGCACTTCGACGACGAGCGACAGCAGGAGGTCGCGGCCGGCCTCGACGCCACCGTGCGGAAGGCGCGGGCCGCCGCAGCCAGGAAGGTGTCGGACAAGCCTTCTGGCGCGAATCCGGCACGCGGCGGGTGATCGCCGAGAACAGCAAGAAGGCCCAGGTCGCCGACCTGGGCCTTCTTCATGGAGCGGGTGACGAGAATCGAACTCGCGCTCTCAGCTTGGGAAGCTGATGTTCTACCATTAAACTACACCCGCGTAATCCGCCGACCGGAGACCGGTGGTGGACGCTCGGTCACTCTACCTCATCGCAGGCCCCCGGTGTTCACGCCGTGGGGCCTGAGGGTCTTTCAGGGGGCGGAAGCGGCTGCGCGGGGCTGGAGTCGGGGCGTACCGTGGGGGTGTTCCGGAGGGTGCCCGGGAGGGGCGGAGTGCCGCCTGGAGAGTCGTCTCTTTGATCCCGTAATGTGGCTTTCGTCGTCAGGGTAGTCCAGCCAGACGCGGCTCTTGGGGAAGGGACTTGAAGGACTTGATGGATCGCACCGTCCTCCGCTGTGCCGACGGGCACGTGTTCACCGCCGCCACGTTTCCGATGCAGCAGGCCGAGCGGCTCGGTCCCGGCCGGCTCGTCCGATGTCCGCGGTGTGCGCGGCTGCGGAGTGCCGTGCCGGTGGAGCCGGTGAAGCGGTAGCCGGCCTCCGGGCACGAAGACCCCAGCAGTACCGGGCGCGCGGCGCGGCGGCGATTGTCGCTGCTCCGCGCGCCTTGCGTATCCTCGGTGCGTGCTTCTCTCAGACAAGGACATCCGGGCCGAGATCGATTCCGGACGGGTGCGCATCGATCCCTTCGACGACTCCATGGTGCAGCCGTCGAGCATCGACGTGCGCCTCGACCGCTACTTCCGGGTGTTCGAGAATCACCGGTACCCGCACATCGACCCCTCCGTCGAGCAGGCGGATCTGACCCGGCTCGTGGAGCCGGAGGGGGACGAGCCGTTCATCCTGCACCCGGGCGAGTTCGTACTGGCCAGTACGTACGAGGTCGTCTCGCTGCCCGACGATCTCGCCTCGCGGCTGGAGGGCAAGAGCTCGCTCGGACGGCTCGGGCTGGTCACGCACTCCACCGCCGGGTTCATCGACCCCGGGTTCTCCGGTCACGTGACGCTCGAGCTCAGCAATCTCGCGACCCTGCCGATCAAGCTGTGGCCCGGGATGAAGATCGGGCAGCTCTGCATGTTCCGGCTCACCTCGCCGGCCGACCACCCGTACGGCAGCGAGCGGTACGGCTCGCGGTACCAGGGGCAGCGGGGGCCGACCGCCTCCCGGTCCTTCATCAACTTCCATCGGACCCAGGTATGAGCAGGACGCGCGCATGAGTGATGTACGGGAGAACCTGACCTACGAGCAGTTCGGCGTCGCCGTCCGCGAGCTCGCCCAGGCGGTCGCCGACGACGGGTACGAGCCGGACATAGTGCTCTCCATCGCCCGCGGCGGGGTCTTCGTGGCCGGCGGACTGGCCTACGCGCTGGACTGCAAGAACATCCACCTGGTGAACGTGGAGTTCTACACCGGCGTCGGCACCACGCTCGAGATGCCGGTCATGCTCGCGCCCGTGCCCAACGTCATCGACTTCTCCGAGAAGAAGGTCCTCATCACCGACGACGTCGCCGACACCGGCAAGACGCTCAAGCTGGTGCGGGACTTCTGCCTCGACACGGTCGCCGAGGTGCGCAGCGCGGTGATCTACGAGAAGTCCCACTCGCTCGTCCAGTGCGAGTACGTGTGGAAGCGCACCGACGACTGGATCAACTTCCCGTGGAGCGTCCAGCCGCCCGTCGTGCGGCGGGACGGGCAGGTGCTGGACGCCTGAGCCGTCCGGACACGCGGAAGGGCCCCCGGCGCCAGGCGCCGGGGGCCCTTCCGCGTGGTGGGTGTCAGAACGTGCCCAGCTTGACGATCGACAGCAGTGCGACCAGCTGGATCGCGGACGCACCGAGCGCCTTGGGCCAGGGCAGGTCGTGGGAGCGGCCGACCATCAGGGTCAGCAGGGCGCCGGCCGCGACCCACGTGATCCAGCCGAGGATCTGCACGAAGGGCGCGTCGCCGCCGGCGAACATCGCGACGACCAGGCGGGGCGCGTCCGTGATCGACATGATCAGCATGGACAGGCCGACCGTGGGCTGCCAGGCGCCGTCGCCGCCGAGCTGGCGGGCCAGGGTGTGGGTGACGACGCCCAGCACGAAGGCGCTCAGCGCCATCGCCACGGCCGTGGTCAGGACGATCGGGACCGCGTTCGAGAGGGTCGCGTTGATCGCGTCCTCGCGGGCGCCGTCGAAGCCGAAGACCGCCAGCAGGCCGTAGAGGAGGGTGACGACGAGGGCGGGGCCCCACAGCGTGTAGTCCCGCATCCGGAGGAAGGTCTGGTCGGGGGCGGTGACGATGCCCTTCAGCAGCGCCTTCCAGTGCAGGCGCGGGCCGACCGGACCGGGGGGCGGTGCCGCCGAGCCGGCGCGGTAGGTCTCGCCCTGGGTGTAGGGGTCCTCGCCGATCGCGAACGCCTGGGTGTGACCGGGGTTGTTGGCCGCGTACGGGTCGTGCGGGGCCGGTGCGCCGTGCGGGTGGTGCGGGCCGCCCTGGGGGTGGCCGCCGTCGCCGAAGTACTCCGGTTCCCCGTGGCCGCCGTGGGGCTGCGGCCAGGGCCCGCCGCCGGGACCACCGGGGCCGCCGGGCCCGTACGGCTGCTGCGGGTACGGCTGCCGAGGCGCCGAGGGAGCGCCGTACGACGGTCCCTGCGGCATCTGCTGTCCGTACGGAGGGTGTTGCGGTCGCGCGTGAGGAGCGCCGTTGTCCCGGCCGCGTCCGATCCTGAATCCAGCCACGCCTTCGAACGTACCTGGTCCCGGAGAGTGACGTGCGGGGGCCGGGCTTTCGGGGGGTCCTTTGCGGCCGAGCTGTGACATCCCCTACGGGAGGCCCCGGATGCGCCCCTCATGCCTCCCGGGGCCGCCGCGGCTGCGGCCCGTCCGCCGCGCGCGTTCCGCAACCCGTCCCGTCCGTCCCGCCGGCCTCACAGGGGAACGGCGACGCCCCCGGGTCCTGGCGGATCCGGGGGCGTCGGCCGGTCTGTCGTGGCCGAAAGGGGGCTACTTCACCGGCTCGGGCGTCGGCTCGCTCTCGGGCTCGGCCTCGCCGGCCGGGTCGGCCGGGGTCTTGACGGACTCCAGCAGGAGCTGGGCGACGTCGACGACCTGGACGGACTCCTTCGCCTTGCCGTCGTTCTTCTTGCCGTTGACCGAGTCGGTGAGCATGACGAGGCAGAACGGGCAGGCGGTGGAGACGATGTCCGGGTTGAGGGACAGGGCCTCGTCGACGCGCTCGTTGTTGATGCGCTTGCCGATCCGCTCCTCCATCCACATCCGCGCGCCGCCGGCGCCGCAGCAGAAGCCGCGCTCCTTGTGGCGGTGCATCTCCTCGTTGCGGACGCCCGGGACGGCGGCGATGATCTCGCGCGGCGGCGTGTAGATCTTGTTGTGCCGGCCCAGGTAGCACGGGTCGTGGTAGGTGATGATGCCCTCGACCGGGGTGACCGGGACCAGCTTGCCCTCGTCGACGAGGTGCTGGAGCAGCTGGGTGTGGTGGATGACCTCGTAGTCGCCGCCGAGCTGCGGGTACTCGTTGCCGAGGGTGTTGAGGCAGTGCGGGCAGGTGGCGACGATCTTCTTCGCCGACCTGGGCTTCGCCGACTCCGGGACGACCTTGCCCTCGTCGTCCATCTCCTCGCCGAAGGCGGCGTTGAGGGACATGACGTTCTCCATGCCGAGCTCCTGGAAGAGGGGCTCGTTGCCGAGGCGGCGGGCGGAGTCACCGGTGCACTTCTCGTCGCCGCCCATGATGGCGAACTTCACGCCCGCCATGTGCAGCAGCTCCGCGAAGGCCTTGGTGGTCTTCTTGGCGCGGTCCTCGAGGGCGCCGGCGCAGCCGACCCAGTACAGGTACTCGACCTCGGTGAGGTCCTCGATGTCCTTGCCGACGACCGGGACCTCGAAGTCGACCTCCTTGGTCCACTCCAGGCGCTGCTTCTTGGCCAGGCCCCAGGGGTTGCCCTTCTTCTCCAGGTTCTTGAGCATCGTGCCCGCCTCGGACGGGAACGCGGACTCGATCATCACCTGGTAGCGGCGCATGTCGACGATGTGGTCGACGTGCTCGATGTCGACCGGGCACTGCTCGACGCAGGCGCCGCAGGTGGTGCAGGACCACAGGACGTCCGGGTCGATGACGCCGTTCTCCTCGGCGGTGCCGATCAGCGGGCGCTCGGCCTCGGCGAGAGCGGCCGCGGGGACGCCCTCGAGCTGCTCGGCGGACGCCTTCTCCTCGCCCTCCGTCGTCTTGCCGCCGCCGGCCAGCAGGTAGGGGGCCTTGGCGTGCGCGTGGTCGCGCAGGGACATGATCAGGAGCTTGGGGGAGAGCGGCTTGCCGGTGTTCCAGGCGGGGCACTGCGACTGGCAGCGGCCGCACTCGGTGCAGGTGGAGAAGTCCAGCAGGCCCTTCCACGAGAACTGCTCGACCTGGGAGACGCCGAAGACGTCGTCGTCGCCGGGGTCGGCGAAGTCGATCGGCTTGCCGCCCGACGTCATGGGCAGCAGCGCGCCCAGCGAGGTGTCGCCGTTCGCGTTCCGCTTGAACCAGATGTTCGGGAAGGCGAGGAAGCGGTGCCAGGCCACGCCCATGTCGGTCTTCAGGCCGACCGTGATCATCCAGATGAAGGAGGTCGCGATCTTCAGGCCGGCGAAGAAGTAGGTGAGGTTCTGGAGCGTGGAGACGTCCATGCCCTCCAGCCACGACACCACCGGGTACGAGATGAAGAACGACGCCTCGTAGCCGTCCACGTGGTGCTGGGCGCCCTCCAGCGCGTGCAGCATGAAGATGCAGACGCCGACGATGAGGATGACGGCCTCGACGAAGTACGCCTGTCCGAAGTTGGACCCCGCGAAGCGGGACTTGCGGCCCGGCTTCCTCGGGTGGCTCAGCTGCCGGACGACGATCAGGACCAGGATGCCGAGCACCGTCATCGTGCCGATGAACTCGACGAAGACGTTGTACGGCGCCCAGTCGCCGATGACCGGAAGGATCCAGTCGGCCTGGAACAGCTGTCCGATGGCGTTGACGATCGTCAGCAGCAGGGTGAAGAAGCCCACCGCCACGAACCAGTGCGCGACGCCGATGACGCCCCAGCGGTTCATCCGGGTATGGCCGAGGAACTCCCTGGCCACGGTGAGGGTGCGCTGTCCGGGTGCGTCGGTGCGGGTGCCTGCGGGCACGCTCTGGCCGAGCCGCATGTAGTTGACGATCTGCAGGATGGCGCGGGCGAACAGGGCCACGCCGACCACAATCAGAACCAGCGACACGACGATCGCGGCGAGTTGCATTTGGGGGCTCCTCGGGCCTGCGAGGGATTGGGGACGGGGTTCTTCACCCACCCCGACATTACTAAGCGGTAACTTATGCAGTCTGTCCGAGACTACCCGTATCTCCAGCCGCACTGTAGTCAGGGCCGCGGTGATCTGCGTCGCTGAGGCAACCCTGACCGCCCGCCGGCCGTCGCCCGTCGCCGCCACGCCGGGTTGGACAGGACATTCATCGCACATCGTGATATTCGGCCTATTTTAGGTCCGTGCTCTACGGGATCACTGCCGCCACCGTCTCCTTTCTCCTCGCCGTCCTGCTCACCGCCCTGCTGAGGGCGTCCGCCCTGCGTCTGGCCCTCGTCGACCGGCGCCGTCCGCGCCCGGTGCCCCTGCTCGGCGGCGTGGCCGTCGTCCTCGCCACCGGGGCGGTCGCGGGCGCCTGCCAGTGGACGGGCGCCGTCCCGCTCGGCACGGGTGTGGTCCGGCTGCTCGTCGCCGGCTGTGCCGTCGGGGCGCTGGGCCTCGCCGCCGACCTCTGGCGGCTGCGGCGGCGGTGGCTGCTGGCCGGCACGGCTCTCGCGGCGGCGTGCGTGGTGCCGTACGACGGGACCGGGCCGCTGGCCGGGGCGCTGGCGGTGCTCTGGATCGCGCTGGTCGCCATGGCCTTCCGCGGGCTCGACCACGCCGACGGGCTGGCCGGCGCGGTGGGGGTGGTGACCGCCTTCGGCGTCGGCGTCTGCGCGGCGGCGGAGCTGATGGACGGGCTCGCGGTGCTGCTGAGCGCGCTGGCCGCCGCGCTGACCGGGTTCCTGCTGCACAACTGGCACCCCGCCCGGATCGCGCTCGGGGCGTCCGGGGCGCTCTTCGCCGGCTTCCTGCTCGCCGGGGCGGCGGTGTTCACCCGGGCGGGGCAGGCGCCCGGCGCCGGTGCGGGAGTGCTGTTCGCGCTGACCGCGCCGGCGAGCGCCGACGCCGTCCTCGTCCTGCTGTCGCGCCGGCTGGCCGGCCGGTCCCCGCTGCGCGGCGGCCCCGATCACCTCGCCCACCGGCTGCGGCGGCTGGGGCTGACCCCTCAAGGGGTGGTCGTGCTGCTCGGTGCGGGCGCGTCCGGCGGGGTACTCGTGGGGGTGCTCGTGCACATCGGCCGGCTGGGGGAGGCGGCCGTGCTGGGAGTGGCGGGCGCCTCGGCCGCCGCGGTGCTGGGGCTGCTGAGGGTGCGGGTGCACGAGCCGCGGCGGACCGGTCCGGGCACCGCCGTCCGCGGGTCGCGCCGGGTCCCCGCCTCGCGTCCCGGGACCGGGGTGCACACCTCCCCCCGGCGGGCGGATTTTCCGGTTCGCCAGGCCATCGGTTCGCGGAATGCGCAGGTCAGCGCGTCATTGCGCGTAAGGAACGGATAAGAGTTGAGTCTGGCCGACTCACGTCTGTTGACCCGGCGGTGCGCGTCATGCACACTTGAGCCTGTTCCACTCAAGTCAGCTGGAGGAAATCACCATGGCACGTGCGGTCGGCATCGACCTGGGCACGACTAACTCCGTCGTCAGCGTTCTGGAGGGCGGTGAGCCCACCGTCATCACCAACGCCGAGGGCGCCAGGACCACGCCGTCCGTCGTCGCCTTCGCCAAGAACGGTGAGGTGCTGGTCGGCGAGGTGGCCAAGCGCCAGGCGGTCACGAACGTCGACAGGACCATCCGGTCGGTCAAGCGCCACATGGGCACCGACTGGAAGATCAACCTGGACGGCAAGGACTTCAACCCGCAGCAGATCAGCGCCTTCGTGCTGCAGAAGCTGAAGCGGGACGCCGAGGCCTACCTGGGCGAGAAGGTCACCGACGCGGTGATCACCGTCCCGGCGTACTTCAACGACGCCGAGCGCCAGGCCACCAAGGAGGCCGGCGAGATCGCGGGCCTGAACGTCCTGCGCATCGTCAACGAGCCGACCGCCGCCGCGCTGGCGTACGGCCTCGACAAGGACGAGCAGATCATCCTCGTCTTCGACCTCGGTGGCGGCACCTTCGACGTCTCGCTGCTGGAGATCGGCGACGGCGTCGTCGAGGTGAAGGCCACCAACGGTGACAACCACCTCGGTGGTGACGACTGGGACCAGCGCGTCGTCGACTACCTGGTCAAGCAGTTCCAGTCCGGTCACGGCGTGGACCTGTCCAAGGACAAGATGGCCCTCCAGCGCCTGCGCGAGGCCGCCGAGAAGGCCAAGATCGAGCTGTCCTCGTCCACCGAGACCTCGATCAACCTGCCCTACATCACGGCCTCCGCCGAGGGCCCGCTGCACCTGGACGAGAAGCTCACGCGCGCCCAGTTCCAGCAGCTGACCGCCGACCTGCTGGAGCGCTGCAAGACGCCGTTCCACAACGTCATCAAGGACGCCGGCATCCAGCTGTCCGAGATCGACCACGTCGTCCTCGTCGGCGGCTCCACCCGCATGCCCGCCGTCGCCGAGCTCGTCAAGGAGCTGACCGGCGGCAAGGAGGCCAACAAGGGCGTCAACCCGGACGAGGTCGTCGCCATCGGCGCCTCGCTCCAGGCCGGTGTCCTCAAGGGCGAGGTCAAGGACGTCCTGCTGCTCGACGTCACCCCGCTGTCCCTCGGCATCGAGACCAAGGGCGGCATCATGACCAAGCTGATCGAGCGGAACACGACGATCCCGACCAAGCGCTCGGAGATCTTCACCACCGCCGAGGACAACCAGCCCTCCGTGCAGATCCAGGTCTACCAGGGCGAGCGCGAGATCGCGGCGTACAACAAGAAGCTCGGCATGTTCGAGCTGACCGGCCTGCCGCCGGCGCCCCGCGGCGTCCCGCAGATCGAGGTCTCCTTCGACATCGACGCCAACGGCATCATGCACGTGACCGCGAAGGACCTGGGCACGGGCAAGGAGCAGAAGATGACCGTCACCGGCGGCTCCTCGCTGCCGAAGGACGAGGTCGACCGCATGCGCCAGGAGGCCGAGCAGTACGCGGAGGAGGACCACCGCCGCCGCGAGGCCGCCGAGACCCGCAACCAGGGCGAGCAGCTCGTCTACCAGACCGAGAAGTTCCTCAAGGACAACGAGGACAAGGTCCCCGGCGAGGTCAAGACGGAGGTCGAGCAGGCCGTCGCCGAGCTGAAGGAGAAGCTCAAGGGCGAGGACTCCGCCGAGATCCGCACCGCCACCGAGAAGGTCGCCGCCGTCTCGCAGAAGCTGGGCCAGGCCATGTACGCCGACGCCCAGGGCGCGCAGGCCGCCGGCGGCGAGGCCCCGGGTGCCGGTGCCGGTGACAAGAGCGCCGACGACGACGTCGTCGACGCCGAGATCGTGGACGACGAGCGCAAGGACGGTGCGGCGTGACCGAGGAGACCCCGGGCTTCGACGAGAAGCCCGACGTCCCCTCTGGCGCAGCCCCTGACGCCGCCGAACCGACGGCCGCCTCCGAGGAGGAGGCGGCCCCGGCCGGGGACGCGAGTGAGAACGCGGGTCTGGTGGCCCAGCTGGATCAGGCACGCACGGCGCTCGGCGAGCGCACGGCGGACCTCCAGCGCCTCCAGGCCGAGTACCAGAACTACCGCCGCCGGGTCGAGCGGGACCGCGTCGCGGTCAAGGAGATCGCCGTGGCGAACCTCCTGTCCGAGCTGCTTCCCGTGCTCGACGACGTCGGCCGCGCCCGGGAGCACGGCGAACTCGTCGGCGGGTTCAAGTCCGTCGCGGAGTCGCTGGAGACCGTGGTGGCCAAGATGGGCCTCCAGCAGTTCGGCAAGGAGGGCGAGCCCTTCGACCCGACGATCCACGAGGCCCTGATGCACTCCTACGCACCGGACGTCACCGAGACGACGTGCGTGGCGATTCTGCAGCCCGGGTACCGGATCGGCGAGCGCACCATCCGCCCCGCGCGGGTGGCCGTGGCCGAGCCGCAGCCGGGTGCGCAGACCGTCAAGGCCGAGGAGCCGGCCGAGGCGGCCGACGACAAGGAGAACGGTGGCCCGGAGGAGGGCTGACGTCACGACGTACGCGTACGCAGGAGAGGAGGGACGTCGGGGATGAGCACCAAGGACTTCATCGAGAAGGACTACTACAAGGTCCTCGGCGTCCCCAAGGACGCCACCGAGGCCGAGATCAAGAAGGCGTACCGGAAGCTCGCCCGCGAGTTCCACCCGGACGCCAACAAGGGCAACACGAAGGCCGAGGAGCGCTTCAAGGAGATCTCCGAGGCGAACGACGTCCTCGGTGACCCCAAGAAGCGCAAGGAGTACGACGACGCCCGCGCGCTGTTCGGCAACGGCGGGTTCCGCCCGGGGCCGGGCGCGGGCGGCGGCGGCACCTTCAACTTCGACCTGGGCGACCTCTTCGGAGGCGCCCAGGGCGGGGCCGGCGGCTTCGGCGGCGGTCTCGGGGACGTCTTCGGGGGCCTGTTCAACCGCACCGGCGCCGGCGGGACCGGCGCCGGCACGCGGACCCAGCCGCGGCGCGGCCAGGACGTCGAGTCCGAGGTCACCCTCAGCTTCACGGAGGCGATCGAGGGCGCGACGGTCCCGCTGCGCATGTCCAGCCAGCAGCCCTGCAAGGCCTGTTCGGGCACCGGCGACAAGAACGGCACGCCGCGCGTGTGCCCGACCTGCGTCGGCACCGGCCAGGTCGCCCGGGGCTCCGGCGGCGGCTTCTCGCTGACCGACCCCTGCCCGGACTGCAAGGGCCGCGGCCTGATCTCGGAGAACCCCTGCGACGTCTGCAAGGGCTCCGGACGCGCCAAGTCCTCGCGGACGATGCAGGTCCGCATCCCGGCCGGGGTGGCGGACGGGCAGCGCATCCGGCTGCGCGGCAAGGGCGCGCCGGGCGAGCGGGGCGGCCCGGCGGGCGACCTGTACGTGGTGGTCCACGTCAAGGAACACCCCGTCTTCGGCCGCAAGGGCGACAACCTCACCGTCACCGTCCCGGTCACCTTCGCCGAGGCGGCGCTCGGCGGCGAGGTCCGCGTCCCGACCCTGGGCGGTCCGCCCGTCACGCTGAAGCTGCCGGCGGGCACGCCGGGCGGGCGCACCATGCGCGCCCGGGGCAAGGGCGCGGTCCGCAAGGACGGCACCCGCGGCGACCTCCTGGTCACCGTGGAGGTGAGTGTCCCGAAGGACCTGTCGGGGAAGGCTCGTGACGCGCTCGAGGCGTATCGCGAGGTGACCGCGGACGAGGATCCGCGGGCGGAGCTGTTCCAGGCCGCGAAGGGAGCTTGACGGGAATGGACGGTCGTCGACGCAACCCGTATGAACTGACCGAGGACACCCCGGTCTACGTCATCTCGGTGGCGGCCCAGCTCTCCGGTCTGCACCCGCAGACGCTGCGCCAGTACGACCGCCTCGGCCTGGTCTCCCCCGACCGCACGGCCGGGCGCGGCCGGCGCTACTCGGCCCGCGACATCGAACTGCTCCGCCAGGTGCAGCAGTTGTCGCAGGACGAGGGCATCAACCTGGCCGGAATCAAGCGCATCATCGAACTGGAGAACCAGGTCGCCGCGCTCCAGTCCCGCATAGCGGAGCTGTCGGACGCGCTGGAGGGCGCGGCCACGGCGATGCGCCAGCGGGAGGCGGCGGTGCACGCGTCGTACCGCCGTGACCTGGTGCCGTACCAGGAGGTCCAGCAGACCAGTGCGCTGGTGGTGTGGCGGCCCAAGCGGCAGCAGCAGACGCCGGACTGACGCCGCGTGAGGATTCCGCGAAGGGGCCCGGAGGTTCGCCCGAACCTCCGGGCCCCTTCGCGTGCCCCTCGCGTGGAAGGCCTGTAAAGGGAGTCGGGAGGTGATTCCGCTCCGTCTCCACATCGGCTGCGGAGCGTGGTGTTGTCATCTCGTTAAGTGGTTCCGCTTGACGATGACGGCGGCGACGCGTTGGCTTTTCAGTCACCTGGGTTGCAATGCGGCCCCCGCGTCCGGAAGGCACCAGAAGTGAGCTCCTGCATCCGTCGTATCGCCATATCCCTGGCAGCGTCCACGATGTCCGTTTCGCTGGTCGGCTGTGGTGCGCTGGGCGCTTCGGAGAGCAGTGACGGCGCGAGCCCGTCGAAGGGCGACGACATCACGGTGGGCCTGCTGCTGCCGGAGACGGCGAACACGCGCTACGAGCAGTTCGACCACCCGTACTTCGAGAAGAAGATCGCCTCCCTCACCCGCGAGCAGGGCAAGGTCGAGTACGCCAACGCCGGGGCGAGCGCCTCCAAGCAGGCCGCGCAGATGCAGAAGATGATCGACGACAAGGTCGACGCCATCGTCCTGGACGCCGTGGACTCGCACGACATCGCGTCGAGCGTGCAGAAGGCCGAGGACGCCGGCATCCCGGTCATCGCCTACGACCGGCTGGCCGAGGGCCCGATCGACGCCTACATCTCCTTCGACAACGAGCTGGTCGGCGAGGTCCAGGGGCGCTCCCTCGTCGAGGCGCTCGGCGGCGAGGCGGACACCTCCGACAAGATCGTCATGATGAACGGCTCGTCCACCGACCCGAACGCCAAGCAGTTCAAGGCCGGTGCGATGTCCGAGCTGAACGGCAAGGTGACCATCGCCCAGTCCTTCGACACCAAGGACTGGGCGCCGGAGAACGCCGAGGCGAACATGGCGGAGGCGATCGAGGCGATCGGCGCGAAGAACATCGCCGGCGTCTACTCCGCCAACGACGGCATGGCGGGCGGCATCATCGACGCCCTGGAGGCGGCGGGCGTCACCGACCTGCCGCCCATCACCGGTCAGGACGCGGAGCTGCCGGCGGTCCAGCGGATCGTCGCCGGCGAGCAGTACATGAGCGTCTACAAGCCCTACCCGCAGGAGGCCGAGAGCGCCGCGGAGATGGTCGTGGCGTACCTCCAGGGGCGGGACATCCAGTTCGACGCGCTCACCCGCGACAGGGTCGACAGCCCCAGCCACCGGGGCATCCCGGCGCAGCTCGTCCCGGTCGTCGCCCTGACGAAGAAGAACATCAAGGACACCGTCGTGGCGGACGGCTTCTACAAGGTCTCCGACATCTGCACGGCGAAGTTCGCGTCGGCCTGCGCGGAGATCGGGCTGAAGTAGCCGTCGCCCACCGCACGGGCATACCGGTGCGAACCGGTGTCCTCCGGCCGCCGCCCGGCGCGGAGCCGTGTTGCGGACCCGGTCCCGGCCGCGCATAGTTGCGCTGCGGAAAGAGCCGGAACCGGGGGTGGGATGGGCGATGGCCGGGCACGGGGCTCAGGAGCATCCGCACGGCGCCGACCGGCTGTGCGCGGCCGGGGACCGCGTGTACTCCCGGGCCGTACGGCTCGGCCGGGTGCCGCGCCGGGACGCGGAGCCGGTGCCCTGCCTGCTGGAGCTGGCCCTGCTGCACCCCGACCCCGACGACATGGACTGGCTCGTGCCGACCTCCCCGCAGGAGGTCATGACCCGGCTGCTGCGCGGGGTGCACGAGGAGGTCAGGGCGAGCCAGCGGCGGGTGGGCTCGGCGGTGGAGGCCTTCGAGCGGTACGCGGGTCTGGGCCGGCGCGTCCGGACGCCGGCGGCCACGGAGGGCACGGCGATCCGGGTGCTGGACGGGCTGACCCGCATCCAGGGCGCGATGGACGAGGCGACCCAGGCGTGCACGACGGAGGTGCTCACCGTCCAGCCCGGCGGCATCCGGCGCGAGCACGAGCTGACGGAGGGGCTGCACCGGGCGCTGGCGCTGCGCGGGCGCGGGGTGCGGATGCGGGACCTGTACACGCACGTCGCCCGGCACGGGCAGGGGCTGCTCACCTACCTGGAGCTGATGGGCGACGCGGTGGAGGCCCGCACCCTCGACGAGGTCGTCGACCGCCTCATCCTCTTCGACCGCACGGTGGCGTTCATCCCCGCCAACGCCGACTGCACGATGGCCCTGGAACTGCGCCACCCCGCGCTGATCACCTACCTGGTGACGGTCTTCGAACGCCTGTGGCGCCTGGCGGTGCCCCTGTCGGCGCCGCTCCCGGACACCGGCTTCGAGGGCGTCTCGCACCGCGAGCGGTCCATCGCGGCGCTGCTGGCGGAGGGCCACCAGGACGCGGTGATCGCGGAGCGGCTGGGCATCAGCGTGCGGACGTGCCGGGCGCACATCGCCCGCCTGTCGGAGACCCTGGGCGCGACGAGCCGGACCCAGCTGGGGGTGCGCATCGCCCAGGCCGGCCTGGACGGCTCGCCCTCCGTCAGCGTTCCCGGTCGAGAATCCCCGAACGTCCGATGAGGTAACCGAGCTGAGCGCGGCTCTCGCTGCCGAGGGTGGCGGCGAGCTTGGCGATGTGGACGCGGGCGGTACGGACGTTCATGCCGAGGCGGTCGGCGATCGAGGCGTCCGTGTGCCCTTCCACGAGGAGGGCGGCGATGGCGCGCTGGCGGGGGGTGATGCCGCCGAGGGTGGGCTGCCGGACCGCCTGGGGGTGCATGGGGGTGGCGAGGTGCCAGAGGCGGTCGAAGATGTTGATGAAGTAGGCCACCAGGGCGGGGTGGCGGACTTCCAGGGCGAGTGAACGGTCGGCGCTGGCGGGGATGAAGGCGACGGTGCGGTCCACGACGACGAGGCGCTCGGTGACCTCGTTGAGGGTCCGCGCCTCCACGTCACCCGTCAGGCGTTCGTAACGCCCGATGATCAGGGGGGCGTGGCGGACGGTGTGCTGGTACAGCGCGCGCACCCGGCCGCCGTTGTCGAGGAAGGCCTGGTCCCGTTCCATGGCGGCTTCGTGGTGGTGGAAGGGCGGGGCGACGAGCCCGTCGTGCGGCTGGATGGCCAGGAGCTGGTCCCGGCCTTCGGCCATGGCCTCGGCGATGGCCCGGCTCGTCCGCTCCTTGCCGCTGAGGATCCTGAGGGACGGGGTGTCCCCGCTCGCGGCGGCCGGCCCCCCGAGCCGCACGAGGGGCTCGAAGGCATCGGCGAGCCGTTGCCCACGACGGCGTTCGCCGACGATGCGCTCCTCCGAGGAACGGAGCAGGCGCTGCAGGGCGACGGCCGGTGCGACGGGCTCCATCCGGGTCAGGTCGTCGACCGACGGATGCAGGAGGCCGTTGTCGACCAGGCAGGGCGCTTCGGCCGCCTCCTCGCTGGGCAGGTGCCCCTCCCGCAGGGCGCGGGTGTAGAGACCGAGGCCCGCCTCGCACAGCTCCTCCCGTGCGTGCCGGTGCGTCCCCCCGGTCACGAGTGGCCCCCTCCCTGGCTGCCCTGGGCCTGTTCGAGGATCCCCGACTGCGCGATCAGGTAGCCCAGTTGCGCACGGCTGCCGCTGCCCAGGACGGTCGCGAGTTTGGCGATGTGCGCGCGGCAGGTGCGCACGTTCATCCCCAGGCGCCGGGCGATGGCCTCGTCGACGTGGCCCTCGACCAGGAGCTTGGCGATGGAGTGCTGGATGTCGGTGATGCCGTCGGGGGCCGTCTCGTACGGTGTCCCGACCTTGAGCGGGACGGCGCGCGCCCACATGAACTCGAAGACCTTGACCAGGTACCGGACCAGGCCGGGGTGGCGGAGTTCCAGGGCGACCTGGCGGTCCTCCCGCGTCGGGATGAAAGCCACCGTCTCGTCGCAGATGATGAGCCGCTCGACCAGTTCGTCGATGGTCCGCACCTCGACCTTGCCGTTGGCGATCCGCTCCACGTAGGCCAGGGTCTCGGGGCTGTGCCGGGCGGTGTGCTGGTACAGCGTCCGCAGCCGTACCCCGCGTTCGATGAGCGGCCTGTCCCGTTCGAGGCCCTTCAGGAGGTTGCTCTCCAGCCGGCGGCCGCCGGGCTGCACGGTGAGTACTTCGGTGTGACACTCGGAAGTGGCCAGGTTCAGGGCCGCGTTGATGCGATCCTTGCCCTCCAGCACGGTGATGGCGTGAGTGGTCGCGGCACTCTGGGCGCTCGCGGCCATGAAGGGTTCGAAGGCGTCGGCGAGTTCGACCGAGAGGCGCCTGCGCTCCGTGATCTCCCGCTCGATGGGGTGGAGCCGCTGCGCCAGGGCGACCGTCGGAGGGACGGGACGCAGCCAGGTGGCGTCGTCGGGGTCCGGGTGGAGCAGAGCGAACTCCATGAGGCAAGGGGCTTCCTCGACGTCCGCGCGTGCGATGCGGCCGGCACGCAGAGCGCCGACGTAGAGGCGACTGCCTTCGTCGCAAAGTTCGGTTATGGCATGGGGATGCGCCACTTGTTTCCCGTTTGTCCCCAATTTTCCACCCCCCAGGGTCCTGAACATGCAGGAACATGATGCACCGATTGTGTGGCCATGACGTGCCCGAATGAGCCATCGTCTTACCCGACGGGGGAAGAGGAGACCATCGAGTGAGGACGAAGCCGACTATGAGTAAGAGAATGCTTCGCTCGGTACTTGCCGCTGCTCTTTCCGCCGTTGTGGTGCTTGGGGCCGCGAGCGGCCTGGCCGGCAAGTCCAGTGACGTTCGGGCGAACACCGGGTCGATCACGGTCGTCGTCGGCGGGGACCGCACCGACGACACGTCTTGGAACTGATCGCGATGACCACTCCACCCGACGACCGTTCCTTCCGCCGCGAGATGGCCACCGCCTACCGCTCCGGCTGGCACTTCATCGATCTGGTCACCGCGATCCCGCATCCCGGTGACTCCCTGATGGTGACGGTCTTCGGCGAGCCGGTCGTCGTCACGCTGGACGAGGACGGCGACGTGCGGGCGTACCGGTGCCTGCGGCGGCCTCGGGGGGCGCCGCGGCCCGTGCGGTGTGCCGTCCGGTACGGAATGATCTTTGTGAACCTGGACCAGAGGGACCACCGGCTCGCTCAGCCGGAGGTCTCCGAAGTGAGGACCATCTCGGCCACCCCCCGCAGTGCCTGACGCGATTCCCCCGTCGTAACAGATCGCTCAGGTGCTTCCCCCCGGCAGCGGCGTCACCGTGACCTGAACACGGTGACGCCGCTGTCGTATGCCCGGACATGTCCGGGCATCGGCGCGTTCCCCGTCCGGCCGAAAGGCGCTCCTCGGCGCGACCGGCCGCCGTTTCCTCCTTGAGTGGAATAGACTCAACTTTGTGCACGTTGACCGAGTCAGCACTGGGATACGCGGCCGGACCGCCGACGGCCGACGCTAGGAGGGAAGCCAGAACGTGGACGCCGAGCTGACCAACCGGAGCCGGGACGCGATCAACGCGGCCAGCAACCGGGCCGTGACCGAGGGACACCCCGATCTCACCCCCGCCCACCTGCTCCTGGCTCTGCTCCAGGGACAGGACAACGAGAACATCACCGACCTGCTCGCCGCCGTCGAGGCCGACCTCGCGGTCGTGCGGTCCGGCGCCGAGCGCATCCTCGCCGGGCTGCCCAGCGTCACCGGGTCCACGGTCGCGCCGCCGCAGCCCAACCGTGAGATGCTCGCCGTGGTCGCCGACGCCCAGGCCCGCGCCAAGGAGCTCGGGGACGAGTACCTCTCCACCGAGCACCTGCTCCTCGGCATCGCCGCGAAGGGCGGCGCGGCCGGTGAGGTGCTGGAGGGACAGGGTGCCGGTGCGAAGAAGCTGCAGGAGGCCTTCCGCAAGGCGAGGGGAGGACGCCGGGTGACCACCGCCGACCCCGAGGGCCAGTACAAGGCGCTGGAGAAGTTCGGCACCGACTTCACCGCCGCCGCGCGCGAGGGCAAGCTCGACCCCGTCATCGGACGGGACCACGAGATCCGGCGCGTCGTGCAGGTGCTGTCCCGCCGCACCAAGAACAACCCCGTCCTCATCGGCGAGCCCGGCGTCGGCAAGACCGCCGTCGTCGAGGGGCTCGCCCAGCGGATCGTCAAGGGCGACGTGCCCGAGTCGTTGAAGGGCAAGCGGCTGGTCGCGCTGGACCTCGGCGCGATGGTCGCCGGCGCCAAGTACCGCGGCGAGTTCGAGGAGCGGCTGAAGACCGTCCTCGCGGAGATCAAGGACTCCGAGGGCCAGATCATCACCTTCATCGACGAGCTGCACACCGTCGTGGGGGCCGGCGCCGGCGGCGACTCCGCCATGGACGCCGGGAACATGCTCAAGCCGATGCTCGCGCGCGGTGAGCTGCGCATGGTCGGTGCGACCACGCTGGACGAGTACCGCGAGCGGATCGAGAAGGACCCCGCCCTGGAGCGGCGCTTCCAGCAGGTGCTGGTCGCCGAGCCGACCGTCGAGGACTCCATCGCGATCCTGCGCGGACTCAAGGGCCGCTACGAGGCCCACCACAAGGTCCAGATCGCCGACAGCGCGCTGGTGGCCGCCGCGACGCTGTCCGACCGGTACATCACCTCCCGCTTCCTGCCCGACAAGGCCATCGACCTCGTCGACGAGGCCGCGTCCCGGCTGCGCATGGAGATCGACTCCTCCCCCGTCGAGATCGACGAACTCCAGCGCTCCGTCGACCGGCTGAAGATGGAGGAGCTGGCGATCGGCAAGGAGACCGACGCCGCCTCGCTGGAGCGCCTGGAGCGGCTGCGCCGCGACCTCGCCGACAAGGAGGAGGAGCTGCGCGGCCTCACCGCCCGCTGGGAGAAGGAGAAGCAGTCCCTCAACCGGGTCGGCGAGCTGAAGGAGAAGCTCGACGAACTGCGCGGGCAGGCCGAACGCGCCCAGCGCGACGGCGACTTCGACACCGCCTCCAAGCTCCTCTACGGCGAGATCCCGGCCCTGGAGCGCGACCTGGAGGCCGCCTCCGAGGCCGAGGAGGAGGCCGCCAGGGACACCATGGTCAAGGAGGAGGTCGGCGCCGACGACATCGCCGACGTCGTCGCCTCCTGGACCGGCATCCCCGCCGGTCGCCTGCTGGAGGGCGAGACGCAGAAGCTGCTGCGCATGGAGGACGAGCTCGGCAAGCGGCTGATCGGGCAGGGCGAGGCCGTGCGGGCCGTGTCCGACGCCGTGCGGCGCAGCCGGGCCGGGATCGCCGACCCCGACCGGCCCACCGGGTCGTTCCTCTTCCTGGGCCCGACCGGTGTCGGCAAGACCGAGCTGGCCAAGGCGCTCGCCGACTTCCTCTTCGACGACGAGCGGGCCATGGTCCGCATCGACATGTCGGAGTACGGCGAGAAGCACAGCGTCGCCCGGCTGGTCGGCGCCCCGCCCGGATACGTCGGCTACGAGGAGGGCGGCCAGCTCACCGAGGCCGTGCGGCGCCGCCCGTACACCGTGGTGCTGCTGGACGAGGTGGAGAAGGCGCACCCCGAGGTCTTCGACATCCTGCTCCAGGTGCTGGACGACGGCCGCCTCACCGACGGGCAGGGCCGCACCGTCGACTTCCGCAACACCATCCTGGTGCTGACCTCCAACCTGGGCAGCCAGTACCTGGTCGACCCGCTGACCGGGGAGGCGGAGAAGAAGGAGCAGGTCCTGGAGGTGGTCCGGACGTCGTTCAAGCCGGAGTTCCTCAACCGGCTCGACGACCTCGTGGTCTTCTCGGCCCTGAGCAAGGACGAGCTGAGCCGGATCGCGCGGCTCCAGATCGACGGGCTCGCCCGGCGCCTCGCCGAGCGCCGCCTCACCCTGGAGGTCACCGACGACGCCCTGGCGTGGCTGGCCGACGAGGGCATGGACCCGGCCTACGGCGCCCGCCCGCTGCGCCGCCTCGTGCAGACCGCGATCGGCGACCGGCTCGCCCGGGAGATCCTCGCCGGCGAGATCAAGGACGGCGACACGGTCCGCGTGGACCGTTTCGGCGACGACCTGATCGTGGGCCCGGCGAGCGGCAAGACGCTGTAGCCCGGGTGGCCCGCGCGCGGCCCGTCGCCCCTCGTGGGGCGGCGGGCCGCCCGTACGTCGCAGGTGGACGCCGTGATCCGCGCCGGCCCCCGGAAGCCGGTGCCGCCCGTACGGGCGGCACCGGCCGTCCGCCGGGGCCACCCGACCGGCCGGATCGTGTCAGCCCAGGGCTGACAGGGCCCCGGCGGGCTTGCCACCCCCCTCCCCGCATGGGGGAGGATGGTGTGATCCGTACGAAGGGAAAAACACGGTGAGCATCGACCCGTCCTCGATTCCGAACTTCGGGGGCCAGCCCGAGCCGCAGCCCCAAGGGCCGGCGGGCCCCGTCGTCCCGGATCAGGACCTCGTGAAGCAGCTCCTCGAACAGATGGAGCTCAAGTACGTCGTCGACGACGAGGGAGACCTCGCGGCGCCGTGGGAGCAGTTCCGTACGTACTTCATGTTCCGTGGCGAGGGCGACCAGCAGATCTTCTCGGTGCGGACGTTCTACGACCGCCCCCACGAGATCGACGACAAGCCGCAGCTGCTGGAGTCGCTCGACGACTGGAACCGGCGCACCCTGTGGCCCAAGGTGTACTCCCACACCCACGACGACGGCACCGTCCGCCTGATCGGCGAGGCGCAGATGCTGATCGGCATGGGCGTCAGCCTGGAGCACTTCGTCTCCTCGACGGTCAGCTGGGTGCGCGCCGCCATCGAGTTCGACCGCTGGCTGGTGGAGCAGCTCGGCCTGGAGCAGGAGGTCGACGAGGCGGAGAAGCCCGAGGACGAGGGCGGAGAGTAGTCCGCCCCCGCGTACCGCGGAGCCCGGCCGGGCACCGACCGCCGTCCGGGGTCGTGTGCCGGGGCCGGGCTCTCGTCGTTCAGCCCCCCAGCGTCTTCAGCCGCCGCACGGCCTCCTCCAGGACCGGCGTCCGCTTGCAGAACGCGAACCGGACGAAGGGGGCGCCCGCCTCCCGGTGGTCGTAGAAGACCGCGTTGGGGATGGCGACGACACCCGCGCGCTCCGGCAGGTCCCGGCAGAAGGCGAAGCCGTCGCTCTCGCCGAGGGGGCGGATGTCGGTGGTGACGAAGTACGTCCCGGCGGGACGGTAGACGCCGAAGCCCGCCTCCGCGAGGCCGGCCGCCAGGACGTCCCGCCTGGCCTCCATGTCCGCGCGGAAACCGGAGAAGTAGGAGTCGGGCAGCGCGAGGGCCTCGGCGACGGCGTACTGGAAGGGGCCCGACGCCACGTAGGTCAGGTACTGCTTGGCCGAGCGCACCGCGGTGACCAGGGCGGGCGGCGCGGTGATCCAGCCGACCTTCCAGCCGGTGAACGAGTACGTCTTGCCGGCCGAGCTGATCGTCACCGTGCGCTCGCGCATCCCCGGGAAGGACGCGAGCGGGACGTGCTCGGCGGTGCCGAAGACCAGGTGCTCGTAGACCTCGTCCGTCACCACCAGCAGGTCCCGCTCCACGGCCAGCTCGGCGACCGCCGCGAGTTCGGCGCGGGTCAGGACGGTGCCCGTCGGATTGTGCGGGGTGTTGAGCAGCAGCAGGCGGGTGCGGTCGGTGACCGCGTCGCGCAGCTCGTCCAGGTCGAGGCGGAACGCGCCCTCGTGCGGGCGCAGGGTCACCGGCACCCGCGTGCCGCCCGCCATGGCGATGCAGGCCGCGTACGAGTCGTAGTACGGCTCCAGCGCGATCACCTCGTCGCCGGGTTCCAGCAGGGCCAGCAGTGAGGCGGCGATGGCCTCGGTGGCGCCGGCGGTGACCAGGACCTCGGTGTCCGGGTCGTAGGACAGGCCGTAGTGCCGCTGCTGGTGGGCGGTGACGGCGGTGCGCAGCTCGGGGACGCCCGGGCCCGGCGGGTACTGGTTGCCGCGCCCGTCGCGCAGGGCCCGTACGGCCGCCTCCCGGATCTCCTCGGGGCCGTCGGTGTCGGGGAAGCCCTGGCCCAGGTTGATCGCCCCGGTTCTCGCCGCCAGGGCGGACATCTCGGCGAAGACCGTGGTCCCGAACTCGGCGAGCCGGCGGTTGAGCAAGGGGCGTGCGCTGGAGGTCATGGCGGCCATCCTGCGCCGAAGCTCTGGAGTTCCTCAACTCTGCTTTGGGGCGCGGCGGGCGGGGGCATCCCCCGGTCACGCAACGAGCTTCACGGAAAGCGGGGCGCCCGACGGGGGGTTGCTTCGGGGGAACTTCCGGGCGGGAGCCCGGGGGAATCGGAAGGAGGGTGACGCCATGCTGGTCGGCATCATCCTGATCGTCGTCATCGCTCTGGTCGTCGCCGGGGCCGCCTCCCGCGCGCGGGCCGGCTTCACCGCCGGCCGTGCGCGCGGACGGGGCTCGCGGTCGTCGGGCGGAAGTCACAGCAGCAACAACAGCTGGTGGGCCGGGGACGGCGGCTCGTCCTCGGGCGGGCACCACGGTGGCTACTCCTGCGGGAGCAGTTCGTCCTGCGGAGGCGGCTCGTCCTGCGGAGGCGGGTCGTCCTGCGGGGGAGGGGGCGGCGGATGCGGTGGAGGCAGCTGACACGGGGCAGCTGAGCTCCTGCCAGGGGGAACCGCATCCGCTCCGAGGGGCCCGCACCTGGGTCAGGGGCCCGCGTCCCCACCGGGAGCGCCCGCCGGGAAACACACCCGGCGGGCGCTCCCGCACGCCTGCGCACGCCGAGCGGGCTGGGCGCACGCCTTGGTTGAACAGTTGAGCTGTGGAGCCCCCCGAGGGATGGAAACGCTACGAAGTTGGGTAAAAACGCTGTGGTACCGCCGCAGTTCATGATTCGCTCTCCCTCATCGACGCAGCCCCCGGACGACCTGTCGGTCCCCCTCCCGACCGGCCGGCCGGGCTGACCGGGCCGCCTCCCCGACAGCGACCGGGGTGCGCGGGGCCCCCACCCTCCTCTCCTTGTGCGCTTGCGGAGCCGATCCATGCTCACGACCCTGAACACCGCCTACACCGACACGCGCGCCGCCGACCTGGCCTGGGCGCTGGGGCGCGAACCGCTGCCCGCGCTGGCCAGCCTCGACCTCGAACTGGGGGACTCGAAGCTGCAGTTGAGGCTCCTCGGCGCCTCCCACCAAGTCCTGCTGGAGGAGGAGGGGGGCAGCTGCTCGGAGACGGTCGCGTGCATCCCGGGCAGCAGCACCCCGCTTCCGCTGGGCGTGGCCAAGCGGGTGGGTGACTGGGAGTACGAGTTCGCCGCCCGCGTGGAGCTGCTCACGCCGGGCTCCTTCGCGGGCCGGGCCCAGGAGCTGCTGGCGCTGGTCGCCGACCATCCGCACGGACTGGCCGGCGTCTTCCCCGGCAGCCCGGACGCCTTCACCGCGCTGCTCGCGCACCGGCACGAGGGGCAGGTGCACTGGCGCACCTGGCACGCCTATCCGCAGGACGGCCAGTTGGTGGCGACCCGGACCCGGGTCGGCGTCCGGGTGCCGGCACCGCAGCTCAGCTCGTCCGGGGTGTGAGGCGGGTAAACCCCCGAGCCCCGCGAAACGGAAGTTTCACACGTGTGGGTGACGAGGCGCAGTGGCGCAGTGACGTAACGTCACTGCGTGATCGAACCGCACGCTCCCGCTCCGCCCTTCTCACCGCCTTCCCGGGACGGCGCGGACGGCCGCAGCGGCTGCCCGGACGGACCGGCCGGCCCGAGTGATCCGGCCAGGGCCGGTACGGCGGGACCGGTCGGGATCCTCCGGCTGCCCGTCCGGCCCGGCACCGGGCGGTTCCTGGTCCTCGCGGGCGTCTTCGTCTGCGCGGCCTGCGGACTCGTGTACGAACTCGAACTGGTCGCCCTCGCCTCGTACCTGATCGGCGACTCGGTCACCCAGGCGTCCGTCGTCCTGTCCGTCATGGTCTTCGCCATGGGCATCGGCTCGCTCGCCGCCAAGCGGCTGCGCCGGTTCGCGGCGGCCGGTTTCGGCGCCGTCGAGGCCGCCCTCGCCCTCGTCGGCGGCTCCAGCGCCATGGTGCTGTACGCCGTCTTCGCCTGGACCGGCGGCTGGGGCGGTCTGTGGTCCGACGGCCCGCGCTTCCTCCTGGTCGCCTTCTCGCTCGTCATCGGCCTGCTGATCGGCGCCGAGGTGCCCCTGCTGATGGAGCTGATCCAGCGCATCCGCCGCCAGGACGCGGGCGGCGCCGTCGCCGACCTGTTCGCCGCGGACTACGTCGGCGCCCTCGTCGGGGGCCTCGCATTCCCCTTCGTCCTGCTGCCCTTCCTCGGCCAGCTGACCGGCGCGCTGCTCACCGGCACGGTCAACGCGGCCGTCGGCGCCGCCCTGGTCCTCGGCCTGTTCCGGCGGGACCTGAGCCGCCGGGCCCGACGGCTGCTGCTGACCGCCGACGTCGTCGTGCTCGCCGTCCTCGCCTCGGCGACCGTCCTCGCCGACGACTTCGAACGCGCGGCCCGGCACGCGGTGTACGGCCAGGACGTCCGCGTGGCGGTCCGGACCGACGTGCAGGAAGTGGTCCTCACCGGTGGCACCGACGGCCGGCCCCTCCACCTCTTCCTGGACGGCCGGCTGCGGGCCGGCGGCGACGAGCGCCGGTACCACGAGGCCCTGGTGCACCCGGCCATGGCCGGACCGCACGCGCGCGTGCTGATCCTCGGCGGCGGCGACGGCCTCGCCGCGCGGGAGGTGCTGCGCCACCCGGGCGTGCGCCGCGTCGACGTCGTGGAACCCGACCCGGGCCTCGTCCGGCTGGCCCGGCACGATCCCGGCCTGTCCGCGCTGAACGAGCACGCCTACGGCGACCCGCGCGTCCACGTCGGGACCGCGGACGCCTTCCACCGGCTGCGCTCGACGCCCACCGCGACGTACGACGTGGTGATCTCGGACCTGCCCGACCCCGGCACCACGGCCGGCACCAAGCTGTACTCGCAGGAGTTCTACGGCCTGCTGCGGCGCGTGCTGGCGCCCGGCGGACGGCTGGCCGTACACGCCGGACCGGTCTCCTCGCGGCCCCGGGCGTTCTGGACCGTCGACGCGACGCTGCGCGCGGCCGGGCTGCGGACCGTGGCCTACCGCGTCGGCGGCACCGGCTCCGCCGCCGGCCCCGACCGGACGGCCGGCACCTCCCGCGCCCCCCGGGACCGGGGCTTCGTCCTCGCCGCCCGCACCTCCCCCGGCCTGCGCCTCGATCCGGCGGCCCCCCGCCCGCACACCCTCACCCGGCAGTCCCTCACCGCGGCCGTCCGCTCGGCGGCCGGCACGCGCGTGCCCGGACTGCCGCCGTCCACGCTGGCGCACCCGCGGTACTGAACCCGCCGGAACGCCCGGGCCCGGCACGCCCCCCGACGCGCGGGCCCCGGACGACCCCCGCGCGGCGGTCCACCCGCCCTCCCCCGGGTCCGGGCGGACCGCCGCGTCCCCCCGCGGATCGTTCGCACCGAGAACCTACGGCCGTCCCGCCCGCCCCGGAATCCCCCAGCGGGTGGACACGGGAGCCCACCGGGCGCGGTAGGCACGCGGTCCCTGCGACTTCGGCGGTACGGCGGAAGGATGACGCCGCCGCCGGGCGGCCGGTCCTACGCTGCGGCAATGCGCCTGCACACCCTGACGGCCGACGGCCTGATCGCCGCGGCGCTGACGACCGTGGCCGTCCTGCTCGGCACCGAGGCCGTCGCCCAGGGGTGGCCCGCACTCGGCCCGCTCGCCTGGACGCTCGTCGCCCTGGTGAACCTGCCGCTCGCCCTGCGCACCCGCGCGCCCGTCACGGTCTGCCTCGTCTCGCACGGCTGCTGGGCGGTCTCCATCGCCCTCGGCCAGTGGCCCGTGGTCGGCTCCTTCGGCCCCATGCTCGCCGTCTACACCGTGGCCTCCCTGTGCTCCACCCGCCTCGCCGCGGCCTCGGCCGCGCTGCTCGCCGGTGTATGGATCTGGGCCGGGATCGTCAGCGACGCCGATGCCATGGCGTCCGTCGTCGGCCAGGCCGTCGGCTTCCCGCTCGTCCTGTGGCGGTTCGGGTACGTCGCCCGCCGGACCGGCGAACTCACCCGGCAGCTCCGCGCCGAACAGGCCGAACGGGCCCGGCGCGAGGTGGCCGAGGAACGGGTGCGGATCGCCCGCGAGCTGCACGACGTGGTCGCCCACCACATCGCCGTCATCAACGTCCAGGCCGGCCTCGCCCGCTTCGTCTTCCGCTCCGACGCCCCCACCGCCCGCGACGCGCTCGACACCATCGAGGGCGCCAGCGGCGAGGCCCTCGCCGAACTGCGGCGCATGCTCGGCCTGTTGCGCGCGGACGGGGTGCAGGGAGCGGACGGCGCACCGGCGCCGGGACTCGACCAGCTGGACGAGATGGCCGCCCGGGTGCGCACCGGCGGCGTCGGCGTCGACCTGCGCGTCACGGGCGAACCGCGCCCGCTGCCGCCCGGCGTGCAGCTGTGCGTGTACCGGGTGGTCCAGGAGGCCCTGACCAACGTCCTCAAGCACGCGCCCGGCGCGCACGCCGCCGTCGAAGTCGCCTACCGCGCGGGCGAGGTGGCGGTGGCGGTGACCGACGACGGCCCCAAAGACGCCCGGCGGGAGGAGATGAATCCGGACACAATTCCCGAGCGGGGCGGCCACGGCTTGATCGGTATGCGCGAGCGGGCCAAGCTCTACGGCGGGACGATCGTCGTCGGCCCGCGCAGCGAGGGGGGATTCGGCGTGCGCCTGACCCTGCCGACGCCGGTACAGACCGCACGCCGGGGAGACGCGGTCCGGGAATGACCGACGCAGACCGTCCGGCCGACCGCACGGAGGACCGGCCGATCAGGCTGCTCGTCGTCGACGACCAGTTCCTCGTCCGCAGCGGGCTGGCCGCGCTGCTGCGGGCCGCTCCCGGCATGGAGGTCGTCGGCGAGGCGTCCGACGGGGCCCAGGCGGTGGCGCTGGCCGCGAGGACCCGGCCGGACGTCGTCCTGATGGACATCCGCATGCCCGGCATGACCGGCGTCCAGGCCACCGAGCGGATCCTCGCCGAGGCGGTGGACCCCGCGCCCCGCGTCCTCGTCCTGACCACCTTCGACCTGGACGAGTACGTGTACGGCGCCCTGCGCGCCGGAGCCTGTGGGTTCCTGCTCAAGGACGCCGGCCCCGAACGGCTGCTGGCCGCCGTCGCCGCGGTGCACGGCGGTGACGCGCTGTTCGCCCCCGCGGTCACCCGGCGCCTGGTGGAGGCGTTCACACGGATGTCGGACACGCGGTCCCCCCGGTCCCCGAAGGGGCTGCCGCCCGCGCTGACGGCGCTGACCGGCCGGGAGTCCGAGGTCCTGGAACTGGTGGCCCGCGGACTGAGCAACGCCGAGGCGGCCGACCGCCTGTTCATCAGCGAGGCCACGGTGAAGACCCACCTCAACCGCGCGATGAGCAAGCTGGGCCTGACCAGCCGGGCCCAGGCGGTGGTGCTGGCGTACGAGACGGGCCTCGTGACGCCGGGGAGCGCCGCGGAGGACGGATGAGTTCGTGCCGACGGGGGGTGCTCCGGGCGCCCGCTGGGTAGGCTGCGCTGACATGGAGCATGAGGTGTTCGTTCCGGTTCCGGCCGAGCGGCTCAGGGACGTGCTGGCCGACCCCGTCCGGGTCGCCCGGGCGGTCCCGGGGCTCCAGCAGGACGCCGGTGCCGATCCCGTCGCGGGACGGCTGAAGGTCCGCATCGGCGGTCACTCCATCACCTACCGGGGCTCCCTGCGCCTGACCGCGCGCGACGACGGGGCGTACGTCGTCGAGGGCGACGCCACGGAGTCGCGCGGCACCGGCGCGGTCACGCTCGCGCTCGTCCTCCGGGTACGGGACGCCGACGGCGGCTCCACCCTCGCGTTCGCCGGGACGGCCACCGCGGACGGGCGGGTCACGGAGCTGCCGGAGGAGTCGGTGACGTCGGCCGCCACCCGCCTGGTGACCCGGTTCGCGGAGAACCTGGGCGCGGCGGCGCAGGACGAGGCGCCGCCCGCGGCCGGCGCGGGGCCGCGGCACACGTCGGTCTTCGACACCGAGGTCCCCCCGTCCTCCCTCGGCCCCGACGCGGACGCGGACGGACCCGGACTCCCCGACGGCGACGACGGCGACGACGGCGACGAGGCGGAGGAGGCCGACGAGGCCGAGGAGGTCCCGGACGTCCCGGGGCTCCCCGCCGCCCCCGAGGCCGCCGGACCCCCCGCCGAGGCCGCGCACGCGCGCCGCACGATGATCGGCCGCAGCGCGGAGGAGGTGGACCACGCCCCGCCGCGCGGCCGGTACGCCCCCGTTCCGGCACCGCAGGCGAACGCGTCCGGCGCCACCCTGCGCTGGGCCGCCCCGGCGGCAGCCCTGGCCGTGGCGTCGGCCATCGTGCTCGGCCGGGCACTGCGCAACAAGCGCCACTGAGCCGCGGGCGCGTCACCGCACCGCCTCGCCGCACCGGCCGGGTGGGACGCCCCCGATCACCCCAGTAGGGTCGTGGCGTGAGCAACGAACCCATCACGCTGACCGCGGGTGACGCGGAGGCGACCGTGCTGCCGGGCAACGGCGGACGGATCGGCGGGCTCCGTGTCGGCGGCACCGAACTGCTCCGCCAGGGCGAGCGCTACGGCTGCTTCCCGATGGTCCCCTGGTGCGGCAGGATCCGCGAGGGCCGCTTCCGGGACGGCGCCGCCGTCCACCAGATGCCGCTGAACTCCCCGCCGCACGCCATCCACGGCACCGCCCGCGACGGCGCCTGGCGCACCGCCCGCGTCAGCGGGAACGAGGCCGTCGTCACGTACGACCTCGTCGACCCCTGGCCCTACCCCGGCCGCGTCACGCAGGTCGTCGCGCTCGCCGAGGACGCCCTGACGCTGACGATGTCCGTGGAGACGTACGAGTCGTCCTTCCCGGCGCAGATCGGCTGGCACCCGTGGTTCAACCGCACCCTCGACGGCGCGGACGTGACGATCGCCTTCGACCCCGCCTGGCAGGAGGAACGCGGCGACGACCACCTGCCCACCGGCCACCGGACCGATCCGAAGCCGGGCCCCTGGGACGACTGCTTCGGCATGCCCGACGGCGTCGACGTCACCCTCACCTGGCCCGGCCGGCTGGAGCTGAGGGTGACCAGCCCGGAGCAGTGGGCCGTGGTCTACGACGAGCAGGAGGCCGCCGTCTGCGTCGAGCCGCAGACCGGACCGCCCGACGGCCTGAACACCCACCCGCGCCTGGTCACGCCGCTGGAGCCGCTGGAGGCCACGACGACCTGGAGCTGGACCCGGCTCTAAGCTGGTGGCCATGACGGACGTACGCGCGGCGCTGCTGCAGCAGATCAAGGACAAGGCCGTGGTGCACGGCAAGGTGACCCTCTCCTCGGGGCTGGAGGCCGACTACTACGTCGACCTGCGCCGCATCACCCTGGACGGCGAGGCCGCGCCGCTGGTCGGGCAGGTGCTGCTGGACCTGACCGACGACCTGGAGTTCGACGCGGTCGGCGGGCTGACCATGGGCGCCGACCCGGTCGCCGCGAGCATGCTGCACGCCGCCGCCGCGCGCGGCAAGCGCCTGGACGCGTTCGTCGTCCGCAAGGCCGCCAAGGCGCACGGACTGCAGCGGCGCGTCGAGGGCCCGGACATCAAGGGCCGCCGCGTCCTCGTCGTCGAGGACACCTCCACCACCGGCGGTTCCCCGCTCACCGCCGTCGAGGCCGTGCGCGAGGCCGGCGCCGAGGTCGTGGCCGTGGCGACGATCGTCGACCGGGCGACGGGTGCCGCCGAGAAGATCTCGGAGGGCGCGGGGGTGCCCTACCGGTACGCCTACTCCAAGGACGAGCTGGGCCTCGACTGAGGTCCGCTCGGCGTATCCCGACCCGTCTGGAAAGATGGGGGCGACGATGACGTCGCCCCAAGGTCTAGGTCAGGGCCGTAAGCACGCAGCAGCCCACCCGCACATACAAGGAGCGGACAGATGCCCATCGCAACTCCCGAGGTCTACAACGAGATGCTGGACCGGGCGAAGGCAGGGAAGTTCGCCTACCCGGCCATCAACGTGACCTCCTCCCAGACGCTGCACGCGGCCCTGCGCGGTTTCGCGGAGGCGGAGAGCGACGGCATCGTCCAGATCTCCACCGGCGGCGCCGAGTTCCTGGGCGGCCAGCACAACAAGGACATGGTGACCGGCGCCGTCGCCCTCGCCGAGTTCGCGCACATCGTCGCCGAGAAGTACGACGTCACGATCGCGCTGCACACGGACCACTGCCCGAAGGACAAGCTCGACGGGTACGTGCGCCCGCTGCTCGCGGTCTCCGAGGAGCGCGTCAAGGCCGGCCGCAACCCGCTGTTCCAGTCGCACATGTGGGACGGCTCGGCCGAGACCCTGTCCGACAACCTCGCCATCGCGCAGGAGCTGCTGGAGCGCGCCCGCGCCGCGAAGATCATCCTCGAGGTCGAGATCACCCCGACCGGCGGCGAGGAGGACGGCGTCTCCCACGAGATCAACGACTCCCTCTACACCACCGTCGACGACGCGGTCCGCACCGTCGAGGCCCTGGGCCTGGGCGAGAAGGGCCGCTACCTGCTCGCCGCGTCCTTCGGCAACGTGCACGGCGTCTACAAGCCGGGCAACGTGGTGCTCCGTCCCGAGCTGCTCAAGGAGCTGAACGAGGGCGTCGCCGCCAAGTACGGCCAGCCCGCCGGCAGCAAGCCGTTCAACTTCGTCTTCCACGGCGGCTCCGGCTCCACCGAGCAGGAGATCGCGACCGCCCTGGAGAACGGCGTGGTCAAGATGAACATCGACACGGACACCCAGTACGCCTTCACGCGTCCGGTCGTCGACCACATGTTCCGCAACTACGACGGCGTCCTGAAGGTCGACGGCGAGGTCGGCAACAAGAAGACCTACGACCCGCGCACCTGGGGCAAGCTGGCCGAGGCCGGCATGGCCGCGCGCGTCGTCGAGGCCTGCGGCCACCTGCGTTCGGCGGGCCAGAAGATCAAGTAACGGCCTTCGGCGTCCGACGGGCCCGGCATCCCCTCCGCGGGGTGCCGGGCCCTCGCACGTCCGCCCCCGGCATGGCGCAGACTTGTCCCCATGGCCATTCACGAGAACCTCCTCGGGGGACCGCCCCCGACCCACCTCCCCGACGACCCCGGGCCGCGCGAGCTGCTGGCGGGCGGCACCTCCGCCGCCGACGTCGCCGCGAAGTACCCGACGTCCTCGCTGGCCTGGGCCCGCCTGGCCGACGAGGCGTACGAGCGGGGCAGCGTCGTGGAGTCGTACGCCTACGCCCGTACGGGCTACCACCGCGGTCTGGACGCCCTGCGCCGCAGCGGCTGGAAGGGCCACGGCCCGGTGCCCTGGGAGCACGAGCCCAACCGCGGCTTCCTGCGCGCCCTGCACGCCCTCGCCCGCGCCGCCCGGGCGATCGGCGAGAAGGAGGAGTACGAGCGCTGCGAGCAGTTCCTGAAGGACTCCTCGCCGACGGCCGCCGAGGTGCTCGGCTAGACGGACCGCTCCGCAAGGCCCGCGACGGGCGGGCCTTGCGGTTTCCTGGGAGCATTGCGGAGGATGCCGTTGGGGACCGGGGCCCCGTGCCGGTAACGGCAGGGCGGACCGCTACCCGTAGTGCCATCAGGAGACAGAAATGTCCCACGACGCCCCGAATCTCGACTTCGAGGGCAGCACGCCGTACGAGGACTACGTCAAGGCGGACGTGCTCACCCACCTCCAGCACACCCTCTCCGACGATCCCGGAGAGATGGTCTTCCTGGTCACCACCCAGGTCATGGAGCTGTGGTTCACCGTCATCGTCCACGAGTGGGAGACCGCGGCCCGCGCCCTGCGCGAGGACCGGACGCGGCCGGCGGTCGACGCGCTGAAGCGCTCGGTGCGGGAGCTGGAGGCGCTGAACGCCTCCTGGACGCCGCTGGCGCAGCTCACGCCCGCCCAGTTCAACTCCTACCGGAGCGCCCTCGGCGAGGGCTCCGGATTCCAGTCGGCGATGTACCGCCGCCTGGAGTTCCTGCTCGGCGAGAAGTCCGCGTCCATGCTCGTCCCGCACCGCGGCGCCCCGCGCGTCCACGCCGAGCTGGAGAAGGCGCTGCACGAGCCGAGCCTGTACGACGAGGTCGTCCGGCTGCTCGCCCGGCGCGGGTACGACATCCCGGAGGCCGTGCTCCGGCGCGACGTCACGCGGAAGTACGAGGCGTCGCCCGAGGTGGAGGCCGCCTGGACCGCCGTCTACTCCGGCGACCAGAACGGCGAGCTGGCCCGCCTCGGCGAGGCGCTCACCGACGTCGCCGAGCTGGTGTGGCGCTGGCGCAACGACCACCTGGTCGCCACCCGCCGCGCGATGGGCGCCAAGGCCGGCACGGGCGGATCCGCCGGGGTGGCCTGGCTGGAGAAGCGGGCCCGCGGCAACGTGTTCCCCGAGCTGTGGACGGCGCGGTCCCATGTCTGAGCCGATGAGCGAGGCGGAGAAGCTGGACGCCGCCGACTCCCTGGCCGCGGTGCGCGAGCGGTTCGTCCTCGACGACGTGACGTACCTGGACGGCAACTCGCTGGGCGCCCTTCCGGCGCACGTCCCCGGGCGCGTGGAGGACGTCGTGCGCCGGCAGTGGGGCGAGCTGCGCATCCGGTCCTGGACGGAGGGCGGCTGGTGGACCGCGCCCGAGCGGATCGGTGACCGGATCGCACCGCTGGTGGGCGCGGCGGCCGGGCAGATCGTGGTCGGCGACTCGACGAGCGTCAACGTGTTCAAGGCGGTCGTGGGCGCGGTGCGTCTCGCGCGGCACGACGACGCGGCGCGTGACGAGATCGTGGTCGACGCGACCACCTTCCCCACCGACGGGTACATCGCCGAGTCCGCGGCCCGCATGACCGGCTGCACCCTGCGCCCCGTTCCCCCGGCCGAGGTGCCGGGCGTGCTGGGGAAGCGCACCGCGGCGGTGCTGCTCAACCACGTCGACTACCGCTCCGGCCGGCTGCACGACCTGCCGGCGCTCACGGCCGCCGTGCACGGGGCGGGCGCGTACGTCGTGTGGGACCTGTGCCACAGCGCGGGCGCGCTGCCGGTGGGCCTGGACGCACACGGAGTGGACCTCGCGGTCGGCTGCACCTACAAGTACCTGAACGGCGGCCCGGGTTCACCGGCGTACCTGTACGTGCGGCGGGAGCTGCAGGACCGCTTCGACTCCCCGCTGCCCGGCTGGAACTCCCACGCGGAGCCCTTCGGGATGCGCCCGGACTTCGCCCCGGCACCGGGCGCGCTGCGCGGCCGGGTCGGCACGCCGGACGTCCTGTCGATGCTCGCCCTGGAGGCGGCGCTGGAGGTCTGGGACGGGGTCTCGATCGAGGCGGTGCGGGCGAAGTCCCTGGCCCTGACGGACTTCTTCCTGGAGTGCGTGACGGCATACGTCCCCGAGGGCCGCGTCGAGTGCGTGACACCCCGGCCGCACGACGAGCGGGGCAGCCAGATCGCCCTGCGCTGTGCGGACGCGGGCGAGGTCATGCCGCGGCTGATCGGGCGGGGCGTGGTCGGCGACTTCCGCCACCCCGACGTGCTGCGCTTCGGCTTCACCCCGCTGTACGTCGGTTTCGCGGACGTGGAGCGGGCGGCGCGGGTGCTCGCCGAGGTCCTGGCGGAGGGCTCGGCGCCGACGGCCTGAGGAACGGACCGCCGGTGAGGGCGGCGCCAGGACGGCCCGACCGGACCGGGCGCCGCCCTCACCCAGCGTGACATCCCCGTGTCCGCGCACGTCACCGGCCTGATAACGTCCCGCCGACGGCCGGATCCCCACCCCGGCCCGCCAACACCGTTTCGTCGCTGAGAGGTTGGAGCATGCCGGACGCCGCCGCAGGACCGGGCACCGCCGCCGCGCGGAGCGCCGCGGAGGAGAGGTCGGCCCTCTCGCACCCGGCGGTCGCCCCCGACAGCACCGCCGCGTACGGCGACCACCCCGACCAGGTGATCGACTTCTACGCCCCGCGCGGTGCGGGCGGCCCCGGCACGCCCGCGCCCGTCGTGGCGGTCCTGCACGGAGGCGCGTGGCGGGCTCCGTACGACCGGCGTCACGTCAGCCCGTTCGCCGCCTTCCTGGCCGGCCGGGGCTTCGCCGTGGCCAGCGTGGAGTACCGGCGCGGGGCGGGTGACGACCTGGTCGCGGGGCGCTGGCCCGACACCTTCGACGACGTGGCCGCCGCGCTGGACGCGCTGCCCGCGCTGGCCGGGCGGCACCTGCCGGGGGCCGACGCGCGCCGCACGGTGCTCACCGGCCACTCGGCGGGCGGCCACCTCGCCCTGTGGGCGGCGGCCCGGCACGTGCTGCCCGCCGACGCGCCGTGGCGCCTCGACCGCCCGCCGTCCCTGCGCGGTGTGGTCGCCCTCGCGCCGATCGCCGACTTCGAGACCGCCGGCGAGCTGGACGTGTGCGGGGGAGCGGCGCGGCAGCTCCTGGGCGGCGAGGAGCACCACGCCGAGCGCCGGCCGTACGCCGACCCGGCCCTGCTGCTGCCCACCGGCATCGCGACCACCGTCGTCCAGGGCCGCGCCGACGTGGACGTGCCGCAGGCGGTCGCCGAGGCGTACGCCGACGCGGCGGCGCGGGCCGGTGAGGTGGTGGGCGTGACGCTGCTGGAGGACGTCGGCCACTTCCCGTTGATCGACCCGGCGGCGGACGCGTGCGCGGTGGTGGCGGAGGAGATCGCCCAGCTCGCGTGGTGAGCGGTTCGGCGGCCCTCTCCGGTCTCCGACGGGACGTCACCTCCTCCCCGTAATACCTGAGAGCTACGTCGCGGTTGAGCTCTCCGGCGGGACGTCGGTTACCCGATCCGATCCATAACTTCCCTTCCACAGGCGCCCGACGAGCGGGCGTGCGGGAGGGGAGCGGCCATGGGGTCCGGTACGGCGGCACGTCGGCGACGGCGCGCGGGGAGAGGGCGCAGGGCCGCACTGGCGGCCCTCGTCGCCGGGGCCGTGGCGTTCCCGCTCTCCGCCGCCGCGCGGCCCGAGACACCCGCCCCGCCTCCCGCGGTGCTCGCCGCCCCGACGGCGGACACGCTGGCGGACGTGTACGCCGCCCACCGGGCCAACGCGGCCGAGGCGGCCCGGATGGCCGACGCCCACGGTGACCGTCACCGCGCGGCGGCGGACCGCTCGCTGGCCGGCCCGTCCCGGCAGCTGCTCGCCTTCGACGGCCGGGGCGCCGGCCTGGCCACGGAGGTCCTGGGCGACCTGGCCCACGCCGACCGCGTCGCCGTCCTGGTCCCCGGCTCCGACACGGGTCTCGACACCTACGGCCGGTTCCACGCCGCCGCCCTCGCCCTGCACCGGCAGCTCCTCGCGCAGGCACCGCACGGCACCCGCACGGCGGTCGTGGCCTGGCTCGGCTACCGGACGCCCGGCACCGTCAGCACCGCGGTCGCCACGACCGGCCGCGCCGACGAAGCCGCCCCGGAGCTGCGCGTCCTGGTCGACGGCCTGCGCGGCGTCCTCCGCCCCCGCGCGCGGGTGGCCCTCCTGTGCCACTCCTACGGCTCGGTGGTCTGCGCCCGTGCCGCCGCCGGTCTGGACGTCGCCGACATCGCCCTGGTCGGCAGCCCCGGCACCGGCGCCGACTCCGCCGCGGACCTGCGCGCGAGCGCCCGGATCTGGGCGGCGCGGGGCGGCGACGACTGGGTGGAGCACGTCCCGCACGTCAGCGCCGGACTGTTCGGCACGACCGTCGGCTTCGGCACCGACCCGGTCTCCCCGGCCTTCGGCGCCCGGGTCTTCGACGCCGGCGACGGCGGCCACAGCGACTACTTCGACGCAGGCTCCACCTCCCTGACGAACCTGGCCCGGATCGCCCTGGGCGAGACCACCGAGGTGACCCATGACTGACGTGGGAGGACCGGCCGGGCGCGGTGCCCTGAACGCCCTGCGGCACACCGCCGCCCGGATCGACGCGGCGACGCCCGCCTCCAGGGACCGCGCCGTCGACGCGCTGCGCGCCCTCGCCGTCCTCGGCGTCGTCCTCGGCCACTGGCTGGTGACGGCCCTGGTCGCCGACGGCGGCGGCCTGCGCACGGCGAGCCCCCTCCAGCACATGCCGTGGCTGGCCCCGGTGTCCTGGGCCTTCCAGACCCTCGCGGTGTTCTTCCTGGTCGGCGGACACGTGGCCACCCGGGGCTGGGCCGCGGCCCGCGACCGGGGCACGCCGTACCGGCGGTGGCTGGCCGCCCGGCTGGGCCGCCTGTTCCGGCCGGTCGTCGCCCTCCTCGCCCTGTGGACGGTGACGACAACCCTGCTGTTCCTGACCGGCGCCGACTACGGGACCGTCCGCACGCTGGTGAAACTGGCCCTGTCCCCGCTGTGGTTCCTGCTGGTCTTCGCCGCGCTGACCGCGGCGACGCCCCTGCTGGCCCGGCTGCACCCGCTGTGGCCGCTGGCCGTCGTCCTCCACGTCGACCTGCTGCGCTTCGGGCTCGGCGGTCCGCCCTGGCTCGGCTGGGCCAACCTCGCCGCGGGCTGGGCGGTGCCCTACGCCCTCGGCGCCGCCTGGACCCGCGGCGAACTGGAGCACCGCAGGGTGGGCTGGGCCCTGCTCGCCGGCGGTACGGCGGCGACCGCGGCGCTCGTCGCCGGGGCCGGGTACCCGGCGTCGATGGTCGGCGTCCCGGGCGCCGCCGTGTCGAACCTCAACCCGCCGACGCTGGCCGCGGTGACCTTCGGGCTGGCGCAGTGCGGCCTCGCCCTGCTGCTGCGCGAGCGGCTGCGCCGGGCCCTGCGGCGGCCGGTGGCCTGGGCGGCGGTGGCGCTGGTCAACCTCTTCGCGATGACGATCTTCCTGTGGCACCAGACGGCCATGATGGCGACCACCGCCACCGGTCTCCTCGCGGGCCGGCTGCCCGGGCTGCACACGCTCCCCGACGGGGCGGACTGGGTCGCGGCCCGGCTGGTGTGGCTGCCGGTGTTCGCGTCGGTCCTGGGCCTGTGCTGGGCGGCGTTCCACGGCTTCGAGCGCGGTGACGGGCGCCGCCGCCCACGGGTCGTCCGCACACACCGCCCGCGGACCCGGGCGACGACGAAGGGCGTGCGGCATGTCTAGGCTGGGCGGCGTGATGCCAGGGGGGAGCAGACGCGCGATCGGCACGCGCTGGCTGGGAGTACTGCGCGACGACCTGTGGACCGCGCGGGTCGATCCGCTGCCGCCGTCGGTGTGGCTGCGCTGGTTTCCGCACGGGATCGTCTGGCTGGCCGCGCTCGGGGTGCTGCTGGGCGACGCGGCGCAGCTCGGCGACAACGGCGGACTCGGCGGAGGGTTCGCCTTCCTGATCGCCCTCGGCCAGGGCGGCGCGATGGTCCTCGCCCTGTGGCGGCCGGTCCCGGCCTGGTGGCTGTCCATGGCCGCCATGCTGGTGGGGGCCTTCGCGGTGCGGGCCGAGATGGTCGCGAGCGGCGAGAAGTTCACCTGGCCCTGGCCGGCCGCCGGGATCATCGGACACATGTTCGTCCTGCTGCTGCTCGCCCTGCGGGTCCGCACGCGGGTGACCATGGAGACACTGGCCCTGAGCGCGCTGGCCACCTACGTCGTGCAGGGCGCGGTCGGGGCGGTGAACTACCAGCCGACCGGACAGCTCGCCGTCATCCTCTTCGGAGTCGTCGCGGCGCTCGGCATCGCCCTGCGCGGCCGCCGCGAGGCCCGCGCGCAGCTCGTGGAGCAGACCTCGCTCACCGCCGAGGAACGCGCCCGGCGCACCCTCCTGGAGGAGCGCAGCCGCATCGCGCGCGAGCTGCACGACGTCGTCGCCCACCACATGTCCGTCATCTCCATCCAGGCCCAGGTCGCCCCCCACCTCGTCGAGAACCCGCCGGACGAGCTGAAGGAGAACCTCGCGGGCATCCGGCAGAACGCGCTGGAGGCGCTGACCGAACTGCGCCGCGTCCTCGGCGTGCTGCGCTCCGAGGACCCCGACACCCCGGCGCCCGACCGGAGCGGTACCGCCCCGCACGCCCCGCAGCCCACGCTCGACCGGCTCGACGCGCTGGTGGAGAACACCCGGGCCGCCGGACCGGCCGTGACCGTCGAGCACAGCGGCCGGCGCCGGCCGCTGCCGCCCGGAGTGGAGCTGTCGGCGTACCGGATCGTGCAGGAGGCGCTCAGCAACGTCCTGCGGCACGCACCCGGCGCGAGCGCCCGGGTCCACCTCACGCACCTCCCGATCGGTCTGCGCATCGACGTCTCCAACACCCGGCCCACGCGGGCCCCGGCGCCGTCGCAGGGGGCGGGGCACGGTCTGCTCGGCATGCGGGAGCGGGTGGCGATGCTCGACGGCACCCTGAAGACCCAGCGGCTGCCGGACGGCGGCTACCAGGTGGCGGCGTTCCTGCCCGCCGACGGCCCCGGCCACGCCGTCCACGACCCCGTCCGCCACCCGCCCCACGACTCCGCCCACGACTCCACCGAGGACGACACCCCATGACGACCGGCAGCGACGGCCCCGTGATCCGCGTACTGATCGCCGACGACCAGCAGATGGTCCGGCAGGGCTTCACCGTGCTGCTCGACACCCAGCCCGACATCGAGGTGGTCGGGCAGGCGGTCGACGGCCTGGACGCCGTGGCGAAGGTCGCCGAACTCGCGCCGGACGTCGTCCTGATGGACATCCGCATGCCCGAGCTGGGCGGCATCGAGGCCACCCGCCGGATCACCGGAGCGACCCCGCAGATCAGGGTGCTCGTGCTGACCACCTTCGACCTGGACGAGTACGTCTACGAGGCGCTGCGGGCCGGCGCGTCCGGGTTCCTGCTGAAGGACGCCTCCGCCGACCAGCTCGCCGAGGCGGTCCGGGTGGTGGCGGCCGGGGACGCGCTGCTCGCGCCGGGCATCACCCGGCGGCTGCTCACCGAGTTCTCCCGGATGCACGACCGGCCCCGGGCCCCGCTGAAGGAACGGGTCGGCGGCCTGACCGAGCGGGAGACGGAGGTGCTGGCCCTGATCGCACAGGGCCTGTCGAACGCGGAGATCGCCGCGCGGCTGGTCGTCGCCGAGCAGACGGTGAAGACGCACGTGGGCCGGATCCTGGTGAAGCTGGGGCTCAGGGACCGGACGCAGGCGGCGGTGTTCGCGTACGAGTCGGGGCTGGTGCGGCCCTCCGGGTACTGAACGGGGCGGGACCGTAGTACTTGAGGCGGATGCCCCAGGACCCCTCTCACTGGTGACGACCGGGGCCCCGGCTGCGCCTACCGTTGCCAAGGTGACCGAGACGACCCAGACGCGGACCGTCCCCTCCGGGGGCGGCGGCGCGCGCAGCCCCGAGTACCGGCTGGCCATGGACGCCCTGGGCGGACTGCGCCAGGACCTGTTCCACGACGCCTTCGCCTACCGTTCCCTGCCGCTGGCGGACGGCCCGCTGACCCGCCGGCTCTCCGGCAAGCCGCGGTGGTACGCCGCCCGTCTGCCGCACGCGACGGTGGTGCTCCTCGCCCTGATCGCGATGTTCTGCGGTTCCTTCGCCGGGGACACCATGGGCGGGCCGGCGGCCCTGCTGGGCGGGCTGGTGTGCGCGGTGCCGGTGCTGGCCACGCTGGTCCGGCCGGTCGGCGCGTTCTGGATGTCGATGACGGCGACACCGTTGATCGCGGTGCTGGACGGCAGCCTGGGCGAATGGCCGTGGCAGCCCGGCGCGTTCATCTGCCACCTGTCGGTGCTGGTGATCGTGGCGATACGCACCCGGCCTCGCACGGCCGCGTGGATGTGGGTGCTCACGGCCCTCTACGCCTTTCTCGTGGAGACGCTGATCGGCGACGGCGAGCTCAACACCTCCGCCCCGATGCTGTTCCTCTCCGCCCCGGCCCTGCTGATGGTCGCCGTCCGGCACGTCCGCCGCGAGGCCCGGCAGGAGGTCACCGCCCAGCGGACGGTCACCGCGCACGAGCGGTCCCGGCGCACCCTGCTGGAGGAGCGCACCACGATCGCCCGCGAGCTGCACGACGTGGTCGCCCACCACATGTCGGTGGTCGCCATCCAGGCCGAGGCCGCGCCCTACCGGGTGGAGAATCCGCCCCAGGAGCTGGAGCGGGCCTTCGCCACCATCCGGGAGAACGCGGTGGCCGCCCTGACCGAGCTGCGCCGGGTCCTCGGTGTCGTCCGCGCCGAGGACTACGAGGCGCCGGACGCCCCGCAGCCCACGCTCGCCGACCTGGACGCGCTGCTCGCCAACGTGCGCGACGCGGGCCTCGCCGTGGACAAGGCGACGACCGGCGCGGTGCGCGAACTGCCGCCCGGCGTGGAGCTGTCGGCCTACCGGATCGTGCAGGAGGCGCTCAGCAACACCCTGCGGCACGCGCCCGGCGCCACCGCCCGCGTCGAGGTCTCCTACGTCCTGGGCGGCCTGGGCCTCAGGATCGTCAACGGCCCTGCGCCCGAACCGTCCTCGGTGAAGCCCTCGCCCGGCGCCGGGCACGGCATCACGGGCATGCGGGAACGGGTGTCGATGCTGAACGGCGAGATGACGGCCGGCCAGAGCGACGACGGGGGTTACGAGGTGGCGGTGTTCCTGCCGGTCACCGCCGTGGACGAAGGAGACGCATGACCGGCCGCACGATCCGGGTCCTGATCGCCGACGACCAGATGATGGTGCGCGAGGGCTTCTCGGTCCTGCTGAACGCGATGCCGGACATCGAGGTCGCCGGCGAGGCCGTCAACGGCCGGGAGGCGGTCGACAAGGTCCGCGAACTCGCCCCGGACGTCGTCCTGATGGACATCCGCATGCCCGAGCTGAACGGCATCGAGGCGACCCGGCGGATCATCGCCGCGGACGGTGCGGCGAAGGTGCTCGTGCTGACCACCTTCGACCTGGACGAGTACGTCTACCAGGCGCTGCGCGCGGGTGCCTCCGGCTTCCTCCTCAAGGACGCCTCCGCCCGCCAACTGGCCGACGGGGTGAGGGTGGTGGCGGCCGGCGAGGCCCTCCTCGCCCCTTCGGTCACCAGGCGGCTGATCACCGAGTTCTCCAGGCTGCCCGGCGCCCCCCGCCCCATGCCGTCGGCGCACGCGGCGTACGGCGATCTGACCGAGCGGGAGACGGAGGTGCTGGTGCTGATCGCGCAGGGCCTGTCGAACGCGGAGATCGCCGAGAACCTGGTGGTCGCCGAGTCGACGATCAAGACCCATGTCAGCCGGGTCCTGGTGAAGCTGGGCCTCAGGGACCGCACCCAGGCGGCGGTCTTCGCGTACGAGGCGCGCCTGGTGACGCCGGGCTGACGGACCCCCGGCGCGCCGGACCGCGGGGCCGGCGGCGGTCGGACGGTGAGGACGAGGGACGGGGTGAGGAGGCAGAGGACGACGGCGGGGACACCGGACAAGGACATCGGGAACGGCTGGGTCCTCCGCCCGATGAGGAACTGCCGCGCGGACCGGTGCAGGACCGACGCCGATCCGCCGAACCGGAGGGAGGCGTTCTTGCGGGCCCGCAGCACGGGGAGGGACGGCGTGAGCGGCAGGGGCGTGGTCGTGAGGGGGAGCGAACCATTCCGGCCCCCTGGTCAGAGCCGTGCCCGCCGGGCTAGCGTCCGCTCATGGCCGCACCCGCAGACCTCGTCTTCGACCCGTGGGACCCGGCGTTCCTGGCCGACCCGTACCCCGCCTTCGCCGAGCTGCGCGAGCGGGGCCGCGTGCACTACTACGAGCCCACCGACCAGTGGCTGGTCCCGCACCACGCGGACGTCTCGGCTCTGCTGCGCGACCGCCGCCTGGGCCGCACCTACCGGCACCGCTTCACCCACGAGGACTTCGGCCGCACCCCGCCCCCGCCGGAGCACGAGCCGTTCCACACGCTCAACGACCACGGCATGCTCGACCTGGAGCCGCCGGACCACACCCGGATCCGTCGCCTGGTGTCGAAGGCGTTCACCCCGCGCACGGTGGAGCGGCTGCGGCCCTACGTGCGCGAACTGGCCGACGGTCTGGTGGCCCGGCTGGTGGCGGCGGGCGGCGGCGACCTGCTGACGGACGTGGCAGAACCGCTGCCGGTCGCCGTGATCGCCGAGATGCTGGGCATCCCGGAGTCCGACCGCGCGCCCCTGCGCCCCTGGTCGGCGGAGATCTGCGGCATGTACGAGCTGAACCCGTCCGAGGAGACGGCGGCGAAGGCGGTCCGCGCGTCGCTCGACTTCTCCGACTACCTGCGCGCACTGATCGCGGCCCGCCGCGCGGAGCCCGGCGACGACCTGGTCTCCGGTCTGATCGCGGCGCACGACGAGGACGACGACCGCCTCACCGAGCAGGAGATGATCTCGACCTGCGTCCTGCTCCTGAACGCGGGCCACGAGGCCACGGTCAACGCGACGGTCAACGGCTGGCTGGCCCTGTTCCGCAACCCGGACCAGCTGGCCGCCCTGCGCGCGGACCACTCCCTGATCCCCTCCGCCGTGGAGGAGCTGATGCGCTACGACACCCCGCTCCAGCTCTTCGAACGCTGGGTGCTGGACGACATCGAGATCGACGGGACGACGATCCCGCGCGGCGCGGAGATCGCGATGCTGTTCGGCTCGGCCAACCACGACCCGGCCGTCTTCACCGCCCCGGACCGCCTGGACCTCACCCGCCGCGACAACCCCCACATCTCCTTCAGCGCGGGCATCCACTACTGCATCGGCGCCCCCTTGGCCCGCATCGAGCTGGCGGCATCGATGAACGCCCTGCTGGAGCAGGCCCCGGCCCTGCGCCCGACCGAGGAGCCGAGGAGGAAGCCGGGCTTCGTGATCCGGGGACTGGAAGGGCTGGCCGTGGAACTGGGCTGACCGCTCGTTCGGCCGATCACGGAGCGATCGCCGGTTCACACCGCCACCGAGTCGCCACGCCGGTGCCTGCCCGTCTGCCCGCCTGTCCGTCTGCCCGTCTGCCTGCCTGTCCGCCTGCCTGCCTGTCCGCCTGCCTGTCCGCCTGCCCGCCTGCCCGCCTGCCTGCCTGCCTGCCCGCCTGCCTGCCTGCGGAGGGAGGCACCACGACGGTCATGGCAGGGCGCGCTTCGTCCCGGGCGTCGGGAGACATGCTCGAGCGGATCGCCGAGTTCGCCGAGCGTGAGGACGGGACCGTCAGGTCCGAGTTCATCGTTCACCGACGGAGCACGCCGGCTGATCGCGACCGTCACGCCGTGAGATCCCGGCGCCGGAGTCCGGCCAGTCCCGTGGCGACGAGCACCACCGCGAGCCCCAGCAGCACCCCCACCGGCCCCCACGCCATCCGCCCGCCCGGCAGCTTCGGCAGATGACCGAACGGCGACAGCTCCAGCACCCCCCGCGGCACGTCCAGCGCGGGTCCCACCCATCCCAGCAGCAGCACCGCCCCGGCGACCCCCCACGCCGCCACCGCCCCCCGCGGCAGCACCCCGTACAGCAGCACCGCCGCCCCGCCGATCACCCACACCGCGGGCACCTGCACGAGACACGCGCCCAGGACCGCCCCGGCGTCCTTGCCGTACCCGGCGGCGAAACCGAGCCCCGCGAGCAGCATGACGAGGACCGATCCGCCGAAGGCGATCACCAGGTGCCCGGCGGCCCACCGCAGCCGCCCCACGGCCCCCGCGAGCACCGGCTCCGCCCTGCCGGACGTCTCCTCGCCGCCCAGCCGCAGCACCGACGCCACCACGAACAGCGCGGCGACCAGCCCGAGCATCCCGACCATCGCCGACACGAACGCGTCCGTCAGCCCGGTCTGCCCGCCCATCCGCTCGATGATCGCGCGGGCCTGCTCGTCGTCCCCGACCAGGTCGGCCGCGCCCTCCGTCATCGAGCCGTAGACGACCCCGGCGAGGAGGAAGCCGATGCTCCAGCCGAGCACGCCGCCCCGCTGCAGCCGCCAGGCCAGCGCGCCGGCGGTGCCCAGCCGGCCCGCCGCCGGTCCCGGGCGGGTCGGCAGGAAGCTCATGCCGAGGTCCCGGCGCCCGGCCAGCGCGTAGGCCAGCGTGCCCTGCGCCACCGTCGCGCCCGCGAGCAGCAGCAGCACCCACCACCGCTCGGCGGCGAAAGCCCGCACGTTCTCCAGCCAGCCCAGCGGCGACAGCCAGGTCAGCGGGGAGGAACCGTCGTCCGTCGCCGAGTCGCCCGCCGCGCGCAGGACGAACGCGGCCCCGAGGACCCCCGCCGTCAGCCCGCGTGCCAGCCGCGCGCTCTCCGTCAGCTGGGCCACGATGGCCGCCGTCGTGGCGAAGACCATCCCGACGCCCGCGACACCGAGCCCGAGGGCCACCGCCCCGGCCGCCCCCCGTCCGGCCAGCCCGGCGGCCACCAGCACCGCCAGGGCGCCGTCGGCGACCGCCGCCGTCAGCAGGGCCGCGGTCAGCGGAGCACGGCGGCCGACCATGCCGGACGCGACCAGTTCCTGCCGGCCGCTCTCCTCCTCGTCGCGGGTGTGGCGGACGACGACCAGCAGGCTCGTGACGGCCGCGAGGGCGGCGGCGTAGACGCCGACGCGCCAGGCCGTGAGCGCGCCGAGCGAGTCGCCGAAGACGGGACCGACCATGGCGCGCAGGGAGGAGTTGGTCTCCATCTGCCGCACCAGGCCGGCGCGTTCGTCCGCGGTGCCGTACAGGCCCTCGAGGGTGCCCGGCATGGACAGCACCATGAGCGCGTTCACCGCGACCCAGACGGGGATCATCACCCGGTCGCGGCGCAGGGCGAAGCGCAGCAGCGTGCCGGTGCCGGCCAGGGGGCGCGAGCCGGCGGACCGGACCGCGCGGGCCGTCGTGGCGGGGGCGGCGGCGGTCATCGCGTCGCCACCTCCCCGGCGTCCTCGGTCCGGTAGTGCCGCAGGAACAGCTCCTCCAGCGTCGGCGGCGTCGAGGTCAGCGAGCGCACACCGGTCTCGCTCAGGGACCGGAGCACCGCGTCCAGCTTGTCGGTGTCGACCTGGAGCCGCACCCGGCGGCCCTGGACGTCGAGGTCGTGCACGCCCGGCAGGCGGGCCAGCCCGTCCGGGGCGCCGGCGAGTTCGGCGGTCACGCTGGTCCGGGTCAGATGGCGCAGGTCGGCGAGCGAGCCGCTCTCCACCGTGCGGCCCTTGCGGACGATGCTGACCCGGTCGCACAGCTCCTCGACCTCGCCGAGGATGTGGGAGGAGAGCAGGACCGTGCGGCCGCGTTCCCGCTCCTCGGCCACGCAGCGCCGGAAGACCTCCTCCATCAGCGGGTCGAGGCCGCTGGTCGGCTCGTCGAGGATCAGCAGGTCCACGTCCGAGGCGAAGGCGGCGACCAGCGCGACCTTCTGCCGGTTGCCCTTGGAGTAGGTGCGGCCCTTCTTGGTCGGGTCGAGTTCGAACCGCTCGACCAGTTCCGCCCGGCGCCGGGTGTCCAGGCCGCCACGCAGTCGCCCGTAGAGGTCGATGACCTCGCCGCCGGAGAGGTTGCGCCACAGCGTCACGTCGCCGGGCACGTACGCGATCCGGCGGTGCGTCTCCACGGCGTCGGCCCACGGATCGCGGCCGAGCACCTGGGCGGCGCCCGAGTCGGCGCGCAGCAGGCCGAGCAGGACGCGGATGGTGGTGGACTTGCCGGCGCCGTTCGGGCCGAGGAAGCCGTGGACCTCGCCGGCCTCGACGTCCAGGTCGAGGCCGGCGAGCGCGCGCGTCCGGCCGAACGACTTGTGGAGCCCAAAGACGCTGATTGCCTTCGTCATGGTTCGGAAAGTACGCTTCTTTCAGAAGTTTGTGAAGTTAAGAAATAGTCAAGGTTGTGAGAGATGATCGGACGATGACGGGAGAAGCGGATGCGAGAGGTCCGGGGCGCGACCCCGAGGCGGTGTCGAGGTTCGTGGAGGGGTTCGCCGCGCAGCTCGTCGAGGCCGGGATGCAGCGCATGCCCGCCCGGGTGTTCGCCGCGCTGCTCGCCTCCGACTCGGGCTCCCTGACCTCCGCCGAACTCGGCGGACAGCTCCGGGTCAGCCCGGCCGCCGTCTCCGGGGCCGTCCGGTACCTCGCCCAGCAGCACATGGTGTCGCGGGAGCGGGAACCCGGCTCCCGGCGGGAGCGGTACCGGGTGCACAGCAACCAGTGGTACGAGGCGCTGACCAACCGCGAGGCGGTCCTCAAGCGGTGGGAAGGCGCCCTGCGCGAGGGCGTCGCGAGCCTGGGGGCCTCGACCCCGGCGGGCCGCCGCATGGCCGAGACGCTCGCCTTCTTCGAGTTCGTCGACGGCGAGATCGCGGCCATGATGGAGCGCTGGCGCGAACACCGCGAGAAGGTCTTCGGCGCCGACACCCCCTAGGAGACCGGGCCGCGACCGGGCCTCACCCCGGCAGCGTCAGCCCCCACGCCCCCTCCCGGGCCTCCCACGTCCGGGTCAGCACCGGTCCCGACACCACCGCGTCGGCCCGGTACCGGTAGTGCGCCCCCGACACGGTCACCGTCCGCCCCGCCGCCCTCAACGGCGGCGCCTCCGCGCCCGCCGGAACCGGCCGCACCTCCACCTCGGCCAGCCCGCCGGAGCCCGGCAGGACCGACACCGCGTCGACCGGCCGGTCCAGGTCTATCAGCGTCACCCCGTCGACCTCGACCCGCAGCCGGGCCGGGCCGGACGCGCCGGGACCGGCGGTGATCCGGGCCGGCCGGGCCGGAGCAAGCGTCCGGACCAGGGACTGGCAGGTCCGCAGCCAGGGCCGGGCCGCCGCGTGCGCCCCGGCCCCGGACCCGGCGTCCGCGTCCTCGCGCGCCGTGACCGGCGGGATGCCCACCTCGCCCAGCACCACCCCGTCGCTGTCGTCGACGAGCAGGTCCAGCCGCCGTACCGCCCCGTCCAGCACCGCCCGCGCCGCCGCCACCGCGCCCGTCGGCAGCCCGAGCGACCGGGCGAGACCGAGCACCGGCCCCACCGGCACCGCCGACAGCACGCACCCCGCCAGCTCCCGCTGCCGGTGCAGCAGCGCGACGGCCCGCAGCAGCGCACGGTCGTCGCCGATCACGACGGGGCGCCGCGAACCCCGCCGCCGCAGCGCCCGCGCGAACTCCTCGGCGTCCTCCGGCAGGCACACCTTCATGTGCGCCGCACCCGCGCGGAGCACGTCCTTCGCGATCCGGACGGACTCGCCGTCCGTCCGGCGGGCGACCGGATCGACGACCACCAGAAGCTGATCGGATGTCGCGGATGATCTCGCGGACGATCTCGCGGAAGTCGCCACCTCGGCCATGCCTCGCTTCCTCGGGTAGCATCTTTGTGCAAGAGCCCCTTGCGCTATTGCGCCAGGGGCTTCGTCTATTCCGGGGCATCCGGTCCGACGGTTGGCGGCCAACGACGGTCGCGGTGCACGCGGCGGAGACCTCCGCGTACGCCCTCGACCATGGACATGCCCCGCCCGGAAGGGGTGTACGCGCGTGCCCGCACTTGTGCTGCTCGGTGCTCAGTGGGGTGACGAAGGCAAGGGAAAGGCGACGGACCTGCTCGGTGGTTCCGTCGACTATGTGGTGCGCTACCAGGGCGGCAACAACGCCGGCCACACGGTAGTCGTGGGCGACCAGAAGTACGCCCTCCACCTGCTCCCTTCCGGGATCCTGTCCCCCGGCTGCACGCCGGTCATCGGCAACGGCGTCGTCGTCGACCCGTCGGTCCTGTTCTCCGAGCTGAATGGGCTGAACGAGCGAGGCGTCGACACGTCCAAGCTCCTGATCAGCGGTAACGCGCACATCATCACGCCGTACAACGTGACCGTCGACAAGGTGACGGAACGCTTCCTCGGCAAGCGCAAGATCGGCACCACCGGCCGCGGCATCGGCCCGACCTACGCCGACAAGATCAACCGCGTCGGCATCCGCGTCCAGGACCTGTACGACGAGTCGATCCTCACCCAGAAGGTCGAGGCGGCGCTCGACGTCAAGAACCAGATGCTCACCAAGCTCTACAACCGGCGCGCGATCGCCGTCGACCAGGTGGTCGGGGAGCTGCTGGGCTACGCCGAGAAGCTCCGCCCGTACGTCGCCGACACGGTCCTGGTCCTCAACCAGGCCCTGGAGCAGGACAAGGTGGTCCTCTTCGAGGGCGGCCAGGGCACGCTGCTCGACATCGACCACGGCACGTACCCCTTCGTGACCTCGTCGAACCCGACCGCGGGCGGCGCCTGCACCGGCGCCGGCGTGGGCCCGACGAAGATCAGCCGCGTCATCGGCATCCTCAAGGCGTACACGACCCGCGTCGGCGCCGGCCCGTTCCCGACCGAGCTGTTCGACGAGGACGGCGAGGCCCTGCGCCGCATCGGCGGCGAGCGGGGCGTGACGACCGGCCGCGACCGCCGCTGCGGCTGGTTCGACGCGGTCATCGCCCGCTACGCCACCCGCGTGAACGGCCTGACCGACTTCTTCCTCACCAAGCTCGACGTCCTCACCGGCTGGGAGCAGATCCCGGTCTGCGTGGCGTACGAGATCGACGGCAAGCGCGTCGAGGAGCTGCCGTACTCGCAGTCCGACTTCCACCACGCGAAGCCGGTCTACGAGATGCTGCCGGGCTGGAGCGAGGACATCAGCAAGGCGAAGACCTTCGCCGAGCTGCCGAAGAACGCGCAGGCGTACGTGAAGGCCCTGGAGGAGATGTCCGGCGCCCCGATCTCCGCGATCGGCGTGGGCCCGGGCCGGGACGAGACGATCGAGATCAACTCGTTCCTGTAGGCCCACCGGGTCCTCCCGGCCGCCGTTCGGCCCTCCCGGCCGGGCGGCGGCCCGCGGCGCGGTGTGGGATCGCAGGCATGACCGACCGCGACCGGGCCGCCGCCTGCCGGGGCCCGTACGGCGCCGAGGGCGCCCCGGGGGACTGCGGCGACCCGGCCCGTTTCGAGGTCGCCCGCTACCGCCGGGCGCCGCTGACGGTGTGCCCCGTGCACCTGGGACCGGCGCTGCTGCTGGCCGACGGAGTGCTCTGGCCGCCGGGGATCCGCCTGATCCGCTGAAGCCCCGCCGCGTCCCCCGGTACGGGGCGCACGCCCCGTACCGGACATGGGCCGAGGCCGTACGCGGCGCTTCGGCGGCAGAAGGCGCGTGCGATGCGCGCGCCGCTCGAGGCGGCCCCGGACGCGGAGGGGACCGACGAGCTCATCCGCAGCGGCAGGACGCCGGACGTGATGAACGAGGCCCCCCGGCAGGATCGAGCCGGAAGCCGCCTGCTCCGGGACCCCCGAAGAACGGCGGACGGCCCCGCCGTTCTTCGACATGCGGGACGGCGTCCGGACGCCGCCGCTCGGCGAGCCGTTCCTCACCGAGACGAACGCCGAGGTCCGGATGTGCCCGGTCACGAACCGCGACGACCCGGCGAAGGGGCTCTCCCGGCCCGGCCGGCAGTCCGGCGCCGGTCAGCTGAAGACGATCATCGACCCCTGGGCCAGGCTCCGCGTGGCCGCCGCGTGCAGCCCCAGCCACACGTGGCGCTCACGGGCGAAGGGGCTGGGGTCGTACGGCGCCGCCGCGGCAGGCTCCTCCAGCTCCGTCGGGGCGAGTGGCGCCTGCGGCGCCGCCGGTGGGTTGGCCGGATCGATGCCGAGGGCCGGGGCGACGGCCTCCAGTTCCCGCAGGAGGGTGTGCGAGGAGCCCAGGGGGCCGCCGTTCTCCAGGAGTTCGTCGCTGGACAGCGGGTGCGGGAAGTCGACCGGGACGTAGGCGCCCGCGTGGTCGTAGTGCCAGACCAGGTGCGACTGCTGGGCCGTCGTCTCGAACATCTCCAGCAACTGCTCGTAGTCACCGCCGAGTTCGTCCACCGGCGTCACCGGCAGCCCGCACACCTGGAGCAGGTACGCCCGGCGCAGGAAGTGCAGCGCGTCGTAGTCGAAACCGGCGACCGGGGCGACCTCGCCGGACAGGCCCGGCATGTACTGGTACACGGGCACCGGCGGCAGTCCGGCCTCGGCGAGCACCTTGTCGTATTGCGCGAGTTCCTCGGCGAACGGGTTGTCCGGTGTGTGGCACAGGATGTCGACGAGCGGTACCAGCCACAGGTCACAGGCCAAAAGAGGGCTCCTCACGCAGCACGGTGGTCAAGGAAGCGTAGTCGGTGCGCGGTGCGTGCAGGTCCCATACCCATCTGGGGCCGGGCCACGACACGCCGGACGCCCGTCCTCGCCGGTCCCCGTCCGCCGCGCGCCCCGCGCTCACTCCCCGGTGAGCCGTTCGATGAGGGCGAGGGAGTGGGCGTTGTAGGCGTCGACGAGCGCGCGGGCGGCGCGGACGTCGCGGCGGGCGAGGGCGTCGACCAGTTCGGTGTGCCCGGACCACAGGGCGCCGCGCAGGTCGCTGAGCCGGCGCAGGTGCTGCACCGTGCACACCCAGCTCCGCACGCGCAGCCGGTGCAGGAAGTCGGAGAGGTGGGGGTTGCCGAACAGGACGGCCAGCTCCCGCCAGTAGCGCAGGTCGTAGCCGATGAGGACGGTCAGGTCACCGGCCGCGGCGGCGCGCTGGGCCTCCTCGCCGCGCCGCCGCACCCCCGACAGGGCGGCGGTGAGCCGCTGGCCGTCGGGGAGCCGCCCGGCCCGGCGGGCGTCGGCGAGGGCGACGAACATCCCGTCGGTGACCAGGCCGCGGGCCTCGACCATGTCGCGGAAGTCGTCGACGGAGTACTCGTGCACGCGGAAGCCGCGGTGGTGGTCGCTGTCGAGGAGTCCCTGCGCGGTCAGGTCGACCAGCGCCTCGCGCACGGGCGTCGCGGACACCCCGTACTGGTCGGCGATCTCCTTGACGGTGAACTCCTGCCCGGGCCGGAGCCGTCCGGCCAGCACCTCGTCGCGGAGCGCGTCGGCGATCTGGCGCCGCAGGGTGCTGCGCGTCACGGCGCCACTGGGGCCGGGCATGGTCGGGCGTCCTCCTCGTCGGGTGCGGGCGGTGTGCTCGTACGCACCTGGCCGGTGTGTACGAGCACGTCACCTTACGCGCCCGGGGCGCCCCGGGGCCGGTCGCCCGGCGGGTCTACTCCGTGTACTCGTCCGCCACGGACAGCGCCGTGTCCAGCGCCGCCAGCCCCTCCTTCAGCTCGGCCTCGGAGACGTTGCACGGCGGCACCACGTGGGTCCGGTTCATGTTCACGAACGGCCACACGCCGTGGGCCTTGGCGGCGGCGGCGAAGGCGGCCATCGGGGTGTTGTCCCGTCCGGTGGCGTTGTACGGCACCAGCGGCTCCCGGGTCTCCCGGTTCCTCACCAGCTCCAGCGCCCAGAACATGCCGACGCCGCGCACCTCGCCGACGCTCGGGTGGCGCTCGGCCAGCTCCCGCAGCGCGGGCCCGACGACCTCGGCGCCGAGCCGGGCCGCGTGCTCGACGATCCCCTCCTCGGCCATCACGCCGATCGTGGCGACGGCGGCGGCGCAGGCCAGCGGGTGCCCGGAGTACGTCAGCCCGCCGGGGTAGGGGCGCTCGGCGAACGTCTCGGCGATCCTCGCGGAGATCGCGACGCCGCCCAGCGGGACGTAACCCGAGTTCACGCCCTTGGCGAAGGTCATCAGGTCGGGCACGACGTCGTACAGGTCGGCCGCGAACCAGGTGCCGGTCCGCCCGAACCCGGCCATGACCTCGTCGAGGACGAAGACGATGCCGTACTTGTCGCAGATCTCGCGGACCCCGGCCAGGTAACCGGGCGGCGGCGTCATGATCCCCGCCGTGCCCGGGACCGTCTCCAGGACGACCGCCGCGACCGTCGCCGGCCCCTCGAAGACGATCGTCGACTCCAGGTGCTCCAGCGCCCGCGCGCACTCCTGCTCCTCGGTCTCGGCGTAGAAGCGCGAGCGGTACAGGAAGGGGGCCCAGAAGCGCACGACTCCGGCCGTGCCGCTGTCCGAGGCCCAGCGGCGGGGGTCGCCGGTGACGTTGACCGCCTGCTGGGTGCCGCCGTGGTACGAGCGGTACGCCGACAGCACCTTCGGCCGCCCGGTGTGCAGCCGCGCCATGCGCACGGCGTGCTCGACGGCGTCCGCGCCGCCGTTGGTGAAGAAGATCTTGTCCAGGTCGCCGGGCGTCCGCTCGGCGATCAGCCGCGCCGCCTCCGAGCGCGCCTCGACGGCGAACGCGGGCGCGAACGTCGTCATCCTCGCGGCCTGCTCCTGGATCGCGGCGACGACCTTGGGGTGCTGGTAGCCGATGTTGGTGTAGACGAGTCCGCTGGTGAGGTCGAGGTAGCGCTTGCCGTCGTAGTCCCAGAAGTACGACCCTTCGGCGCCCGCGACGGCGAGCGGGTCGATGAGCTCCTGCGCGGACCAGGAGTGGAAGACGTGCGCGCGGTCCGCGGCCTTCACGGCGGCGCCGGCCTGGGGGTTGGGCTGAGGGGTCATGCGGCCGAGGGTAGATGTCCGCGATGCGGAAGCGGAATCGGCGTCCTGTATGTGGTCGGGGGCTTTCCACGACAGGTTGTCGACGCGGTGGGGACCGGGAGGAGAATTGACAGCATCCTGTCGAAGTGACAGCCTTCTGTCATAAGCCACCGCGCTCCGAGGAGGAGTCATGAACGGCACCGCGAACGGCACCCGCAAGCCCGTCCACCTCGCCGTGTACGACACCCTGGCCGACTGGGAGACCGGCCACGCGACGGCCCACCTCGCCCGCGCCGGGTACGGCATCCGCACCGTCGCCCCGACCACCGCCCCGGTCACGAGCGCCGGCGGCCTGCGCGTCCTGCCCGACCTGGCCCTGGACGGCCTGCGCCCCGAGGACAGCTCCCTGCTGATCCTCCCGGGCGCCGGCCTGTGGGACACCTCCGACGACCTGGCCCCCTTCGCCCGCGCCGCCCGCGCCTTCCTGGACGCCGGCGTGCCCGTCGCCGCCGTCTGCGGCGCCACCGCCGGGCTCGCCCGCGAGGGCCTGCTCGACGACCGCGCCCACACCGGCGCCGTCCCCTTCCACCTGGCCGCGACCGGCTACGCGGGCGGCGAGCGGTACGTGGAGGCCGACGCGGTCACCGACGGCGGCCTGGTCACCGCGGGCCCCACCGAACCGGTCGCCTTCGCCCGCGAGATCCTCGGCCTGCTCGGCGTGTACGAGGGCGAGGTGCTCGACGCCTGGTACCGGCTGTTCCACGACTCCGACCCGGCCGCGTACGCCGTGCTGGAGGAGGCGGGCGCCGCGTGAGCCGGGAGCGGCAGGACCTGCTCAGCCGGGGCGCCCTCGGCGTCTTCCGGCTCAACGGCCAGTTCCTCGCGGTCGCCGAGGAGCTGGCCCGCCCCGCCGGCCTCTCCGCCGCCCGGTGGCAGGTGCTCGGCGCGGTGCTGCGCGAGCCGCTGCCGGTCTCCGGCGTCGCGCGGGCGATGGGCATCACCCGGCAGAGCGTGCAGCGCATCGCCGACCTGCTGGTGGAGCGCGGCCTCGCCGAGTACCGGCCCAACCCGGCCCACCGCCGCGCCAAGCTCCTGGCGCCCACCGACGCCGGCCGCGCGGCCGTCTCCCGCATCGGCCCGGGGCACGCGGCCCTCGCGGACCGGCTGGCCGAGGCGTGCGGGGGGGAGGCGGAACTGGCGGCGGCGGTCGAGGCCGTCGAACGCCTGTCCAGGGCGCTGGGCGAACTCGAGGGCCCGCCTGTTACGGAACCGTAGACGACGCAGGGTCACCGGACGTGCGCGCCGCACTATCCTCGGGATGTTGCTCACGTGGGGGAAGGCGGCGCAACATGCACAAGCTCGGGGACGGGGATCCGCAGAGCATCGGGGCCTACCGCCTGCTGGGGCGGCTCGGCGCCGGCGGCATGGGACAGGTCTACCTCGCCCGGTCGGACCGGGGACGCACCGTCGCCGTCAAGCTGGTGCGCGAGGAACTGGCCGCGCAGGAGGAGTTCCGCCAGCGGTTCCGCCAGGAGGTCGAGTCCGCGCGCCGGGTCGGCGGGTACTGGACGGCGCCCGTGCTGGACGCCGACACCGAGGCCGCCGTGCCGTGGGTCGCCACCGGGTACGTCGCCGGGCCCAGCCTCCAGCAGGTCGTCGGGCACGACCACGGGGCCCTCCCGGAGCGCTCGGTGCGGACCCTGGCGGCCGGACTCGCGCACGCCCTCCAGGACATCCACGCCGCCGGGATCGTGCACCGCGACCTCAAGCCGTCCAACGTCCTCGTCACCATCGACGGCCCCCGCGTCATCGACTTCGGCATCGCGCGGGCCCTGGAGACGGTGACCGACGGCGGACTCACCCGCACCGGCGCGCTCGTCGGCTCGCCCGGCTTCATGGCGCCCGAGCAGGTGCGCGGCGACCGGATCACACCCGCCTGCGACGTCTTCTGCCTCGGCTCGGTCCTCGCCTACGCCGCCACGGGCGAACTGCCCTTCGGCACGGCCAACAGCGGCGTGCACGCGCTGATGTTCCGCATCGCGCAGGAGGAACCCGACCTGGAGGGCGTGCCCGAGGGCATCGCCGACCTGGTCCGCGACTGCCTGGAGAAGGACCCGGCGGACCGCCCCTCCCTCACCGAGGTGCTGGAGCGCACGGGCGCGCAGGACACCGTCGCGGAGGGCCGCTCCAGGGACCCCTGGCTCCCCGGCGCGCTGGTGGCCCAGCTCGGCCGGCACGCGGTGCGGCTGCTGGACACGGAGAACCCGCAGGACCCGGGGGCACCGGCCGCGCCGGCGCCGGGTCCTGCGGGTGCCGCGGGACCCGCCGAGCCCGGCCCCGCCGAGCCCGGCCCCGGCGTCCCGGGACCCGCGGCCGCGCCGGCACCCGCCGCTCCGGACGCGGCCCCGGAACCGCCCGCCGCCGCGGGCCCGCCGCCCCCGCGCCGGCCGGGCAGTGCCCCGGTGAACCACCTCCCCACCCTGGTCGCGGGCGGACAGGGCACCCCGGCGCCCCCGCCCGCGCACCCGCGACAGCCCTCCCGGCCGCCCGTGCACGGCTACGCCCCGGCACCGGACGCCTGGGGCCGGCCGCCCGGAGGGCAGGGGACGCCGCCGCACCACCCCTACGGCGGACCCGGCCCGGCCCCGACCTACGGGCCGCCACCCGGCTCCACCCCGCCGTACGGCCCTCCGCCGCCCTACTACGGGCCGCCGCAGGAGCCGGCCCGCCGGGGGCGCTCCACGGCGCTGCTGGTCGTCGTCGCGCTGGTCGTCGCGCTCGGCGCCGGCGGCTCGGTCTACGCGCTGATGAGCGGCGGCAAGGACGGCGAGGGGGCCGGCGGCGACCCCACGGCCGCCCCGACCGCCGGCGCACCCGAGACCCCGGGCACCGACACGGCCGGACAGAGCCCGACGTCCGGGGCGAGCACCCCGCAGAGCCCGACGTCACCGGAGGGCACGATCCCGTCCGGGTACCTGGGCACGTGGGCCACGACCATCGACAACGCCTCCGGCGTGCACACCCGGCAGCTCACCATCCAGCAGGGCGAGGTCGGCGACACGGTGCTGTCCCTGGTCGCCGACGGCCCCGCCGGCAACGGCACCTACCACTGCGTCTTCGAGGCCGACCTGACCGCCGCCCCGGACACCGACGGCCCCCTGCGCTTCGGCCCCTCCACGGTGACGACGGGCCCGGCCTCCTCCTGCACCCCGGGAGAACCCACCGAGGTCACCCTCCTTCCCGACGGCACCCTCACCCGCACCAACACCACGACCGGCGAGGCCCTGAACTACACCCGCCGATGAGCCGCCGCGACCGGGGACGCAGCCGCGGGCGGCAGTCGTGCCCCCCGGTGCCCGAACGGCCGGGGAGGCACCCCAGGGGCGAGGGGGGCCTCCCCGCTCATAGGAGCCCCCGCGCGCGAGCGGAACCGAGCGCGGGGGAGAAGCCGAGCGCGGGGGAGAAGCCGAGCGCGGGGAGGGCGGGCGCTGGGGGACCCCTCCGGGGAGGCGCCCCGCCGGCGCCGGGCCCGCGCGTCCCACCCGTGCTCCAGCCCCGGCGCCGGCCCACGCGACCCCCTCACCGCCCGCCGCTCACCTCGGGTCCGGCGGCCGCTGCCGGGGCATGTTCGGCCGGGCCCCGTTCGCCGGCACCGAGAACCGCCCCACCGCCCCCGCCCCCGCCTCGGACCGCCCCCCGCCGAACCCCGCCGACTGCAGACCGAGCGGCGCCGCCCCGGACCGGAACCCCACCATCCAGTCCGCCGTCTCCACCCGCACCAGCTCCGTCACGTCCTCCGAGAACCGCCGCAGCACCCCCAGGCACCGCTCGGCCGCCTCGCTCGCCGTCCCGTCGGCCGGGCCCAGCACCTCCCGGACGCTCTCCGACGCCCAGTCGAACTGCAGCGCCTGCAGCCGCCGCTGCACCGCCTGCGCCGTCGCCACGTCCCGCATCCACCCGGAGGTCACCCCGAAGTACCGGTCCGCCGCCACGCACGCCACCCCGAGCAGCAGCGCGAGGTACCCCCAGGGCGCGGCCCCGCCCGCGACGCCCGTCATGTCCAGCAGCGGCAGCACCGCCCCGGCGAGCACGCCTCCCGCGGCCCCGCCCCGCAGCAGCCGCGCCCCCCGCCGCTTCCCCACCCGGTCCGCGAGGTACCAGGCCGCCGTCTCCAGCGCGCCCCGCTCCACCCACCGGTACAGCTCCTCCAGCCGCTCGGCGGGCAGCGCCCAGTCGCCGAGCGGAAGCGCCCGTCCGGTCAGATCGCCCGGAGCGCGTCCGGCCGCCCCCTCGCCGCGCGGCCCGTCCTGCGGCAGCTCCTCGGGCTGCATCTCCGGCTGACCCACCCGGCACTCCCTACTGATCACCGTCCGTGAAGACCTCGCGGCGCTCGTGTGACACCCGAGGCTGACGCGCCGGACCCTTCCTACCGCCCAATGGGTGGCGAAGACCCCGTTTCGGCCTCTTTTCCGCCCGGAAGGGGGCCTTGATCAGGTATAGGGCGCGCAGCCGCATCACCCGAAAGAGTGCTGGGGCAAGGGCCGCCCGGACCACGTAGGCTCGTGCCGAACGGGAAAAACCCGCCGCGACAGCGCGGTGACAGCGGCGACAAGGAGCTGAACGTGATCCCCGGTGGTGGCCAGCCCAACATGCAGCAGCTGCTCCAGCAGGCCCAGAAGATGCAGCAGGACCTCGCGAAGGCGCAGGAGGAGCTGGCGCGGACGGAGGTCGACGGACAGGCGGGCGGCGGTCTGGTGAAGGCCACCGTCACTGGCTCCGGCGAGCTGCGCGGCCTCACGATCGACCCGAAGGCGGTGGACCCGGAGGACACCGAGACCCTCGCCGACCTGATCGTCGCCGCCGTCCAGGCGGCCAACGAGAACGCGCAGAGCCTCCAGCAGCAGAAGCTGGGCCCGCTCGCCCAGGGCCTGGGCGGCGGCATCCCCGGTCTGCCTTTCTAAGACGGGCCGAAGCCCTCTACCGTACGTAGTGCAGGAACCTCAGGAAGGACGGCAGTCCGTTGTACGAAGGCGTGGTCCAGGACCTCATCGACGAACTCGGGCGGCTGCCCGGCGTCGGCCCCAAGAGCGCGCAGCGGATCGCCTTCCACATCCTCCAGGCGGAACCGACCGACGTACGGCGTCTCGCCCAGGCCCTCATGGAAGTGAAGGCCAAGGTCCGCTTCTGCGCCACCTGCGGCAACGTCGCGCAGGAGGAGCAGTGCGCCATCTGCCGTGACGCCCGCCGCGATCCTTCCGTCATCTGCGTGGTGGAGGAACCGAAGGACGTCGTCGCCATCGAGCGCACCCGCGAGTTCCGCGGCCGGTACCACGTGCTCGGCGGCGCGATCAGCCCGATCGACGGAGTCGGCCCCGACGATCTGCGCATCCGTGAACTGCTCGCCCGCCTGGCCGACGGCACGGTCACGGAACTGATCCTGGCCACGGACCCGAATCTGGAGGGCGAGGCCACGGCCACCTACCTCGCCCGGATGATCAAGCCCATGGGCCTCAAGGTCACCCGCCTGGCCAGCGGCCTCCCGGTGGGCGGCGACCTGGAATACGCGGACGAGGTGACCCTCGGCCGCGCCTTCGAGGGGAGACGACTCCTAGATGTCTGACGCCACGCTGCACGCGACCGACCAGAACCCCGACGACTTCGCGGTCCAGATCGCGGACCAGATCGAGAGCTTCCTGGTCGCCGTCACCGAGGTCGCCAAGGGCGACGAACCGGACTCGGCGGTCCCCTTCCTCCTCCTGGAGGTCTCCCAGCTCATGCTGGCCGGCGGCCGCCTGGGCGCCCACGAGGACATCGTCCCCGACGAGCGCTACGAGCCCGACCTGGGCCCCGAGCTGGACGTGGACGAGCTCCGCGAGAACCTCGCCCGCCTCCTGGAGCCGATCGACGTCTACTCCGAGGTCTTCGACCCCTACGAGCCGCGCAGGGCCTCGGTCCCGGCCCGCATCTCGGACGACCTCACCGACGTCATCACCGACCTGCGCCACGGCATGGCCCACTACAAGGCGGGCCGCACCACGGAGGCGCTGTGGTGGTGGCAGTTCTCCTACTTCTCCAACTGGGGTTCCACGGCGTCGGCGACGCTGCGCGCCCTCCAGTCGGTCGTCGCCCACGTCCGCCTGAACCAGCCCCTGGAGGAGCTGGACGGCCTCGACACCGACCAGGACCCCGGCGACGACGCCCTGGAGCGGGAGGCGGGCCGGGTCATGGTCGAGGAGATCGCGGGCCCGCTGGGCCTGCGCCAGGTCAGGTGACGGTGCCGGGCGCCGCTCCCGCACGGGGAGCGGGACGCCGTGCTCGCCGGGGCTCCGGGGGCCCCGCGGACCGGGCCGCCCCGCTTGTGAACGTGTGACTCACCGCACTTTCCCGAGTGGCCCGCGCCCTCCTGGGCATGAGCCTGCCTGGACGGGCACGAAGTCTCACCATGCGATACCGCAGGGGGGAATTTCGGACGCTCGATAGAATGAGCCGACCGCAGTACAGGTACGTACGTGCGGAAAAATGACGGATTGAGCGAGGAGCGCACGTGGGCCTTGTCGTGCAGAAGTACGGAGGCTCCTCCGTAGCCGATGCCGAGGGCATCAAGCGCGTCGCCAAGCGGATCGTGGAAGCGAAGCAGAACGGCAACCAGGTGGTCGCCGTCGTTTCCGCGATGGGCGACACGACGGACGAGCTGATCGATCTCGCCGAGCAGGTCTCCCCGATGCCTGCCGGGCGCGAGCTCGACATGCTGCTGACCGCCGGAGAGCGTATCTCCATGGCCCTGCTGGCCATGGCGATCAAGAACCTGGGCCACGAGGCGCAGTCGTTCACCGGAAGCCAGGCAGGTGTCATCACCGACTCGGTCCACAACAAGGCCCGGATCATCGACGTGACGCCGGGCCGCATCCGCACCTCGGTGGACGAGGGCAACATCGCCATCGTGGCCGGCTTCCAGGGCGTCAGCCAGGACAGCAAGGACATCACCACGCTGGGCCGCGGCGGTTCCGACACCACGGCCGTCGCCCTCGCCGCCGCGCTCGACGCGGACGTCTGCGAGATCTACACCGACGTCGACGGCGTGTTCACCGCCGACCCGCGCGTGGTGAAGAAGGCGAAGAAGATCGACTGGATCTCCTTCGAGGACATGCTGGAACTCGCGGCCTCCGGCTCCAAGGTGCTCCTCCACCGCTGCGTGGAGTACGCCCGCCGGTACGACATCCCGATCCACGTGCGGTCCAGCTTCAGCGGACTGCAGGGCACGTGGGTCAGCAGCGAGCCGATCAAGCAAGGGGAAAAGCAGGTGGAGCAGGCCCTCATCTCCGGAGTCGCGCACGACACCTCGGAGGCCAAGATCACGGTCGTCGGCGTGCCGGACAAGCCGGGTGAGGCCGCCGCGATCTTCCGGGCGATCGCCGACGCCCAGGTCAACATCGACATGGTCGTGCAGAACGTGTCCGCCGCCTCCACGGGCCTGACGGACATCTCCTTCACCCTGCCGAAGTCCGAGGGCCGCAAGGCGATCGACGCGCTGGAGAAGAACCGCTCCGGCATCGGCTTCGACTCGCTGCGCTACGACGACCAGATCGGGAAGATCTCGCTGGTGGGCGCCGGGATGAAGACCAACCCCGGAGTCACCGCCGACTTCTTCACCGCGCTGTCCGACGCCGGCGTGAACATCGAGCTGATCTCGACCTCCGAGATCCGCATCTCGGTCGTCACCCGCAGGGACGACGTGAACGAGGCCGTGCGCGCCGTGCACACCGCCTTCGGGCTGGACTCCGACAGCGACGAGGCCGTCGTCTACGGGGGCACCGGGCGCTGATGTCCGACTTCCCGGGCGCCGGGCGCACCGGACGGCCGGCCCTGGCCGTCGTCGGAGCGACCGGCGCCGTCGGTTCGGTGATGCTCCAGATCCTGTCCCAGCACGCGGACATCTGGGGTGACATCCGTCTGGTCGCCTCGCCCCGCTCGGCCGGCCGCAAGCTGTCCGTGCGCGGCGAGGAGGTCGAGGTGGTGGCGCTCACCGAGGAGGCCTTCGACGGGGTCGACGTCGCCATGTTCGACGTACCCGACGAGGTCTCCGCGCAGTGGGCGCCCGTCGCCGCCGCCAAAGGCGTGGTGGTGGTCGACAACTCGGGCGCGTTCCGGATGGACCCGGACGTGCCGCTCGTGGTGCCCGAGGTCAATCCGCACGCCGTCCGGATGCGTCCGCGCGGCATCGTCGCCAACCCCAACTGCACGACACTGTCCATGATCGTGGCGCTGGGCGCGCTGCACGCCGAGTTCGGGCTGCGCGAACTGGTCGTCTCCTCGTACCAGGCGGTGAGCGGGGCCGGACGGGACGGTGTGGACACCCTGCGCCGGCAGCTGTCGCTGGTGGCCGGCACCGAGCTGGGGACCCACCCCGGCGACGTGCGGCGGGCCGTCGGCGACGACACCGGGCCCTTCCCGGAGCCGGTCGCGCTGAACGTCGTGCCGTGGGCCGGATCGCTGCGCGAGGACGGCTGGTCGTCGGAGGAGATGAAGGTGCGGGACGAGTCCCGCAAGATCCTCGGACTGCCGCGGCTGCCCGTGGCGGTGACGTGCGTACGGGTCCCCGTGGTCACCACGCACTCCCTGACCGTGCACGCCCGCTTCGAGGGCGAGGTCACCGTCGACGGGGCGCGGGAGATCCTGGCCACCGCGCCCGGCGTCGTCCTCTTCGACGACCCGGCCGCCGGCGAGTTCCCCACCCCCGCCGACGTGGTCGGCACCGACCCGACCTGGGTCGGCCGGGTGCGGCGGGCCCTGGACGACCCGACGGCGCTCGAACTCTTCGTGTGCGGGGACAACCTGCGCAAGGGCGCCGCGCTGAACACCGCGCAGATCGCGGAGCTGGTGGCGGCCGAGCTCGGCTGAACGGGGTGCGGCGGGGCGGGAGATCGGGCCGCCGCGGGCTTCGTTCGTATGATCTGTGAACGAGATGTGATCGGGAAGTCGGTCCGGGCCACTTGTACCCGGCACCCAGGGCATCAGAGGATTTGCTCCCCGCCCTCCGCAACCGTGCGAAGGGCGGGGAGCGTCTTTGCGGTCACCCACTCGGGGCGCGGGGCGCGTGGATCGGCGCGGGGGCGCCGAGAGCGGGCGTGGAGACGCCCGTTCGCATGGGACATAGGGGAAGAGCGGGACGATGAGGGCCTATGACGCACCGTCAGCAGGATGCCTGCCCGGCAGACGCGGGAACGTGACGCCCGGCACGTACAACCCTCTTGGGGGCGGGCGTGTCCAACTGGCGTGGCAGAGGTACTCGAATTCACCGCAGCGCGTGGCCCCGCCGTGCGGGCGCCCGTCCGGCCGGTCCGTCCCCGTGCGGCCGGCGCGGCCGGTGGCATGCCGGTGATCGCGCCGATGCCCGCAGCGCGGCCGGCCCGCATACCGAACCAGCGTGACGGCGCCGAGGACGTCGTGGCGGCGGGCACCACCGTCGACCACCTCACCGAGACCTACCGCGCCCACTACCGGTCGCTGCTCGGCCTCGCCGCCCTCCTCCTCGACGACACCGCCTCCTGCGAGGACGTCGTCCAGGAGGCCTTCATCCGCGTCCACTCGGCGCGCAAACGCGTGCGCGACCCCGAGAAGACGCTGGCCTACCTGCGGCAGACCGTCGTCAACCTCTCGCGCTCGGCACTGCGCCGCCGCATCCTCGGTCTCAAGCTGCTCTCGAAGCCCATGCCGGACATGGCGAGCGCGGAGGAGGGCGCCTACGACCAGCTGGAGCGCGACTCCCTGATCAAGGCGATGAAGGGACTGCAGCGCCGTCAGCGCGAGGTCCTGGTCCTGCGCTACTTCGCCGACATGACCGAGGCGCAGGTCGCCGAGACGCTCGGCATATCGCTGGGCTCGGTGAAGGCGTACGGGTCGCGCGGCATCGCGGCGCTCAGGGTGGCCATGGAGGCGCCGGCATGAGCGACGGCAACGAGGCACGGCGTGACACCCACGGGGGTCACGGGCCGGCCGAGCCGACCGGGCAAGAGCCGAAGCAGACGCACGCTGGGAACGGAACTGTGAACCACGGCCCCGCCGACAAGGGCCCCGGCACCCAGGAGCCGGCCGGGCTCTCCCCCGACGAACTGGCGCTGCGCAGGATGCTGCACAGCGCCGTGCGGGACGTGGAGCCGGGCGACGGCACCCTGGACCACCTCCGCCGGGCGGTGCCGGCCCGGCGGGCCCGCAAACGCCAGGCGGCCGTCGGCATGGCCGCCGCCGTCCTGTTCATCGGCACCGCGGTCCCCGCCCTCGTCCACGTGACCGGCGCCACCGGACCCGGCGTCGACCCGTCCGTGGCCGGCAACGCCTCGCAGGCGCAGGGCGGCACCGGCCAGGGCGAGGCCCCGGCCGGCGGCCAGAGCGGTGCCACCGGCTCCTCCGGGCGGACCGAGGACGAGGAGACGTCCGGACCGACGCAGCAGCCGAAGGACGAGGAGACCGGCTCCGCCACGGGGTCGGCCGCCGGCGCCGGGCCCTCCGCCAGCAGCCCCGCCGACCTCCCGCCGTGCATGGCGCAGCAACTCGGCCCGGCCGTCGCGAGCAGCGCCGCCCCCGACTCCGCGGGTGCCGTCTACGGCTCCTTCCGCGTCACCAACGTCTCCTCGGACAGCTGCACCGTCACCGGTCCCGGCAGCGTGACCGCCACCCCGCAGGGCGCGGCGGACCCGGCCAGGATCGGCACGGCACGGCACGCGGCGGGCGACGCCGCGGCCGCGCTGCCCGACCCGTCGCTGGAGTCCGCCGCGCTGACGCTGGCGTCCGGTGCCTCCTACGAGGTGCGGTTCGCGTGGGTGCCCTCCGAGACCTGCCCGGCCACCGGCGGCGACACCACGGGGGGCGGCACCGGCGATCCCACGTCCGATCCGTCACCCACCGGGGAACCGGCCGCCACCCCCGGCACCTCCGCGGGCGGCGACACCGGCACCACGACGCAGCTGGTCACCGAGGAGGGCCCGGCCGACGGGAGCGTGACGGTGTCGTACACCCCCGAGGGGGGTTCGGGTCCGGCCGCGGTCACGGTGGCCAACGCGTGCGCGGGGACCGTGTACTGGACGGGCGCGCTGGCCGGGACGTGACCGGCGCCCGGGCGGCGCCGGGTCCGTCCGGGCTCAGACGCCGGTCGGGCTGGGACGGGCCTCCCGCCCGGTGCCGGCGGTCTCGCCCTCGTCCCCGTCCGGGGCCAGGCCCAGTTCCGCGTCCCGGGCGAGCTCCGTCTCCCGGCGCAGCAGCCGGAACCACATGAAGACGACGAAGCCCACGAAGGCGAACCACTCGGCGGTGTAGCCGAGGTTCTGGAAGGCCTTCAGGTCCAGGCCGGAGTTCTGCGGCGCGCTCACCGGCACGGCCCGCATCCCGGAGTCGCCCTGGTTGAGCGTGACCCACGCGTCGTACACGTCGTACGGCACGAGGTTCACCAGCGTCGCCGCGCCGATGGCGCCGGTCTGGCCCTCCGGCCACCCGGAGCGGGAGCTGACGCCGTTGTCGCCGGGCGTCTCGGAGGCCTGGAGCGCGCCGGTGACGGTGACCTCGCCGGCGGGCGGGGCCGGGGCCTTCGCCGGGTCGGGATCGCCGGGCAGCCAGCCCCGTACGACGGGCAGCGCCCGGCCGGTGTCGGTGCGCAGCAGCGTGAGGACGTAGTAACCCCGCCGGTCGTCGAGCTTCCGGTCCGGCACGAGCAGCTGCTCGCCGTACCGGCCGCTCGCGGTGGTCTGCCTGCCGACCGTGGCCTTGTCGACGGGCAGCAGCTCGGCCAGCGGGCGGGCCGGCTCGCGCCGGGCCGACTCCGCCTGGGTGGTCGCGCTGTTGTGGTCCTGCACCCGGTCCTCGAACCGGCCCAGCTGCCACGACCCCATGAAGATGCAGAAGGGGATGGCGAGCACGACGAAGACGTTGATTCCCCACCAGCGGGGGGTCAGCAGAAACCGGTACACGCCCTCCACGGTACGGGGCGCGCGCCGGTGACCGGCCCGCGGGGCCGTGGACGGGGGGGGGAGGAGTCGTCCACGGGCCGGGGAGCTGACCCGCGCTTTGCCGGCGCGGCGGGGCAGTATGGGGCCATGACTGAGAGCAACGGGTCCGTGTCACCGGATCAGCAGGACACGCGGGGCGTACGGGACGGCGTGCGGGGACGGGACGAGGGGATGCCGGACTGGGAGAAGCGGTTCCGGGCACCGCGGGTCTCGCTGCCCGACTGGGCCGAGGACGCGCCGGACCGCTCCCTGTTCGTGTCGAACGCGACGGGGACGTACGAGCTGTACGCCTGGGACCGCTCGACCGGTGAGCAGCGGCAGGTCACGGACCGGCCCAACGGCACGACGGACGGTGTGCTCTCCCCGGACGGCGCGTGGATCTGGTGGTTCGACGACAAGGACGGCGACGAGTTCGGCGTCTGGCGCCGCCAGCCCTTCGCGGGCGGCGAGGACGAGCTCGCGGTGCCGGGCCTCGACCCCTCCTACCCGGCGGGCCTCGCCCTCGGCCGGGACGGGCGGACGGCGGTGATCGGCCGCTCGACCGACGAGGACGGCACGACGGTCCACCTGGCGCACGCGGGCGGCGCCCCGGTGGAGATCTACCGCCACCGCGAGTCGGCGGGCGTCGGCGACCTCTCCCACGACGGCACGCTGATCGCGATCGAGCACACCGAGCACGGCGACGCGATGCACTCGGCGCTGCGCGTCCTGCGCCACGACGGCACGACGGTCGCCGAGCTCGACGACACCGAGGGCGGCGAGAAGGAGCTGGGCCTGGAGGTGCTGGGCTTCGCCCCCGTCGACGGCGACACCCGGCTGCTCATCGGGCACCAGCGCCGGGGCCGCTGGGAGCCCCTGGTGTGGGACGTGGCGACGGGCGAGCAGACGGACCTCGCCCTGGAACTGCCCGGCGACGTGAGCGCCGAGTGGTACCCGGACGGCAGCGGCCTGCTGATCGTGCACGGCTTCGAGGCCCGCAGCGAACTGTTCCGCTACGACTTCGCCACGCGCGAGCTGGTGGAGATCGGGACGCCCGCGGGCACGGTCTCCGGGGCGACGGCCCGCCCCGACGGCACCGTGGAGTACCTGTGGTCCTCGGCCGCCGAGCCGTCGGCCGTCCGTTCCACCAGCGGCCGGGTCGTCCTCGACCCGCCCGGCATGAAGGCGCCCCGCTCGGTCCCGGTGGAGGACGTGTGGGTGGAGGGCCCGGGAGGCCGCATCCACGCCCTGGTCCAGAAGCCGGCGGGCGCGGCCGGGCCGCTCCCCACCGTCTTCGACATCCACGGCGGGCCGACCTGGCACGACAGCGACTCCTTCGCCGCGGGCCCGGCCGCCTGGGTCGACCACGGGTACGCGGTGGTCCGCGTCAACTACCGGGGCTCCACCGGATACGGCCGGGCCTGGACCGACGCCCTCAAGCACCGGGTCGGTCTCATCGAGCTGGAGGACATCGCGGCGGTGCGCGAGTGGGCGGTCGCCTCCGGGCTCGCCGACCCGGCCCGCCTGGTCCTCACCGGCGGCTCCTGGGGCGGTTACCTCACCCTCCTCGGCCTCGGCACCCAGCCCGGGGCGTGGGCCCTCGGCATCGCCGCCGTCCCGGTCGCCGACTACGTCACCGCGTACCACGACGAGATGGAGGCGCTGAAGGCCCTCGACCGGACGCTGCTCGGCGGCACCCCCGAGGAGGTCCCCGACCGCTTCGAGGCCTCCTCGCCCCTGACCTACGTCGACCGGGTCGAGGCCCCGGTGTACATCTCGGCGGGGGTCAACGACCCGCGCTGCCCGATCCGCCAGATCGAGAACTACGTCGAGCGCCTGGAGGCGAGGGGCGCGGTCCACGAGGTCTACCGCTACGACGCGGGCCACGGCTCCCTGGTGGTCGACGAGCGCATCAAGCAGGTCCGTCTGGAACTGGACTTCGCGGCGAGGCACCTGCCGCGGGGGTAGTTCCCCGGCGGGGTCGCAGGGGGCGGCGCCCCTACGACCCCGCCCCCTGCCGCGCCCGCCGCCCCAGCAGCTCGGCCAGTCCCCGTCGCGTCGCCGCCAGCACCACCCGGTCCTCGCCCCGCAGGACGTACGCGTCGGGCAGCTCCCACACCAGCCGCGCCCCCCGGCCCTCTTCCGGGCCGGCGCCGGCACCCGTGCCGGCGCCCGTGCCGTCGCGTCCCCCGTCGGGGACCTCCCGCGCCAGCACCCGCCACGCCCCCGCCCGGAACGCCTCCCCGACCGTCCTGCCCTCCAGCTGCGGATGTCCCGCCACCCGCACCGCCGCGAACAGCAGCACCCGCCGCTCGACGGGGATCGCCCCCAGGATCTGGCGGCCCGCCATCGCCCCCGCGAACGCGGGCGCGGACAGGTGCGTCACGCTGCGGCTCCGGGTGAGGGCACGGGGGTGCGCGGAACGCAGGGTGCGGTACACGGCGGTCGCGAAGTCGTCGTCGTACAGGCGCAGCACCACGCGCAGGTCGGGCCGTACGGACCGGCCGTACAGCACCGCCTCCAGGTTCGTGGTGTCCACGCTGGTCAGCGCGAGCAGGGAGTGCGCGCGGTGGATCTTGGCCGCCTCCAGGACGCCCTCCTGCGTGACGTCCCCGAGCACCACCGGCACCCGCAGCCGCCGCGCGGTCGCCATGCCGCGTGCCTCGGGGTCGCCCTCGACGCACACCACGGGGATGTCCATCTCCCGCAGCCGGGTCAGCACCCGTGTGCCGATCTTGCCGAGACCGAGCAGGACGACGTGCCCGCCGAGCCCGCGCGGCGGCTTGCGCAGCGAGGAGGCGCTGCGGAAGGTCCCCAGGGCCTCCAGGACGGCCGCCAGCAGCACCGGCAGCAGCAGCAGCCCGACGAAGCCGGACAGCAGTTGCAGCACCTGGCGTCCGGAGTCCTCGTTGTGCGCGGGCTCGTTGATGGCGAACAGGTCGAGCAGCGTCACGTACGTCGCGTGCAGGGGGTGGTCGCCGGTGACGACCATGAGCGCCACGGCGAGCGCGACCACGCAGGCCGCCAGGCCGGCCAGCGACCACCGCAGCCGCCGCGAGAACAGCGAGGCGAACGGCGGCACCCCGGCCCGCCCGGCGGGCAGGGACGGGCCCGAGTACGACACCTGCTCCAGGACGACGGTGCCGCGGCCGGTGGCCGCCCGGACCGCCGCCGCGTCGGGCAGCAGCTGCGGCCCCTGCTCGCCGCTGCCCTCCGAACCGTCCGCGCCGGCGGGGTCGTTGCTCGTCGCGGACAGCAGGGCCAGCGTGCACAGCCCAGGGTCGGCGACCTCGCCGGGGCGGGGCGGCTGCCGTTCCACCGCGCGCAGCAGCAGCCCGTCCGTCTGGACGACCTTGCTGGTGCCGACGAGCGCGGTCGCCGCGAGGGCGGGCGCCGCCGTGTCGGCGTCGGAGAGCACGGTCGTGGAGGCCTCGGCGCCGTCCGGCCCGGTGGTGCGCCCGTCACCGGCCGCGAGCGCGGCGCTCTGGTCGAGGAGCGCCTCGATGTGCTGGCCGAGCCGCCGGTTGTACAGGCGCAGCACCAGCCGCAGCCGCGGGTTGAGCCGGCGGGCGGTCAGGGCGGCGCGGATGTTGGTCTCGTCGTCGTCGTAGACGAGGGCGAGCGCGGCGGCCCGGTCCACGCCGGCCTCGGCGAGCACGTCCTCGGTCGCCTCGGCGGCCTCCAGTTCCCGCCCGGGCCCTCCCGTGTCGCCATTGCCCGTCCGGTTGACGGCCGCGTTGAAGCGGTCCAGCAGCGCCGCCGAGGCCGCGCGGGCCCGGCCCACCACCGGCTGGCGCACCCGGCGCCCGGAGGACGGGACGACGAGCGTGACCTGCTCGCCGTAGACCCCGCGCAGCTCGGCCGCCAGCCGGTGCGCCAGCCCGTCGTCGCCGCACACCACCATGTGCGCGGACGCGTCGCCGGGCGCGCCGCCCGGCGGAACCTGGTTCGGAACGCTCACCACACCGCAGGAGACTCCCCGGACGGCCCGGCCGGTTCCAGGGCGTGAGGGCGGCACCGAAGACGCGTGAAGACTGCCGGGTCCCGGAAGTGACGGGCCGTCACCTCCTGGGAGAGGATGCGTCTCACCGAAGCTCGGCGACGGGCGGGAGGGGGACGGCACGCAGCACCCGGTCCCTGGGACCGGGTGCCACGGGGGACGTGCCGCCCGCCCTGTCGCCGTCCTTCGGGCCGTCCGGCCGCCGGGCCGCTCAGATCTCCTCGGCGGGCCAGCCCAGCAGCCGGGCCCCGATGACCGCGGTCTGCAGGGTGTAGCGGTGCACGGGGTCGGCCGGGTCGGCCCCGGTCAGCTGGTGGATGCGGGCCAGCCGGTAGGTCAGCGCCCGCACGCTGAGCGTGAGGCGCCGCGCGGCCTCGGCCGCGGTGCACCCGGCGTCGAAGTACGTCTCCAGGGTCCGCAGCAGCGGTTCGGCACCGCCCCGGGCGTCACGCAGCGGCCCCAGCACGCTCAGCACGAGGTCGGCCATGGCCTGCCGGTCGCGGGTGAGCACCGGGTAGACCAGCAGGTCGGCGGCGCGCACCACGGGCTCGTCGAGGTCCAGGCGGTCGGCGAGTTCGAGGGTGCTCAGCGCCTCCTCGTAGCTGTGCACCACGCCGCCCGCGCCGGTCCGGGGCCGGCCGACGGCCACCCGGCTGCCTTCGGTGGCGGCGTAGGCCTGCTTGGCGAAGAAGGCGAGGACGTCGTCCTGGTCGCCGGGCGCGATGCAGATGAGCCGGCCGTTCTTGGTGGTGATGAGGATCCGCCGGTCGCCGAAGCGGGAGATGAGCGCGGTCTCCACGAGCCGGGTGACGGGTGCGGTGTCGTCGTACGCCACGGTTCCCTGAGCCACCGCCACGGCGTGGGCCCGGGACAGCACCAGCCCGAAACGTTCCGCCCGCTCCGCGAGCCGCCCCAGGTCGCTGCGCCCGTAGAGCAGGTCGTCGATGAACTCCCGCCGTGCGGCCTCCTCCTGCCGTACGGCGAGGCGCTGGGCGCGTTCGTACCCCTCGGCGAAGGCGTCGACGGCCTGGCCGACGGCGCCGAGCACGCTGTGGGTCGTGCCCGCGCCGGCGGCCCCGCCGGGCCAGTCGGCGCGGGTGGCGTCCAGGTGCGCGCGCACGAGGGCGCGCAGGCTGTGGCCCTGCTCCGCGGCCTGTTCGCCGAGCCGCCGCCGTTCCTCCAGCTCGTCGCGGGTCAGCCGGCGTCCCGTGCCGGCGACCTGCGCGAGGATCTCGGCGTACCCGGCCAGATACGCCTCCCGCCGTTCCCCCACTGCGCCCCTCCCCTGCCGGTCACGCCCGGTGCGCGGCGTCCGGCAACGAGAGGGTAGCCACGGCTGCCGGAGACCGGCAACGCCGACGGGGGCGGGAGAGGAGCCTAGGACCGGTACGGCTGCTGCTGCGGCTGTCCGTGGGCCGGGCCGCCCTGGGCGCCCGTGGCCTGGGCCTGGAGCTGCTCGGCCTGCTCCCGGGGCACCTGCTGCTCGGCGCCGCAGAAGGTGCACTGGAGCGCGTACTTGGTGGAGAAGGGGAAGAGGGGCACGAAGAACAGGGTGAACTTGACGACGCGCTTCCTGAGCGTGTGCGCGGAGGGGGTGCCGCAGGAACGGCAGACCAGCGTCAGTATCGCGAGCTGGTAGAGGTATCCCTTGGAGCCGAAGATGATCACGGGGCGGGTCCTTCCCGGGTGGGTGCCTGTGGGCAAGGAGGATCTTCTCCCAGAGTGCGCCCGGGCGGCTCCCGCCGACCACTCGGGGCCGCCCCGTCCGCGTGCGGCGTCACCCGCCCCCGGCGGCCCCGGCACCCGCGGTGCTCCTGGCCTCCCCGGCGCTCCCGGTGTCCCCGGTGTCCCCGGCCTCCCAGCGGAGCAGGTCCCCGGGCTGGCAGTCGAGCGCCTCGCAGAGCGCGGCGAGCGTCGCGAAGCGCACCGCCTTGGCGCGGCCGTTCTTGAGGACCGCCAGGTTGGCGGGGGTGATGCCGACGCGTTCCGCGAGCTCGCCCACGGACATCTTGCGCCTGGCCAGCATCACGTCGATGTCGACCACGATCGGCATCAGATCACCTCGGCCAGCTCGGCCCGCATCCGCGACGCCTCGACGTCGCGGGCGACGGCCTGGGCGAGGAGCATCCGCAGGACGAGCACGATCAGCGCGACGCCCAGGACCGCGACGGCGATCCCGCCCAGCAGCAGGACGACGCCCGGGGCGACGGCCTCGCCCGGCGCCAGGACGGCCCCGAGCGCGAACACCAGGAGCGCGGCCGCCACGAAGGCGCCGATCACGATGTGCACGTAGCGGAAGGCGCCGGGGGAGAACACCGTCCCGCGACGCACCATCGTCACCAGCCGCCACACGCAGACCAGGACGGCCTGGGCGGCGACGACGCACAGGACGAGGATCACGAGCACCGGGGTCCGCGCGGCCACCAGGTCCGGGCCGGCACCCCGGAGGTCCTCGGCCAGCAGCGGCACCATCACCGCCTGGACGAACACCGAACCGGCGAGCAGTACCCCGATCACGGCTCGCAGCGCGAGCACGGTCAGTCGTCCCATCACCCCTCCTTCGATCGAGCAACGATGGAAAGCTATCGAAATTCGATAGGTTGGGCAAGGCGGCGGGCAACGACGAGGGGCCGGTCCGACGCCTCGGCGTCGAACCGGCCCCTTCGGCCGCAGATCGGTCGGACCGTGCCGGGCCGTGGCGGCCCGTGCCGGTCCGGATCAGTCCGTGCCGGACTCCATCGCGGCGCGGTCCAGCAGTTCGTCCTCGCCGGAGACCTCGCCGCGGGAGGCGATGGCCTCGGCGCCGCCCTCGGGCATGGCGCCGATCAGTCCGGTCGCCGCCGCCTGCGCGGCACCGATGGCCGGGCCGGTGGTGCCGATCAGGCCGAGGCCGGCGTACTGCTCCAGCTTGGCGCGCGAGTCGGCGATGTCGAGGTTGCGCATGGTGAGCTGGCCGATCCGGTCCACCGGGCCGAACGCGGAGTCCTCGGTGCGCTCCATCGACAGCTTGTCCGGGTGGTAGCTGAACGCCGGGCCCGTGGTGTCGAGGATCGAGTAGTCCTCGCCGCGCCGCAGCCGCAGCGTGACCTCGCCGGTGACGGCCGAGCCGACCCAGCGCTGCAGCGACTCGCGGATCATCAGCGCCTGCGGGTCCAGCCAGCGGCCCTCGTACATCAGCCGGCCGAGCCGCCGGCCCTCGGTGTGGTACTGGGCGAGGGTGTCCTCGTTGTGGATCGCGTTGACCAGCCGCTCGTACGCGGCGTGCAGCAGGGCCATGCCCGGCGCCTCGTAGATGCCGCGGCTCTTGGCCTCGATGATCCGGTTCTCGATCTGGTCGGACATGCCCATGCCGTGGCGGCCGCCGATGGCGTTGGCCTCCATCACCAGGTCGACGGGGGAGGCGAACTCCTTGCCGTTGACCGTCACCGGGCGGCCCTGGTCGAAGCCGATGGTCACGTCCTCGGCGGCGATCTCGACCGACGGGTCCCAGAACCGCACGCCCATGATGGGCTCCACGGTCTCCACGCCGGTGTCGAGGTGCTCCAGGGTCTTGGCCTCGTGGGTGGCGCCCCAGATGTTGGCGTCGGTGGAGTACGCCTTCTCCGTGCTGTCCCGGTAGGGCAGGCCGTGGGCGAGCAGCCACTCCGACATCTCCTTGCGGCCGCCCAGCTCGGTCACGAAGTCCGCGTCCAGCCAGGGCTTGTAGATCCGCAGGTGCGGGTTGGCGAGCAGGCCGTAGCGGTAGAACCGCTCGATGTCGTTGCCCTTGAACGTCGAGCCGTCGCCCCAGATCTGGACGTCGTCCTCGAGCATGGCCCGCACCAGCAGCGTGCCGGTGACGGCGCGGCCGAGCGGCGTGGTGTTGAAGTACGCCCGACCGCCCGAGCGGATGTGGAACGCGCCGCAGGTCAGTGCGGCCAGTCCCTCCTCGACCAGTGCCGCACGGCAGTCGACCAGACGCGCGATCTCGGCGCCGTAGGTCTTCGCGCGGCCGGGCACCGAGGCGATGTCGGGCTCGTCGTACTGACCGATGTCGGCGGTGTAGGTGCACGGCACGGCGCCCTTGTCGCGCATCCACGCGACCGCGACGGAGGTGTCGAGGCCGCCGGAGAAGGCGATACCGACGCGCTCACCGGTGGGCAGGGAGGTGAGGACTTTGGACATGGAAAAAGTATGCATCACTGCGCATGGTCATGCAAGCCGGGTGCGGGCGGAGGGGTGCGCGGATCGCTCCTCGCGTTTTCTACAGCGGTGTAGTGTTCATTCGCCCGGCGGCCGCACGCGGCCGGTACCGGGGACGGAGGGCGGCGGACCGGGAGCGGTCGAGCGGAGGAGCGAGCGCCGGTGGGTAGCAGGGGAAGGCGGCGGCACACTCCGCCCGGCGGCAAAGCGGTACGGCTGACGCGGCGCGGGCGGGTCCTGCTGTGGGGCGCGGGCGGATCCGCGGTGCTCGTTCTCGGCGTCGCGGGGGTCGGTGCCTGGGTCTACCAGGACCTGAACGACAACATCCACGGAGCCGACGTCGACGACAAGCTCGGCGGGGACCGGCCGGAGAAGCTCAGCCCGGGCTCGCAGAACATCCTGGTCGTCGGTTCCGACAGCCGGGACGGGGAGAACGCCCGGTACGGCAAGGGCCTGACCACCATGCAGTCGGACACGCTGATGGTGCTGCACGTCTCCGCCGACCGCGAGTGGGCCACGGCCGTGTCGTTCCCCCGTGACTCCTGGGTGCGAATACCGGAGTGCGACAAGGGGAACGGCAGCACGTCCTCCGTCCACCACTCCAAGATCAACGAGGCGTTCGCGATCGGCGGCACCAGCAACAAGGTCGCCGAGGCCGCCGCCTGCACCATCAAGACGGTCGAGGCCAACACCGGCCTGCGCATCGACCACTTCATGACCGTCGACTTCCAGGGCTTCAAGGGCATGGTCAACGCCCTGGGCGGCATCGAGGTCTGTCCCGAGGAGGCCATCCACGACGAGAAGGCCCACCTCGACCTGGACGCGGGCTGCCAGAACGTCAAGGACGAGGAGGCGCTCGGCTACGTACGGGCCCGCTACAGCATCGGGGACGGCTCCGACACCGGACGCATCGGACGCCAGCAGGAGTTCATGCAGGCGCTGGCCGAGAAGGCGCAGTCGAAGCTGACCAGCCCGAGCGCGCTGTACGGCTTCCTGGATTCCGCCACCGAGTCCCTCACCACGGACAGTGACCTGGCCGGCATCAAACCCCTCTACGGCCTCGCGTCGGAGCTGAAGGGCATACCCGGCGACCGGCTGACCTTCCTCACCGTGCCCAACTACCCCCGCGAGGCCGACGTCGCCACCGACAGGGCCAACGTCGTCTGGCAGTACCCCCAGGCCGGCAAGCTCTTCACCGACCTGGCCAGGGACCGGGAGGTCGACAAGAAGCGGCTGGAGGCGGAGGCGAAGGACCCGGTGTACGCCTCCTCCGTGCGGGTCCGGGTCCTCAACGGCACCGGCGTCTCCGGGCGCGCCGCCGAGGTGGCCGAGAGGCTGCGCGAGGCGGGCTTCACCGTCGTGGGCACGGGCAACGCCCCGCAGCGCACCGGCACGACCACGGTCACCTACCCGTCCGGCTCCCAGGAGCGGGCGGCGGTGCTCGCCGCACGGGTGCCCGGCGCGAAGGCCGGCGAGGAACCGGACGCCGCGCCGGGCACGGTGAGCCTGGTGGTCGGCACCGGCCTCGACCCCGACGACATCCCCTAGGGAAGCGCGGGGCGGCCGCTCACAGGACGCGGACCGCCGGGGTGTAGAGGATCCACTTGCCGCCGGCCGCGCGGAACTCCCGTTCCTTGGCCATGATCTCCTCCGCGTGGTTCCAGGCGAAGAGCAGCGCGTAGTCCGGGTAGGGATCGCCGAAGGCCTCCGAGGGGCGGACCGGGATGTGGGAGCCGGGGGTGAGCCGGCCCTGTTTGGCGGGGGTCGTGTCGTAGACGGAGGAGACCAGCTCCGGTCCGATGCCGCAGTAGTTGGCGACGGTGGCGCTCTTGGCGGTGGCGCCGTAGGCGACGACCCGGTGGCCCTGGGCGCGCAACTCCGTGAGCAGCGCGACCAGTTCGTCGCGCGTGCGCCGGACGCCGGCCGCGAAGCGCTCCAGCGTCGCCGGCTCGGCGAGGGCCCTGCCCTCCTCCTCGGCCAGCAGCTCGGCCACCGCCGCGGCCGGCGTCCGGGTGCCCCGGCGCGCGAGGGTGTAGCGGACCTCCCCGCCGTGCACCGGCAGCCGCAGGACGTCCACCAGGTCGAAGCCGTGGCGCCGGGCCAGGTTCCGCACCGAGCGGGCGGTGAAGAAGTAGAAGTGCTCGTCGTAGATCTGGTCGAACGAGGTGCGCTCGACGATGTCGCCCAGGTAGGGGTCCTCGAAGACGAACGTCCCGTCCGGCTTCAGCAGGGCGTCCAGCCCGCGGAAGACCGAGTCCAGGTACGGGATGTGGCACAGGGTGTTGGCGGCGTAGACGACGTCCGCCCGGCCCTCGGCGGCGGCGATGCCGAGCGCCGTCGACTCCTCGAAGAACGCGGTGCGCACCCGTACGCCCTTGGCCCGCGCCACCTGGGCGACGCCCTCCGAGGGGTCGACGCCCAGGTGGCGCACCCCGGCCGCACCGACCGTCGCCAGCATGACGCCGTCGTTGCAGCCGATCTCGACGACGAACGGGTCGGGCCCCTTCGCCACGGTGGCGAGCAGCCGGCGCGCCGTGTCCTCGAAGTGCTCCCGCATCACCGAGGAGCCCGAGGAGTGGTACGGGTAGTCGCGGTGGAACATCCGCTCGCGCGGGACCTCCTCCATCAGCTGCACCATCGTGCACGAGCCGCACCGGCCCACCGCGAGCCGGAAGAAGAACTCGTCCCCGGTCTCGCCCGGCCGCGGGAAGGCGTCGGAGTTGGGCTGCGTTCCCAGGTCCAGGAACTCGGTCAGGGGGCCGGCGCAGACGCGGCAGTTGCTCATCGGTTCTCCTGGGAGTGGGTGAAGCGCGGCAGCATGTCCCGGTCGGCGGCTTCCGCGAGGGTGACGGCCAGCCGGTCCCGTTCCGAGAGGACCGGGGTGATGTCGTGGGGGAGGGGCAGGCCCAGCTCCGGGTCCAGCACGGACACGGCGAGTTCGTGGGCGGGGACGTAACCGGCGGACATCAGGTAGGACATGACCGTGTCGTCCTCCAGGGCCACGAAGGCGTGCCCCACGCCGGCCGGGAGGTACACGGCGCGGAAGTCCCGGGCGTCCAGCACCACGGAGTCCCAGGTCCCGAAGGTCGGTGAGCCGACGCGCAGGTCGACCACGAGGTCGAGGGCCGTGCCGCGCGGACAGTGGACGTACTTCTCCGTGCCCGGCGACACGGCGGTGTAGTGCACGCCCCGCACGACGCCCCGGCGGGACACGCTCGAACTCGCCTGCCGCACCGGGAAGAGCGGCCGGCCGACCGCTTCGGCGAAGTCGTCCTCCGTGAAGGTGGACACGAACAGGCCCCGGTCGTCGGGGTACGACGCGGGGCTGAACTCCACCGCGCCGAGCACGGCGAGCGGGCGGGCCCTCACGACAGTTCCTCCAGTACGTCGCGCAGGGCGGCGATCACCGTGTCCTGCGTCCCGGGCGGCAGCGAGGGGTACATCGGCAGCGAGAAGACCTCGTCCGCGAGGGCCTCGGTGACCGGCAGCGCTCCGCGCGGGACGCCGAGGTGGGCGAAGCCGGACATGGTGTGCACCGGCCACGGATAGCTGACGTTGAGGGAGATGCCGCGGGACCTCAGCGCCTCGAGGACGGCGTCCCGGCGGGGGTGGCGGACCACGTAGACGTAGTACACGTGGTCGTTGCCCGGCGCGACGCGGGGCAGGACCAGTCCGGTGCCGGCGAGGCCCTCGGCGTAGCGCCCGGCCACGGCGCGGCGGGCCTCGACGTAGGAGTCGAGGCGGCCGAGCTTGCGGCGCAGGATCTCGGCCTGCACCTCGTCGAGCCGGCTGTTGTGGCCGGGGGTCTCGACGACGTAGTACCGCTCCTCCATGCCGTAGTACCGCAGCCGGCGCAGCCGGCGGGCCACCTCGTCGTCGGACGTGATCGCCGCGCCGCCGTCGCCGTAGGCGCCGAGCACCTTCGTCGGGTAGAAGGAGAACGCGGCGGCGTCGCCGAAGGTGCCCGCCCGCCGGCCGCGGTGGCGGGCGCCGTGTGCCTGGGCGCAGTCCTCGAGCAGGGCCAGGCCGTGCCGGGCGGCGATGTCCCCGAGCGTGTCCATGTCGGCGCACTGTCCGTAGAGGTGGACCGGGAGCAGACAGCGCGTCCGGTCGGTGATCGCCGCTTCGACCTGGCCGGTGTCCATGAGGAAGTCCTCCTCGCGCACGTCGACGAAGACCGGGGTGGCACCGACCGCGTCGATCGCCACGACGGTGGGCGCGGCCGTGTTCGAGACGGTGATCACCTCGTCGCCCGGTCCGACCCCGAGGGCCTGGAGGGCGAGCTTGACCGCGTTGGTGCCGTTGTCCAGGCCCACGCAGTGCCCGACTCCGTGGTAGTCGGCGAACTCCCTCTCGAAGCCGTCCACGCTCTTGCCGAGCACGAGCCGGCCGGAGCCGAACACCGTCTCGACGGCGTCGAGGATGTCCGCGCGCTCGGTCTCGTACTCCCGGAGGTAGTCCCAGACGAAGGTGGTCACAGAAGGTCCTTTCCATGGGCGTTGGCCAGCGCGGCGACGGTCCGGTCCAGGGCCTCGTGCAGGGGGACCCGCGGGGACCAGCCCGTCAGGGAGCGGAACGGCGCGGGGTCGGTGCGGACGTCCCGGAAGTCGGCGGCCGAGGCGAACGCGGGCGGTTCGACCCGGCGCACCGGGACGGGCGGTCTCCCGGTGTGCCTCGCCACGGTGGCCGCGACGGCGCGGAAGACGTCGCCCAGCGGTGTGCCGCGGCCGCTGCCGACGGACCAGTGGCGCCCGGCGAGCGCCGGGGCGTGGTCGAGGGCGGCGGTGAACGCCGTGGCCGCGTCCTGGACGTACAGCAGGTCGCGCAGCACCGTGCCGTCGTGCCACATCGTGATCGGCGCGCCGTCCAGCGCCCGCCTGGCCATGGCCGAGACGACGCCGCGGTCCGCGGCGGGCGCCGGGGCGGGGCCGAACACGGTGGGCAGCCGCAGGGACACGCCGCGCAGCGCGCCCGCGGCGGTGGCGTCGGCGAGCACCCGCTCGGCGGCGGACTTCTGCCGCTCGTAGGCGGTGGCGGGCCCGGTGCCCGCGGAGGCGGTCGCGGTGCTCGCGAACACCACCGCCGACGGCGGTCGGCCCGTGGCCGGCGCCGGGCGCAGGGCGTCGGCGAGTTCGTGGACCAGGCCGGTGGTGAGGCGTTCGGCCGCGGTGTCCCCGTCGGCCGAGCGCCAGGTTCCCGCACCGTCGAGGTGCGCGACGAGGTGGATCACCGCGTCGGAGCCGGCCACCGCCCGGGCGAGGAGGCCGGGCCGGGAGAGGTCGACGGCGAGGGGCTCGAGGTCCGCCACCGGACGGCCGGGACCGGCCGGGGCGGTGGGCCGGCGCGCGACGGTGCGCAGCCGGACGGGGCGCCGGGCGAGCTCGGCGACGACGCAGGAGCCGATGAGTCCCGAGGCGCCGAGCACGGTGATCAGGGGGCGGCTCACCATGCCGTGGTGTCCGTGGGCGGTGTCAGGGCCGACAGGCAGGCGAGCAGGCTGCGCGTCTGCATGTTCACGCGGCCTCCGTGGCGCAGCAGTGCGTGGAGCTGGCCGAGGGACAGCCAGCGGTAGCCGGGCCGCTCCGGCCGCTCGGCCCGCTCGTCGAGTTCGACGACGAGGTGGCGGCTGCGGGAGTGGTGGAAGCGGCCCCCCTCGTCGGAGAGGACCGTGTCGAACCTGACGGACCGGGGGTCGGCGCCCAGCACGTCGTCGAGGAAGGCCGGGCGGGCGGCGGGGGGCAGCACGTCGTAGTTGCCGGGGGTGCACTGCACGGTCGGCGCCAGTTCGGCCGCCTCCGCGCAGCCGGGTTCCGCCCGCAGCTGCGCCAGTACGTGCGGTACGCCGTCGACGCGGGTCGTCAGGAACGCCACGATCCCCACCCCGTGGGGGGCGATCATCGGCTGGTTCCAGCGGGCGACCTCGCGCCCGGCGGCCTCCACCCGCACGCCGATGACGTCGAAGAACCGGCCGGTCTCGTGCGAGATCCGCTCGGCGTCGCGCCGCCAGCCCGCCAGCCGGTCGAGCGGCCGCCGCTCGACCGTCATCCCGGAGCGGGCCCGTCCCCGGGCGATCCAGGCGAGGACGTCGGCGGTCGGGTGCGCGGACGCGCCGTCCGTCGCCCGGTGGGGCAGGCAGGAGAGCACGGAGCGGGTGTCCATGTTCACCAGGTCGTCCACGCGCAGCAGTTGCCGCAGCTCGGCGAGGGGCAGCCAGCGGAAGCCGGGCACCGCCTCGACGTCCTCCGTGACCTCGACGACCATGTTGCGGTTGCGCTTGCGCAGGAACCACGAGCCGTGCTCGGACTGGTGCACGTCGGTGACGACCCGGTGCCGGGCGGCGTCGAGGAAGTGGCCGAGGTAGGGGACCGCGGCGCCCCTGTGCACCCCCGTGTAGTTGCTGCGGGTGGCCTGGACGGTGGGGGAGATCTGGAGCCCGCCCCAGTTGCCCGGTTCCGGCTTGAGCTGCATCAGGCAGTGCGGCACGCCGTCGAACCGCTTGACGAGGATGCCGAGCAGCCCGATCTCCGGCTGGCTGATGATCGGCTGCTGCCAGTGGGGGACCGGGTGTCCCGGTCGCCGCACGTCCACCCCCTCGATGGAGAAGAAGCGGCCGCTGCGGTGCCGGATGGCGCCGGCGGCCGGATCGGTCTCCCAGTCGTCCAGGGCGTCCAGCGGCACCCGTTCGGCGCGGATGCGGAGACGGTCCCCGGCGTCGTCGAGCCAGGACCGGACCACGGGCGGGTTCGGGTGCGCCACGACGCTCACCGGCACACGCTCCCGTCCGGCAGGACGTCCTCGAGGAACGCCATCTGGTGGTGCATGGTGGCGCGGAAGTACCGCGTGTAGCGGTCGGCGTGCTCCGCGGTCATGGTCGACAGCGGCACGCACAGCGAGACGTGCGTGTCGCGGGCGACGAGGGCCAGGCCCTTCCACACCGTCCCGCTCTCGCCGAGCTGTGACTCCACCGCGGCTTCGAGCGCCGCCGCACCGCCCCGCCAGCCACGCGGGAACACCAGCTCGCCGCTCTCGGCCAGGGTTCCGTACCAGTTCAGCAAGTCCTTCCTGACGGCCCGGAGTTCGCGTTCCTGGTTGCGGGCGTCGGCCAGCGCGCGGTAGGCGGCGCGGGCGGTCAGGGCGTCGTCGAACCGGGCGAGCTCGTGGGTGAACCGCCGCTCCAGGCTGTGGGTCCTGGTGCCGGGGTCGTCCAGCAGGGTGACCGTGCGGTCCAGGAGGGTGGTGCAGCGCTCGCCGGCGTCGGCGAGGCGCAGCCACAGGTCCCAGTCCTCCAGGCCGACCGGTGACTCGCGCCAGCCGCCCACCTGCTCGGCGAGACCGGCGACGTGTCCGGCGCAGGAGTTCTCGAACAGCGGGCTCATCAGCTGGATGTCCGGGTGCCAGCACAGGGACAGGGGGTGTGCCGTGCCGGTCACCGTTCCGGCCGCGGTCGCCTTGCGGGTCCGGGTGGCCACGAACCGGGCCCCGTCGTCGTAGGCCTGCCGGAGCCGGAGCAGGTGGTCCGGCTCCCAGTGGTCGTCGTGATCGAGGTAGGCGACGAACTCCCCCGCGGCCTGGCCCAGCGCGATGTTCGTGGGTCCGGACTGGGACCCGAACCGCCTGGTCCGCAGCAGCCGTATCCGGCGGTCGCGCGCCGCCAGCGACGCGACCACCGCGTCCGTGTCGTCGTCGCTCGCGTCGGACACCACCAGCATTTCCCAGTCGCGCATCGTCTGCGCCCGCACGGATTCCAGCGTGGACAGAATCGCTTTACCGCGGTTGTACGTAGGGCATATGACGCTGATGCGTGGCGGCATGGGATATGGCCTTTCCAAGGTCCGGTGCGTCGGAGTATGGGCGAACAGCGACCTCCTGTTCAAGGCGAATGGGGGGCCGTGGGCGGCCGTTACGGGAGAACACCGATTTCCCCGTCCCGGGACGGGGGAGAGACTGTCCTCCCGGCGGGGGCGCGGAGGCCGCCGGCCCCCTACCTTTGTGGTGTCGGACCGGGCCGGGGGAATCGGACGGAACGGATTTCCGGCCGGCTGACCGCCGTGACATTGTCGGGGAAGCAACGCGCCGCTCTCCACGGGTGCGTTTCGATGTCGGAGTGACACATGACCGCGTATTCGGTACTGATGCCGTTCCTGCCGCGCAGGCCGGAACAGCTGCTGCCGTACGCCGCACTGGTCGAATGGACCGGCGCACACCGGTTGTGGCAGGGCCAGGCGATGCTGGTCGAACCCTTCCAGGGGTTCGCCGCCGCGGCCGGCGCCGGCTTCCGGGTGCCGACCGGCACCGGTGTCACCCTGATGCCGCTGCGGCACCCGTACGAGGCGGCCCACCAGGTCAGGTCACTGGCCCTGACCACGGGCGAGTCGGTGGTCGCGGGGTTCGGTCCCGGCGGCAGGGAGTTCCAGCGGAGCCTGCTCGGGGCCCCGTACGCCAGCCCGCTGACGGCGGCGCGCGAGTACCTGACGATCGTCCGCGGCCTGCTCGCGGGCGAGACGGTGGACGTGGACGGGGAGTACTTCTCCTGCCACGCCTCCATGGTCCCCGCGGTGGCGCCGCGCATCGACCTCGGCCTGGGCGTGCTGCGGCCGGGAATGGCGCGACTGGCCGGTGAGGCCGCCGACGTCGCCGTCACCTGGCTGACGCCTCCCGCCTACCTCCGGGACACGGTGCGGCCGGCCATGGAGGAAGGCGCCGGAAGGGCGGGACGCGCGACGCCCCGGTTGTCGGCCATTGTGCCGGTGGCCCTGGAAAGGCCCGACCGCGATCCGGCGGAACTGGTGCTGGCCAGTAATTCCCGGCACATGCGGGCACCGCATTACATCGACATGCTGAAGAAAGCCGGGATCGACATCTCGGGCGAAGAACTTCCGGCGGCTGCGAAACGCATGCTCGAAGGGGACGCCTTCGTCCACGGCGACATCGACGCGGTCACCGAAAAACTCGCGGCCTATCGCGAGGCCGGTGCGGACGAGGTCGTCCTGAATCTGACCGGTGTGTTCACCGTGCACGGCCCGAAGGCCGCCATGGAGGACCTGAAGAAGATCCTGACGGCGGTCACGGCGCGATGAAGACGGACGCGACGCAGACGGACACGACGAAGAAGTCGAACACGAAAAGGGGGGTGGAAGACGTGGACGGGAACCGTATGTCCGCGGCCCGACGGCACCTGATGTCCTGGGGGGTGGGACGGGCGCTGCCCGGCCGCCCCGGGGGACGGCACGCCGGTGCCGCGACGGTGGTCCTGGAGAACCCGCGGCACCTGGCCGAGGTGCTCGGATCGGACCTGGCCGGCCCGCACGCGGTGGTCCTCGCTCCGGGCAGGGTCCCAAAGACCCCGGACGTCCCCGGCCCCCTCGTCGTGGGGTACCAGGGGTCGCTGAGCGAGCCCGGGGGCGACCTGTCCATCGACGACTCCTTCTTCCTCCAGACCCAGGACTACGCGACGTCCGCCTACATGTCGGTGATCGGCGCGACCCTGGTCCGCGTCACCGAGGAGGCGGACTTCGAGGCCTTCCTCGCCGACGCCGACCGGGCCCGTGCCGAGGGCGACTTCGCGGCCTTCGTGACCGACCCCGCCGTCCAGCTCGCGGACGTCTCCGCCCTGGGCGCCGGACCGGCCGGGGACGGCCCCGCGACCCGGCTGTACGTCGGGCAGGAAGGCGAACTGTCCACCTCGCCCGGTGGCAGCCGGCTGGGTCTGCTGGGCGACGGCTTCGCCTCCGTCGCGGCCGCGTGGGAGCAGGCCAACGCCGCGACCGCACACCCCTGCGCGGTCGCCCTGGGCGACACCGTGCCCGAGGACGTCCGCGCGGCCGCGCTCACCGAACGGCCCTGGCTGGGAAGGTACCTGGCGGCACTGGCCGCGGTGCGGGAGCTGCGGGCCCGGGGGCTGGACGGCGTACGGGTCTCCGGCTTCGGAGGCCGCCTCGCCCCGGCCGGCCCGCCCGGTGCCGCGGACGCCGACGACAGCGGGCTGCCGCTGCTGCTGTGGACGGACGAAGCCGCTTACGTGCACGCTCCCGCGGCGGGGCGGACCTTCCGGGTCGGCCCGGAGGCGGGCGTGCTCGTGGAGACGCTGCTGGTGTGCGGCTCCCTCGACGCCGCCGCCGAGCACGCCGACCGGGACCGCCTGAGCGAGGTGGAGTCCTTCTTCGCCGCCGCCGGCGTGCCGCTGCGCTCCACCGGGCTCCTCGGCGCGGGGGCGTGAGACCGTGGCCGTCGCGCTGAGACCTTCGGACGTGCCGGGCCGGGCCGGCGAGCTGCTGGCCGAGCTCGGTGACCGGGCCGAACTGCACGATGTGTACGACGAGACCGGCTCGCCGATCTACCACGACTTCTCCGTGAGGGACACGCACGAGGTCCGCGAACTGGTCGGCCTGGTCAGGCGGACGCCGGGCGACGTTCTCGAACTGGCCGCCGGTTCCGGCCGGCTGACCCTGCCGCTGCTCGCGCTCGGCAGGGAGGTGACCGCCCTGGAGCTGTCGGACGGCATGCTGCGCCTGCTCGACGAGCGGCTGGCGCAGGCACCCGGCCGGCTGCGGGAGCGCTGCGTCCCGGTGCGGGCCGACATGAGCTCCTTCTCGCTGGGCCGCCGGTTCGAGGTGATCGTGCTGGGCACGACCTCGGTCTCCCTGCTCGACGAGGAGGGCCGGGCCGGCCTGTACGCGGCGGTGCGGGAGCACCTCGCGCCCGGCGGCCGGTTCCTGCTCTCCACGGCCGACATCGTGACGTCCGGCGCCCCGGGCCCCGACGCCGGGGGGGCCGCGGCGGAGGCGGAGACGGAGGCCGTGATCGAGGCGGTCGGCGTCAGCGGACGCGTCTACCGGATGCACGACCACTGGCCGGCCGGGTCCGACACCCGCACCGTCACCATCTTCCCCGCGACGGCCGGCGACGAGGGCCCCGTCACGGTGTGCACCACCACCGTCGGCGTACTGCCCGCCGACCGCCTGGAGACCGAACTCGCCGGCGCGGGACTGACGGTGCTGTCCAGGCACCCGCTGCCCGGCACCGGGCGCTACCGCGACGTACTGCTGGAAGTGGGAGTGACGGCATGACGGACAACGGCACGGGAACGGCTCCCGGCCCGGCCCTGTGGCCCTCGATGCTCGTTCCGGAGCGGCACGGCGACGACGGACTGTGCGCCGTGTCGGCCCAGGGCGTCCGGATCCGCTTCGCCGACGGCCGCGAGCTGCTGTGCGGCTCCAGCGGACTGTGGAACACCAACCTCGGCTACGGCAACCGGGCCGTCGCCGAGGCGGCGGCCGAGGCCCTGCGCGAGGCCTCGTACCTCAGCGTCTTCCGGTACGAGAACGTCTACGCCCGCCGGGCGGCGGCGGCCCTGATCGACGTCTGCGGCGCGGACCACTACCAGCGGGTGCTGTTCTCCACCTCCGGAGGCGCGGCCAACGACCTGGTGATGAAGGTGGCCCGGCACTACCACGCGCTGCGCGGCCAGGACCGGCGCAAGGTCGTGGTCGGCCTGCGCGGCGGCTACCACGGACTGACCTTCGGCGGCTTCGCGCTGACCGGGGACAACCTGGGGCAGCAGCTCTACGGCGTCGACCAGCGGCTGGTGCGGCACGTGGCGCCCAACGACCCGGACGAGATCCGGGAACTGCTGGACCGCCAGGGCGCGCACGTCGCCGCCGTCGTCGTCGAGCCGGTGCTCGGCTCCGGCGCGGTCCCGCTCACCGGGGAGTACGTCGCCGAGCTCCTGCGCCTGCGCTCGGAACACGGGTTCCTGCTCGTCGCCGACGAGGTGGCCACCGGCTTCGGCCGGACCGGCAGCTTCTTCGCCTCGCACCGCTGGCCCGGGCAGCCGGACCTGCTGATCACGTCGAAGGGGCTCACCAACGGCACCAGCGCCGCGGCGGCCGTCGTCGCCTCGCACGAGGTGGCGGACGCCTTCACGGACGCCGGTTCGCTGCTCTCCCACGGGGAGACCCAGGCGGGCACTCCCGTCACCTGCGCCGCGATCCTCGCCACCGTCGAGGAGATGCGGCGGCTGGACGCGGTGGCCCTGGGGCAGCGGCTGTCGGCCCGGCTCGACACCGAACTGGAGCGCCTGACCGCCGAGCACCCGCGGGTCTCCGGAACCACCGGGGAGGGCTGCTTCCGCTCGGTCCGCGTGACCACGGCGGACGGCCTGCCGCTGCCGCAGACCGAGGTCCCCGCCCTGGTGGCCGCGATCCGCGAGGCCGGCGCCGTCGTCCACCCCGGGGTGAACGGCATCCAGCTCCTTCCCGCGCTGACCTACACCGAGGCGGAGCTGACCGAGCTGCTGGAGTGCGTGCGCACCGGGATCACGGCGTACACGGCGCATCCGGCGCCGGCGGGGGCGGCGACATGACCCTCGGCTGGCACTGCCCCACGGTGATGGCGTACGGCGGTGACGGGCTCGCCCGATGGCTCGGCACCCGGCCGGAACGCTCCGTCGCCCTGCTGCTGGACGGCGGCGTCGCCGAGGCCGGCATCGCGGGCTCGGTCCGGGCGCGGATCGAGCGCGGCGGCCGGACCGTGCGGACGGCCGTGGTCACCGGCCCCGGTTCGCCGCGCGACGTCACCGAGCTCGCCCGGCGGCTGCGGGACGCGGACCTGGTGGTCGCGGTCGGCGGTGGTTCGCTGCTCGACCAGGCCAAGCTGGCGGTCCTGCTGCGGACGGACCCCGACGCCCTCGCCCGGCTCACGGTCCCGCAGCGCGGCGGACTGGTCCTGCTGCCGAACGACCGGGCCCGCGGACCCCGCCTGGTCGCCGTGCCCACGACGCTGGGCACCGGCTCGGAACTGAGCGCCGTCGCCTGCCTGGAGCACGAGCGGGGCAAGCGGCTGGTCATGGGCGAGGCGCTCCGGCCCGACGCCGCGGTGATCGACCCCGAGGCGACCGCGACGCTGCCCGCGGAGCTCGTCGCGGAAGGCGTCCTGGAGGTGCTGTTCCGGATCTGCGGCACTTACGCCGGCGACCACCGGGACCGGCCGACCGAGGACGCCCTGGCCCAGGCGCTGGCCGAACGGGCGGTGCGGCTCGGCAACGAGGTGCGGGCCCGCCGGGCCCTGGGCCGGGCGGCCGGCGACCGGCTGCGGACGGAGATCGCCAAGATCAGCGGCCTCAGCCACGCGGGCTGGGTGGTCCTGGGCCGGCCCCCCTACGCGGGCAAGGGCTGGTACCTCGCCAACGAGCTGTCGACCGAGCTGGGACTGCGCAAGATGACGGCGGTCGCCGCCCTGCTGCCGCCCCTGTGGGGGGCCGTCGCCGCGGGAGACGCGCGGCTCGGCTCGGCGCGCAGGCTGGACGCGCTGTGGCAGCGCCTGCGCGCGGCCGCCCTCGACCCGGCGGGAGAGGGGCCGCCGGCCCCGCCGCTGCCCGAGGACCCGGCCGCGGGGATCGCCGCGCTGATCGACTCCTGGGGGGTCGGACGGCGGATCACCGCGGACCCCGGCCGGCTCGCCGTCGTCGCCCGGCGCAGCGTACGGGCGTGGGGCGCGGGGCTGCCGATGCTCGACGGACTGAACGCCGCCGACGTCGAGGGCCTCCTGGCACGAGCGGTATCCGATTCGACGCCGGTCAGTCACTGACCGCCGGATCCACCGAGACTTCCGCGGGTGACGGGCCGTCGCCCGGTGCCCGCGGATGAACAGCACATATGTGGAAGGGGGGTAAAGAAAAATGCAGAACTCTGCCGAGCTGGACAACACTCCGGCGCTCGAGCTGGGCATGCAGGAGCTGGAGGCCATGGAGGCCCCGGGCTTCTGGTCCGTGACCGGCTACATCAGCGGCGCGGGTGTCGGCGGTGCCGTCACCTACAGCATCGTCGCTTCCGTCATCGCGACGACCTGATAACCGGCACCCGGATATCGGTCCGCAATTCGAACAAGCTGCTGTGAAGGAGGTGTTGAACAATGCAGGACATCTTCGAGAAGGACGCCCCCGAGGCGCTCGAGCTGGGCATGCAGGAGCTGGAGGCCATGGAGGCCCCGGGCTTCTGGTCCAACTTCAAGGACGGTGTGACCGTCTCGGTCGCCGCCAGCGCCATCTACGGCGGTGTGGCTTCCGCGGTCGCCGTCACCTGATCCCGCCGACGCGGAGATCGACCGCACAGTGAACCCCGCCCCGGAAGGAAGTCTCGTTTCCTTCCGGGGCGGGGGGCCGGTTCCCGGCCGTCGGACACCACCGGGACGACTGAGAAGGAATTGCCATGCCAAGAAATCACAGTCCGATCGCCTGTGTGTGCCGCATCGCTGTGAACTCCCGCACGGAGAAAGTATGAGTAGTGCCGTCGTAGCAGATTTCCGGGGGCTGACCAAACGCTTCGGTGAGTTCACCGCGGTCGAGGACGTCACGTTCGAGGTGCCCGCCGGACGCATCGTCGGCCTGCTCGGCCGCAACGGAGCCGGGAAGACCACCTCGCTGCGCATGCTGCTGGGCCTCAGCGCCCCGACCGCCGGCAGCGCCACCGTCTTCGGCAAGCCGTACGCCGAACTCCCCGACGCCGCGCACAGGATCGGCGTGAGCATGGACGGCATCGGCGTGACGCCGGGCGTGACCGGCCGCCGCGACCTCAGGATCTGGGCCAGGATGCTCGGGCTGCCGCGCCGGCGGGTGGACGAGGTGCTGGAGCGCGTCGGCCTCGCCGACCGTGCCGACAAGCAGCTCAAGGGCTTCTCCACCGGCATGAAGCAGCGTCACGCGCTGGCGTCCGCGCTGCTCGCCGACCCCGAACTGCTGGTCCTGGACGAACCCGCCAACGGCCTCGACCCGGACGGGATCCGATGGCTGCGCACCTTCCTGCGGTCCCTCGCCGACGAGGGCCGCACCATTCTGCTGTCCAGCCACCTGCTCGCCGAGGTGGAGCAGACGGTGGACGACGTGGTGATCCTGCAGAAGACCCTGCGCTACTGCGGAACCCTCGCCGAGCTCACCTCGGACGGCCGGCACAGCCTCGAGGACCGCTTCTTCGAGCTCGCCGAGCCGACCGGAACCGGAGAAGCCGCCCATGCGTAACCTCATAGCCGCCGAATGGTCCAAGGCGTTCACCGGACGCGCCTGGTGGTCGCTGGCCCTCATCGGAGTGTTCCTGGGGATCCTGGCGAGCAGCGGATTCGTCGCCCAGGCCGAGGAGGACATCGCCAAGGGCGTGACGACCGTCGAGGACGTCACCGACCAGGTGGTCCGCTCCTGGTTCATGCTGCTGCTGTTCTCCGCCCTGCTCGGAGCGGTCCTCGTCACCAGGGAGTACAACTCCGGGGCCATCGGCAGGTCCGTGCTGCTGAGCGGCGGACGCGACCGCCTGCTGGGCGCGAAGCTGCTCGTGGGCACCGGCATGGGCGTCGTGTTCGCCCTGCTCGCCACGGGCCTGGCCGCCGTCTCCCCGGCGGTGTTCCTCTCGGCCTCCACCGACCTCGACCCCGCCTGGACCCACGAGACGACGCTGACCCTGGTGGGTGTCTTCACGGTCACCGTACTGGGCGCCCCCTGGGGGGTGCTGCTCGGCTGGATCATCCGCAACCAGACCGCCGCGGTGGCGACCCTGCTCGGTCTGACGCTCTTCGTCGACGAGGCGCTGCTGCGGCTGCTGCCCTCCGTCGGCAGGTTCACCGTGACGATCGCGATGAGCTCGGTCTACCGGGACGGCAAGCCCGAACTGCTGTCCGTGCCCGTCGCCCTGGTCGTCATCGGCGCCTGGCTGGCCGTCGCCGGTTACGCCGCCCGCAGGCTGTTCCTCACCCGGGACGTCGTATGAGGCGTGGACGGGCGGGATCGGGCGCGACGCTGACGCCCGAGCGGGAGAGCGCCCTCCTGGAACGGCCCCAGCTGGCCCCCGACGTGCAGCTCCACGAGCCGGTCGCCGACGACGCGCCCTGGGTCGTCCAGCGCGGTTCGCAGCAGTACATCCGGGTGGGGGCCGACATGGCCCGGCTGCTGCGCGTGCTGGACGGCGAGCGCGACCGGCCCCGCCTGGTGGAGACGCTGGGGGCGCCCTGGACGGAGGAGGCCGTCGGGCGGGCGGTCGAGAGCCTGCGGAAGATGCGGCTGCTGGAGGACGGGCAGCCGCACCGGCCCGGCAACACCTGGTTCAAGTTCGTTCCGCCGCTGACCTTCCAGTTCACCGTGGTCAAGCCGGAACGCATGCTCACCGCGCTCGTGCCGCTGCTGCGGCTCGTGGCCAACCGGGGCGGCGCGGTGTTCGCGGCCGTCCTCGCCCTGGGCGGCGTGCTGTCCCTCGCGTTGCAGGCACCGCACCTGCGGCAGGCCCTGGGCGCCCCGCTCCCGCTGGGCGTCCTCTTCGGGGTCGCGTGCGCCTCGGTCGTCGCGACCGCGCTGCACGAGATGGGCCACGGGGCGGTCCTCACCCACCACGGGGGGCGCCCCAGCCGGATGGGAGTGATGCTCTTCTACCTGACGCCGGCGTTCTTCTGCGACGTCTCCGACGGCTGGCGGCTGCCCCACCGGGAACAACGCGTCCAGGTGGCGCTCGCCGGCGTGGTGACGCAGATGGTCATCGCCGGGTCGGTGGCGCTCGGCGCGTCCGGGGTCGGCGCCGCGTCCGGTGACTCCGGCCTGCGCGACGGCATGCTGGTGTTCGCCGTCTCCACCTACGTGACGGGCCTGCTCAACCTCCTGCCGCTCGTCAAGCTCGACGGCTACATCGCGCTGATGACCCATCTGGACATCTCGCACCTGCGGGACCGGACGATGACCGACGCGCGCCGCTTCCTGGCGAAGGTCCTCTTCGGCGGCCGGTACGCGCGCGAGCTGCCCGGACTGCGGTGGTCGGTGCCGTTCGGCCTGGCCTCCATGCTCTTCCCGGTCTACCTGATCGCGACGGCGTTCGCCCTCTGGCTCGACATGCTCCAGGGCATCGGCCTCATCGGCGCGGCACTGGTGCTCGCCGGCGTCGTCTACCTCGCCTACCGCCTCTTCAACGGCGCGCGGCTGCTGCTGCGCGAGGCGCGCACGGCCGGCGCCCGGATGTGGCGCGTGTGCGCCGTCGCGCTGCTGGTCGCCGCCGGGGCCGGGGCGACGCTGACGACGGTGACCGTGCCGTACACGGTCACCGGCGGCTACGTCGTCGAGGACGGCAGGGCCTCGCTCGTGCTGTCGGACGCGGCCGACCTGGACGCGGTCGCCCCGGGCTCGCGGGTCACGCTGTACCGGCGCGGAATGGTGACGCGCACCGAGGTCGGGACCGCGGCCGTGGGCCGGGGGGAGGCCGTGAAGGACGTCGCCCCGCTGTCCGCCTTCGTGCCGGTGCGGGAGGGCGACTCCCTCCCCGTGCCCGCCGTGCTGCTTCCGCTGTCCGTCACCGCCGGGGCTCCGGCCGAGGACATCGGGACGGCCCGCGTGGCGGCCGGCAGCCGCTCCCTGGGCGAATGGCTCTACCTCTCGTACATCGCCCCGGCCGCCCGCTGACCCGCCCGCACCGGACCAAGGGAACAGGACTTCATCGGCATCATGGACATCATCCGGCATCTGCACTTCTGCCCGCCCGGTACGCCGTTCTTCGACCTGCCGGCCCGGTCCGCCGCGGCCGAGGACGACTTCCCCCTCGTCCACGACGAGCTGCCCGGGGGCTGGGGCCGCGCACCGGGCAGCGAATGGGTGGTGCTGTCCCCGCCCGGTGTGACGCTGCCGCGGCAGGGCTGGAAGATCCACGTCTCGGCGACCCTGGAGAACGCCGGTCACATCCTCGACGTGGTGGCGAAGTACTGCGTCACCGAGCGGGTGATGTTCAAGTTCATCCGCAGCCGGGAGCTGCTCCAGAGGCGCAACAGCAAGTACGGCGACCGCAGCGGCAGCGGCAAGTTCGTCACCGTCTACCCGCTCGACGACCGGCACTTCGAGCGGATCCTCCACGAGCTCGGCGACCTGCTGGACGGCGAGAGCGGGCCGTACATCCTCAGCGACCTCCGATGGCGCTCCGGCCCGCTCTACGTCCGCTACGGCGGCTTCGTCCTGCAGGCGGTGCGGACCGAGTCGGGCGAGCTGGTCCACTGCATCGAGGACCCCGAGGGCCGGCTGGTCCCCGACCGGCGGGGCCCCGGGTTCCGGCCGCCCGAGTGGGTGACCCCGCCCGCCTGCCTGGCCGAGGCGATAGCCGCCCGCAACGCGGGCACGCTGAGGGACTTCCCGTACCGGGTCACCAAGGCGGTGCACTTCTCCAACGGCGGCGGGGTGTACCGGGGCACGGACACCCGGGACGGCACCGAGGTCCTGCTGCGCGAGGCCCGCCCGCACGCCGGCCTCGACGCGGACGGACGCGACGCCGTCGCCCGCCACGAACAGGAGCACTGGGCGCTGCGCCGGCTCACCGGCCTGCCCTGCGTCCCCCGGCTGATCGACTACCGCAAGGGCCACGAACACTACTTCCTGGTCCGGGAGTACGTGGAGGGGACGGCGCTCTCCAAGGAGCTCGTCCGGCGCAACCCGCTGCTGAAGGCCGTCGGCTCCGCGGAGACCGTCGCCGAGTACACCGCCTGGGCCCTGGACGTGCTCGACCAGATCGAGCGGGGGATCGACGCCATGCACGACCGCGGTGTCGTCTTCGCCGACCTGCACCCGGGCAACCTCCTCGTCCGGCCCGACGGCCGGGTCGTCTTCATCGACTTCGAGACGGCCGGCACGCCGGACGCCACGACCGCGCAGACCATGGGCGCGGTGGGGTTCATCGCCCCGGCCGGTCACACCGGGTTCGCCATCGACCGCTACGCGCTGGGCTGCCTGCGGCTCGCGCTCTTCGCCCCGCAGGTGGCCGTGCTGCCCTGGGGGCCGGAGAAGGCGGACCAGCTGATCGACGTCATCACCGCGTACTACCCGGTGCCCGGGGACTTCGCGGAGCGCGTCCACCGCGATCTGGGGACGGCGCCCCGTCCGGCGGTCACCGGGGGGAGCGACGGCGGCGGCGAACGGCGCGCGGAACCGGTGTGGGACGCACCCGGCCCGGCCGGCCGGCCCGCGCTGCTGCGGTCCCTGGCCGACGGCCTGCTCGCGACCGCCCAGCCGGGCCGCGACGACCGGCTCTTCCCGGGCGACGCCGAACAGTTCTTCACGCCGGAGGGCGGGCTCGGCCTCGCCCACGGCGCCGCCGGAGTGCTGTGGGCCCTCGGCGAGGCGGGAGCCCGGGTGCCCGAGGAGCACCTCGACTGGCTCGCCGGCAAGGCGCGCGCCCTCGAGGACCCGCGGCCCGGCCTCTACGACGGACTCGGCGGTATCGCGTACGCCCTGGACCGCCTCGGCCGCGGGGCCACCGCCCGCGAACTCCTCGGCCGGCTCCTCGAAGCCCCCCTCCGCGGCCTCGACCACAGCCTCCACGGCGGCCTCGCCGGCGTCGGGCTGACCCTGGTGCACTTCGCCGGGGCCGCGGACGACCGCGGACTGCTGGACCGGGCGGGCCGGATCGCCGAGCGTGTCGTCGACGGCCCCCCGGCGGTCCCCGAGGGCCCGGGGAGCGGCCCGGGAGCGGGGCTGCTGCGGGGAGAGTCGGGCAGTGCCCTGTTCCTGCTCCGCCTGTACGAGCGGACCGGTGACACCGCCCTGCTGGACCACGCCGAGGCGGCGCTGCGCCGTGACCTCGCCGACTTCGGCTGGACGCCGGGGGCGCCGTTCGCGGACGGCACCACGGGACGGCTGCCGCTGATCGCGTCCGGCAGCGGCGGCACGGGCATGGTGCTGCACGACCTCCTCGCGCACCGTCCGGACACCGAGCTGGCCCAGGCGCGCGACGCCGTCCTCGCGGCGACGGAGCTGCCCTTCGTCGCCCAGGCGGGTCTGCTGAACGGGAGGGCGGGCGTCATCATGGCGCGCGCCCACCTGACGCACGCGCCGGACCGCCGGGACACCGCTCCCGGCCGGGGCTTCCGGGCCGGGCCGGAGCACACCATGGGCACCGACCCGGTGCAGCACCGGCACGTGGCGGGACTCGGCCTCAACGCCGTCCGCCACCGGGGCGCCCCCGCCTTCCTCGGTCAGGAGTCCCTGCGGGTCTCCTCCGACCTGGCGACCGGCACCGCCGGCGTGCTCCTCGCCCTCCGCGCCGCGTGGGGCGACCGCCGCTGCCGGCTGCCGTTCCTCTGACCGTCCCCGGGGGAGGGCGCTCCCGGCCGGGACCGCCCTCCCCCTCTCCCGCGCGTCCGCCCCGTCGCCTCCCGGCAGGAACCCCTCGATGATCGATTTCTTGGCCACCCTCGAACCCAGCAACGGACTGGCGGAGAAGTCCGGGATGCTTCCCCCCGCACCGCCGGCCGACCCGCTGTGGAAGGCCCTCGTCAGGCTCTCCTGCGGCGCCGACCGGCCCGAGAACACCGCGCAGGCGCTGTCGCCGCGGGTCGTCGGGGCGTACGGGCACTCGCGCATGGACGCCCTGGTGCGCGGCGCGGGCGAAGCGGTGGAGCGGTACGCGCTCTTCCCGCAGCCGGAGTCGCTCCCCGGCGCCGTCCGGGCCGCCCCGAGCGCCCTCGGGGACCGCGCGCTGTCCTTCGCCGGTCCCGGTGTCGCCCTCGGCGACGCGCGGGTCACCGAGCGGCCCCTGACGTGGTACCCGGCGCGGCGCCTTTGCGACGGCGCGGAGGTCCTGGTGCCCGCGGGCCTGGTCGACTACCCCGCGTCCGCCGAGGAGGCGGAGGGCTTCGACCCGGGCCCCTCGGGGGCGGCGTCCGGACAGGGGTACGACATGGCGCTGCGCTCGGCCCTGCTGGAGACGGTCGAACGGGACGCGCTCCTCGTCGCCTGGGAACGCCGGCTGCGCCCGGCGCGCGTCGACGTCGGCGCCATCGAGGCCGGCCGGGTGCGCAGGGGCAGGGAGAACGCGCACTGGCGGAGCCTGCTGAAGCTCTGGGGGGCCGCCCGGGAGGCCGGGCTCGTACCGGTCCTCGCGGATCTGCCGACCGGGGTGCCCGGCGTGGTCTGCACCGTGGGGGTGGTCATCGACGAGACGGGCCCGCAGCCGCTGGCGACCGTCGGCTGCAACGCCACGGACCAGGTCGGCTGGAGCATGCTCGGGGCGCTCCAGGAGGCGCTCCAGATACGCTCGGCGGTGGTGGACCAACGTGAGAGCCGCGGCTACGGCGAAGCCCCGGCGGAGATCGAGGACGACGACGACCGGCTGCGGTACGTGGCGTCCCGGCGGTGTTTCGACCTCGTCGGCGAGTGGGTCGAGGGCTTCGAGGAGGCCCGGGCCCCCCGCACGACGCGGGCGGTGACGACCTCCGCCCTGCTGGAGGGGCTGCTCGCCGACGGCGCCGACCCGCTCGCCGTCGACCTGACCGGCCGGCTCCCGGCCGCCGTGCGGGAGATGGGCTGGGCCGCGGTCAAGATCGTCCCGGTCGGATACCAGCAGTTGCGGATGGCGGAGTCCCACGGCTTCAGCTGGAACACGGAGCGGCTGCGAACGGCCGAGGCCAGGACGGGCCTGTCCGCCGCACCGGGACCCGCGCCCCGGAGCCGCCCCCACCCCCTGCCGTGAGCAGGAACGTTTCACAGACCGAGTTTCGCGGACCAGCAGAAGGAGAGACCCCACTCATGGAGACCACACTCGGCGAGCAGATCATGCTCCTGTCGCTCGACGACACCACCGGCGCCCCCCAGTTGCAGTCGCAGTCCGAATACATGATCGCCAGCGCGTCCGTGCTGGAGCTGGCGCTCGCGGACCGCGTCCGCATGGAGGACGGCCGCCTCGTCGTCACCGACCCCACCCCGCTGGGCGTACCGGCGCTGGACGAGGCGCTCGCGCGGATCGCCGGGGCGGACGAGCCCAAGGACGCCCAGACGTGGATCTTCGAGCTGCGCGAGGAAGCCGTCGACGGCGCGCGTCAGGGCCTGCTGGACAAGGGCGTCATCCGCGAGGAGCGGACCCGGCGCTGGGGGATCTTCCCCACGAGCCGCTACCCGGAGGCCGACGGATCGGTCGAGGCCCGGGTGCGCCGCGAGCTCGCGGCGGTGGTGCTGGAGGGCGAGGAGCCCGACGCGCGCACGGCCGCGCTGGTGGTGCTGCTGCACACCGGCGGACTGCGGGACCTCGTGTTCGCCGACGCCGACCGGGCCGCCGTCGACGAGCGCATGGCGGAACTGGCCGAGGGGCACTGGGCCGAGCCGGTCATGAAGCAGCTCATCGACTCGGTGTACGTGGCGCTGTCGACCTACACGGCGTCCACGACCGTCACCATGATCAATGCGGGCAGCTGAGGGCCTGTCGGGTGAATCGGGCGGAAGCGGAGGCGGCTACCTCAGTTCTTCCTCAAGTCATTTGCTCCGCCATCACTTTCCGTTGAAGAGGTAATGAGCGCGTGTTAACTTCCCCATCGATGATCAAAGTTGTGCGGGGGCGTAACCGACTTTGACCAATTTGGTTCTTCCCCTGCACTGTGACCATAGTTCGGGGGAAGTATGGAACGCATCGTTCTCGGCATCAGCACCCCTTCGCAGCGGCGCCGCATGACCGAGGCGCTGGCCGGCCTCGGGTGGCTCGTCTCGGGGAAGGACGACACCAGGCACGCGCCGGTGAAGCCCGTGAAACCGGCCGACGTCGCCATCGTCGAAAGCGCCACGGTGGACGCCGACCCGTCGCTGGCCGAGTGGGGCGAGCGGGTCATCGTCCTGGTCGACGGGCGCGGCGACGCGTTCTGGCGGTCGCCCCGCTACGCCCGGGTGGCCGGGATCGTCGACCGCGACGACCCCGACCACGGTTATGTCAGGGCCGTGCGCGAGGTGTTGAACGGACGTGGCTGGATCTCGCCCGAACTCGTTCCCACGCTGCTGTCCGGCCGGGCCGGCCACGTCCGGCCGGCGGAGCCGCCCGCGGCCGAGATCACGCAGCTCACCGGCCGGGAACGGACGGTGGCCGTGCTCGTCGCCGAGGGCCTGTCCAACTCGGAGATCGCCGAGCGGCTGACCATCGAGCGCAGCACGGTCAAGTTCCACGTGTCCAACGTCCTGCGCAAACTGGGCTGCCGGGACCGCGCCCAGGTCGCGGCCCTGTGGCACTCGCAGGCACTGCCGGTCCACTACGCGGCTTAAGGGCGCCGTCCGGATCGCGCCGGGCCGCGGGTCCGGCACGACCGTCCGCGGCGTCGCCGTCGGTGGCCGGGGCTTTCGCCCCGTCGCCCTCCTCCGCCTCGCGGCCGCACGCCCCGGAGCACGCCCGGGCCGGCCGCGCGGCACCGTCGCCCGGAGCCGGCCCGATCCGGAGGACACCCCGGCCCGTCCCCGCCTCGGGGCGGGGGACGACTCGACCTCCGGCGGGCGCGCCCGCGCACCGCCGGGGGCTAACTTTGCGACAAGCGCCGCAGCGTGTCCGCTCCGTGCGCCGAGACGATTCCCGCGTCGCCCGGCCGTCGTCCGTCGCGGGGACCGCTCGTCCGGTGTTCGCCCACGGCCGTTCGCGACAGGGAACCGACGGGCGCGGACACCGGTGCGATGGCAAAGAACTCCCGGTCCCACGACGCGGAAAGTTGCACAGATGGAGCATGCCCCCAAGCCCCGCGTATCGGTGATCTGCCCGACGTACAACCGGTCCCGGCCGATCCTGGACACCCTCGCCTCGGTGACCGCCCAGACCGTCACCGACTGGGAGATGCTGGTGGTGTCCGACGGCAGCACCGACGACACCGACGACTGGGTCCGCCACGGCGCCCGCACCGATCCACGGATCAGACTGCTGCGCACCGAACGCCACGGCCACCCCAGCGGCCCCAGGAACATCGCACTGGCCGAGGCGCGGGGCGAGGTCGTCGCCTACCTCGACCACGACGACCGGTGGCGGGCGGACCACCTGGAGGTGGTGCTCTCCCTGACGGACCGCGGGGCCGGACTCGTGGCCACGGGCTTCGAGCTGCGGGACCCCGCGGGAGCGCTCCGGGCGGCCTCGCAGCCGTACGAGATGTGCTGGCACCCGGAGTTCCAGGTCCTCGGGGTGGTCTTCGAACCGTCGCGCGTGGCCCACCGGCGCGGACTCGCGGAGCGGGCCGGCGGCTGGCGCACCGGGGCGGGCCTGGAGGACTGGGACCTGTGGCTGCGGATGACCGACACCGGGGCGCGCTTCACCACGGTGGCCGACCGCACGACGGTCCTGCTCGACGACGGCGGCACGCGCCGGCACCGGATACCGGCCCGGCACCGGCTGCCCCTGGCCGTCTTCGACGACCCCCGCGCGGCGCGCTCGATGCTGGAGCTCCTGCGCTCCGGACGCGACGAAGCCGCCTACCGGGACGCGCAGCTGGCGGACACCGAGGAGTGGCTCGCCCGGCTGGCGGCGGACGACCGCTTCACCAGGCCCCTGGGCTGGGACGGCGACCCGGCGGCGGACATCGCGCGGGCCAGACGGTCCGCGCGGGAGCTCTGGCCGGACCTCCTGGTCCTCAGGCAGCGCGACCGCTACGCCCTGGCCCAGCCGCTGCGCTGCGCCACCGCCGAACACGCCGAACGCCTCACGGCCTTGGTGCGGCGGACCCAGCCGAGGCTGTTCGCCCTCCTCGACGCGGCCGCCGCGGAGTGCGCCGGGACCCTCGCGGGGACGGGGCGACGATGAAGGCACTCGTCCTGGCCGGCGGCACCGGCACACGGCTGCGCCCCATCACCCACACCGCCGCCAAGCAGCTCGTCCCCGTCGCCAACAAGCCGGTCCTCTTCTACGGCATCGAGTCGATCGTCGCCGCCGGCATCACCGAGATAGGCGTCGTCGTCGGCGGGACGGCCGACGAGATACGCGCCGCCCTCGGTGACGGCTCGGCCTTCGGGGCCCGCGTCACGTACCTGCCCCAGGAGGCACCCCTCGGGCTGGCGCACGCCGTGCTCATCGCCCGGGACTGGCTCGGCGACGACGACTTCGTCATGTACCTCGGCGACAACTTCGTCGTCGGCGGGATCACCGACGTGGTGGAGGAGTTCCGCCGGGAGCGGCCCGACGCCGGCATCCTGCTCACCAAGGTCGCGGACCCGTCGATGTTCGGCGTCGCCGAGCTCGGGCCGGACGGCGCCGTGGTGCGGCTGGAGGAGAAGCCCCCGAATCCCCGGAGCGACCTCGCGCTGGTCGGCGTCTACCTCTTCACCCCCGTGGTGCACGAGGCCGTCGCCGCCTGCGTGCCCTCGGCGCGCGGCGAGCTGGAGATCACCGACGCCGTCCAGTGGCTGGTCGACTCCGGCCACGACGTCCGCGCCACCCCCATCACCGGCTACTGGAAGGACACCGGCAACGCCGACGACATGCTGGAGGTCAACCGCACCGTGCTGGAGAGCGTGGAGCCGGCCGTCGAGGGACAGGTGGACGGGGCGAGCGAGATCGTGGGCCGGGTCAGGATCGCGCCCGGGGCCCGGATCGTGCGGTCGCGGATCGTCGGCCCCACCGTCATCGGCGCCGGCACCGTCGTCACCGACTCCTACATCGGGGCCTTCACCTCCATCGCCGACGGATGCCGGATCAGCGGCAGCGAGGTGGAGTTCTCCATCGTCCTGCGGGGATCGCGGATCGAGGACGCGGGCCGGGTCGAGGGCTCGCTCATCGGCCGCTCCGTCCACGTCTCCGGTGCCGCCCGGGCACCACGAGCACACCGCCTCGTCCTCGGTGACCACAGCCGTATCCGGATCGCCTCCTGAGCCCGCTTCCCGGGACACCCACGACACGAGAGACCGCGACACCCGCCATGAGAACCCTTGTCACCGGAGGGGCCGGCTTCATCGGCTCCCACTTCGTACGGACGCTGCTGTCCGACCCCGCGACCGAGGCAGTCACCGTCCTGGACGCGCTGACCTACGCGGGCAACCCGGCCAACCTCGCACCCGTGGCGGACGACCCCCGGCTGCGCTTCGTCCGCGGGGACATCCTCGACGCCGCACGCGTGACCGGCCTGATGGCCGAGCACGACGCGGTGGTGCACCTGGCCGCCGAATCGCACGTCGACCGGTCGATCGCCGACGGCGGCGACTTCGCCTCGACCAACATGCTGGGCACCCAGGTCCTGCTGGAGGCCGCCGTCCGCACGGGCCTCGGCACCTTCGTCCACGTCTCCACGGACGAGGTCTACGGCTCCATCCCCGTCGGCTCCTGGACCGAGGACCAGCCGCTCGCCCCCAACTCCCCCTACTCCGCGGCCAAGTCGGGATCCGACCTCCTCGCCCTGGCCTATCACCGCACGCACGGCCTGGACGTCCGCGTCACCCGCTGCTCGAACAACTACGGGCCCTACCAGTACCCCGAGAAGATCATCCCGCTCTTCATCACCAGCCTGCTCGACGGACGTCAGGTGCCGCTGTACGGGGACGGCGGGCAGGTCCGCGACTGGCTGCACGTCGAGGACCACTGCCGTGCCCTCCGGCTCGTCCTCGAGGGCGGCCGCCCGGGCGAGGTCTACAACATCGGCGGCGGCACCGAACTCACCAACAAGCAGCTCACCGAGCGGCTCCTGGACGCCTGCGGCCGGGACTGGGACAGCGTCGTCCACGTCGAGGACCGCAAGGGCCACGACGCCCGCTACTCCGTCGACTGGTCCAAGATCCGTACCGAACTGGGCTACGAACCCCGGCGCTCCTTCGACGAGGGCCTGGCCGCCACGGTGGCCTGGTACCGGGAGAACTCCGCCTGGTGGAAGGCGACCCGGGGATGACCGGAACGACCACGCGCCGAGCACCCCCGCGGGAGGAACCCGGCGAGCGGGACCGGCCTTCCCGGCACGCTCCCGCCGCCGGCCCGGGGGAACGACGTCCTGCTCGCGCTGCCGTGCCCGACGGCGGACTCCCGGGAGCGGCACGCCGGTCTCTGCGCGTCAGGTCCTCGCGGGCCCGTGAAAGCTCGGACCGCAGCCCGGGGGGCGCATGCCAGGTGGCGCACGTCACGTGAAGGAAGTGTCAGAAACGTGCCCCCCTTGGCCGCTCAGGGCGGTCAAGGGCGGCGACGCACCGGTCACTTCCTCCTTTGAGGTTCACATGAAGATGCGCCGTTCCTGGCTCTTGCCGCCGCGACGGCCGTGACAGCCCCGGCCGCTCCGCTCGTGGCCCCGGCTGCGTTCGTCCCGCCCGGGAGAAGCCGGCCGATGTCCTCTCCCGGATTTCTCCCAAGCGGACTCCGGAAACCACTCAGGGGCCCGACCCGCTGAGCGGATCAGGCCCCTGACCTGGTACTGCACTGTCGGGGTGGCGGGATTTGAGCCCACAACTCTCTTACCGGTCAGTCCAGGACCGTCTCCTGGGACTCCTCGGATTCCGGATTGTCCTCCTCTGGCGCGTGGTTCTCCACGGTCCTGCGGCGCAGGTTCTCCACGTCGGTCAGGATGCCAACCAGTAGTTTGTGCAGGTCGTCAAGTTGGTCCACCGGGACAATCGGAGTGTGGTCCCCGACTTCCGGCTCCAGGGCGTGCAGATGGTCGAGAGCGTCTCGAGCTCCCTGCACCCCGAGGTGGAGGGCCTTGCGGTGCGCGGCGGCGCGCTGGCTGGGCGGAACCGGAACGTCCTCGTCCCGGGGCCCGGGGAAGGACGCTCCGCCCACGGTCCCGACGCCTGCGCCGACGGTCCCGAACTGGAACAGTGGCGTCCCGGAGCCCGCAGCGTCGGACGTCTCGCCGGATTCGTCAGCGGGGGTCTCGCTCTGCGTCGGCTCCGTCTCGTCGTTCGACGTGGTTCCCTCGTTTGGCGCGGGCGGAGCCGGAGGCGGGATGATGACCGTCGACGGCGCAACCTTCGCCATGCGATCCGGGTCCGAGGCGGCGACGACGTCCCACTCGTACAACGGCACCGGCACGCCGTCGGCGTCGACGGCGATGTGGTCCTCCGCGTCGAGGTCGACCTTGAAGTAGATGTACGGCGGCTCGTCGGATTCGGTCGACTCCTTGCCTGTGAGGCTCTGCTTGGGCACGGAGTTCTGCGGCAGGTCGTTGCTGCGGAAGGTGTTGGCGGCCAGCGCGAGGGTCCACAGGCCGAGTTCGTTCGTCGGCTTGGAGAGCCCCTCGATGACCTTGTTCACGTCCGAACGGAAGGGAACTCCGCCCTTCTCCTTTCTGGCCCCCAGCGACGAGCCGACGTTCCTGGTCAGGAGCTTGTCGGCGATCAGCGCGACGCCGCCGGCCACCGCCAGGGTGCGGCGAGCGTCGTCGTCGCCGTTCATCGCCGGTTCGATCAGTGTGGTGAAGTCCTCGGTGGGGACCGGAGTCCAGCCCTGGGTGACGTCGGCCGACAGCACACCGCCGTTGTTCCACGCGTTGCGTGCCTGCTTGGTGACCAGCTTCTTCTTCGCGCGCCAGGGCAGGTCGATGATCGGTCCGAGCAGCTCGCCGAACCCCTTCATGCTCATGCGCTGGCCGCCCTTGATGGCCTTGGCCTGGTCCTTGAGTAGTTCAAGGAGGTCCGGCTGGGTCAGGGCGCTGACCAGGTAGACGGCACGCCACAGGGCGGTCCCGGGAGGGGCCGGTTCGCCTCCGAAGACCTGCGGAAGCTCGGTCACGGGGATGCGGCCGACGGCAAGGCCGTACACAGCCTGGAGGTCGGCTGTATTCCAGCGTGGGTCTCCCTGCTGGATGATCCGCTTCAGGGCCCGGGTGATGACCTCGACGTTCTGGGCCGCCGCGTCCCACTGCTTGAACTCGACGTGCACCGAGGCCAGCACGGAACGGATGGCGTCGTCGAAGATGTCCTCGGGCGACAGCACCCGACCGTCGTGTCCCTCGACTCCAACGGCGATCTGTGCCGGAACGACGTAGGACTGGGCGATCTGAGCGGCCCGGAGCCCCGGCGTCGCCCCCTTCATCTCGCCATCGAATTCCTGCCGCCGTACCTGGCGCCACTGCGCCCGGCTGGCGGCCAGCCGCTGCCCGAGACCGGGTCCTGCGGCCGCCCCTGCCGTAGAAGCGTTGCCAAGCAGTGCGTCGGTGGCCAAGGTGGCCACCTCGGCGGGGTCGGCGCCGTGCCCGGCCAGTACCGCCCAAGCGCTGGCGAGCCGGGTGATCCCATCACGGACGACGAGAACGTGGATCGGCTCCGTACCGTCCTCGAAGGCGATCTCGACAGGGTGGGTGATCAGGTTGCGGGTGACGGAGCGCGTGAGGATGGAGGTCGCGTAGCTGTTGAGCGACAGCGTCGCGTGGATGGTCTGCCACACGTGGTTCCGCAGGTGGACGAGGTTCTCGTAGCGGTACTGCACGATCGCACTGGGACGGCCTTCACGGGTGATCCCGTGCACCTGCGGGTCGGGTACCTCCGAGACCTCCATGCCGGTACGAGGCTGGGGACCGGGGAACAGCTCGCTCAGCAGGACACGGGTGACGACCGACCACAGCGTTGCCCCCTCGACGTTTTCGACCATCAGGAGGCCAGAGGGCTCATCCGGCGTCGGACGAAGCTGAGCTGTCAGCGCATCGGGCCGAGTTGTTGCACGCGCTATGGCGCCCCACGAGGCGTCCGGCAGCCAGGTGCTCGGATTGGCCTGGCCCGCCGCGGTCACCGCTGCGACGTGGCTGTCCGTCGAGTCGGCCGGGAGATGGGGCGAGATGTTGGTTACCCGGATCGTGTCCGTCCCCCAGGAGACGTCGATGGAAAGGGCGGTGGGTTTGCTGGTGGTCATGGGTACGGATCTCCAACGTGGTTCGAAGTGGTCTGCGGCGGTCATCACGAAGGGCGGCGAGCCCCACGAACTCGCCGCCTGGGTCGTTATGTGAAGGTTTGTCCCGAAGTGTTCTCTTCTGCCCAAGGCAACTCCGGCGGGAGCCAGGTCGGCCTGCAGCTCATATTCGGGTAACACCGGTGTTGGTAAGCGGCGTAAGCCCCGAGCTTTGCGGGTGTCAGGAACAGTTCGATCTCGGTCGCAGGGCAGGGAAGAGCCCTCAAGGCCGATGATTCCGGGGGCAGGGGTTCAAGATCCGGACCGTTCGCCGTGAGGCGGTACCAGATAATCCCGCGGCTGGTATGGATGAGGGCGAGTCCCGAAGGTCGTCCCGCGAGCCGAGTGCACAACCAGTCGAGCACGTTCCGCTCTGCCTGTCGGGAGTGCCGCTTGGGCGTGTGGGCGATGAGCAGTTTGGGGAACTCGACCAGTGCCTCGGTGAATTGTCTGGCGTACTGATGACCCAACGTCCGTGCAGCCTTGGGGTTGACGACCCGCAAGCGGGCGTCATATTCCCCCTTGACGAGTCTGCTCGGGTGTGGTAAGGGCTCTGTCTTAGGGGTGCGCAGACGGTCATTGAGGAGAGCGTCCCACCTGTGCCGGTACTTCGGGATCTCCTCACCTGTCAGTTCAAGCGCGCATATGGTCCGAAGCGGCAGCCGTCCGGAGGTACCGACGATGAAGACGGGTTCCTCACACGGGATGGGTATCTCTTCAGCGTTGCTCATCCGTAACTCCTGACAGTGCCGTTACCGAAGGGGCGTAGGTGACGAAGTACCACTAGCGTGACTGGCTGCGCTCGTTGGTACCACTGTACGGACGAACTGTGGCTCGCGCAGTCGCTTTTTATCCCCCGATCCGTCCTGACGCGGTAGATACGTCCGTTGATGTACGCGACATGCAGGAGTCAGACGTGCCGCTTCTACGTCACTTCAGCTCAAGTTGCTCTTAGCTCGTGGGTAGTTGTCGAACACCTGGGGAAGTGGGCTCATCCCGAGCTTGTCCAGATGTGCCAGGGCGGCGGCGACGGCGGCAACTTCGCCGAGGACACTGTCGCGTTGGATGACCCAAACGAACTCGTTCTCGGATGTCGGCAACGTCCGCGGCAGGGTGGTGAGCCCGATCTTTTCGAACTCTTCGCTGATCTGTGCGCACAACTCGGAGCTGAGTCGGGCTCGTTCCGGCGCAGCGTGCTTCTTGATGAAGTGCATGGACAGGCGCTTGATGCCGTGGTCGACCTCGACCGCGTGCTTGATAATTGTGAAGTCCATAACTCAGTAGCTTACAGAATTAATAAGGGAGTTGGGAAGGGGAGGCTGGATCTGCCTCATAGGAGAGGCGGATCCGGGGCAACCGCGCGTGGCTGGCGGCGGCGCGGGCGTGGGGCCAGCTTGAACAGGGCCACTCCTACCGCCACCAGGGTGGTGGCCGTCACCATCAGCGCCATGCTGTTCATCTACAAGCCGGTGGCGGCCGGGACGGCGCCGCCGACACCGATCGCCTCGATGGCATTCTGCGAGCGCGCCGGGGAGTACTTCAGTGGCCGCATATCCAGTGGACATGATGCTCTCGCGTAGAGCTCAGCGAGCCGCGTTGGCCCCTTCTGGAGAAGCGGCACGCCAATGTCGCGGACGTCCCCACCTGGCCAGTCCGCAGTCCACTGCAGCACGTCGTGTAGATCCTCAAATGACGCTGCATGATCATGTTCGCGAAGGACCTTGACAACCGCCCCCCCGTCCATCCTCATCACCACGCTCGCCGGACACGCCTACGGAGGTGAGGAGGACCTGTTCACCTCCGTCCGTAGCGTGCTGGACAACATGACGGGCTTCATCGAGAAGCGCGATGGCCAGTGGTGGGTGCCCAACCCAGCACATGAAGAAGAGAACTTCACCGACAAGTGGAACGAGTAGCCCGAGCGGCGAGAGGCTTTCTGCGCCTGGTTCAACGAGATCAACACGACCGTGACCGAACTTGCCGGCATGGAGGCCAAAGGCTTGGACGCTGTCTTCGAACGTCTCGCCAAGTCCTTCGACCCCGACCCGGTCCGCCGCTCCTACGAACGCTATGCCGCCCGCATGGGTGCAGCCACCGACAACCGGATGGGCACCACGGGGCTGCTCTCCTCGACTGCGACCGGCCCCTGCAAGCCGAAGAACACCTTCTATGGCCAGCATTCCTTCCCGCGCGATTAACCTCGGTCGACAGCTGGCCTCGATCAAGGCCGTTCTTCCCGAGGCGCAGGGGACCGTGCGTGGCGGCGAGCTCGTCTGTACGGTCCCCCTGCAACCCACCCCCGCCAGCAGGCGCTACACGGTACGGATCACCTACCGGCACCGGCACCGACCGCGTGTAACGGTCACCGACCCGCCCCTGACCCTGCATCCGCGCGCCACGGCCCTGCCGCATGTCTATCCCGATGGTGACCTATGCCTGCACCTGCCAGGGGAGTGGAAGGACGACATGCTCCTCTCGCACACGATCCTGCCGTGGACCTCGGAATGGCTCCTGCATTACGAGCTGTGGAGAGTCATTGGGCGCTGGGCTGGTAGCGGCCACGATTACGCCGTGCCACCGCCCACTCAGGGCCCCGAGGACGAGGGCTGAGCGTCTACCGACCAGCGAGAGCGACCGTGTACCGAATACGTGATCTCGCAGAGCGGCCTTGGGAGCTGGATCCCGAACTCGGCTCCCAAACGGCTCCCAAAATGGCCCTCGGAACCACTCAGGGGCCTGACCCGCTGAGCGGGTCAGGCCCCTGACCTGGTACTTCACTGTCGGGGTGGCGGGATTTGAACCCACGACCTCTTCGTCCCGAACGAAGCGCGCTACCAAGCTGCGCCACACCCCGATTGTCGCTGCTCGTCGCGGCGACGTCGTTTACTTTAGCCCACCGGCGCCCGGACACGAAATCGGGTTTACCAGCGGCGGCGGAGCGGGTCGGGGCGGATGTGGTCCAGGGCCACGAGGAGGACGGCCAGGGCGTAGAGGGCGAGGCCCAGGAGGAGGGCGTTGCCGAGGACGCCCTTGTAGCCGTGCCGGTCGACGTCGAGGAAGGGGTAGAGGTAGCGGCCCTCGGCGCCGGGGAGGAGGAGCTCGCCGCGGGCCAGGGAGAAGCCCAGGTAGGCCAGGGGGTACAGGAGCCACGCGGCGGCCTGGCGCAGGTGCAGGCGGCCGGGGCCGGTGAGCAGGAGCCAGTCCAGGGCGGCGGCGGCCGGTGCTGCCGTGCACATGATCTGGAGGGCGACCGCGTGCCGGCCCGTGTCCGCGCCGTCGGCCAGGAGCAGGTGGTGCACCAGGCCGGCGGCGACGGAGTAGAGCAGGGCCGCGCCCGTCAGGGCGCCGGACAGCGGGCGTCCGGCGGACCAGGCGCGACGGGCCGAGGCGAGCATGACCAGTGCCAGCAGGACGCTGCTCTGGACCGCGACGTGGCTCAGGGACCGGAGGGCCGGGCCGCCGAGGGCCGGCTCGAGCGCCGCGCCGGTCAGTGCCAGCAGCGCGGTGAGCAGACGGAAGGCGGCGGCCAGCGGGCGCCGGACCGGGGGCAGGACCGCGCTCGCCGGGACCGGTGAGGGCAGCAGCCTGGGCGGGCGCGGGATCGCGGGCAGGTCCGGGATGTCCCTGGGTATCGGAGCTGTCATGGCCTCACGCTAGGGAGGCCGGACATATCGGACCATGCGGGTGGGCCGAGTGGGTTACCTCCGCTGCTCGCGTCCCACCAGGGTCAGCAGCGTCGCCTCCGGCGGGCAGGCGAAGCGCACGGGGGTGTAGCGGTTGGTGCCGCAGCCCGCCGACACGTGGAGGTAGGCCGTACGGCCCTCGGCCGTGTGCGTGGACAGGCCCTTCACGCGGTCCGTGTCCAGGTCGCAGTTGGTGACCAGCGCGCCGTAGAAGGGGATGCACAGCTGGCCGCCGTGGGTGTGGCCGGCGAGGACCAGGGGGTAGCCGTCCGCCGTGAAGGAGTCGAGGACGCGCAGGTAGGGCGCGTGGACCACGCCCATCGAGAAGTCCGCCGCGCCCGACGGACCGCCCGCCACCTCTACGTACCGGTCCCGCTTGATGTGCGGGTCGTCGAGGCCGGTCAGCTCGACCGACACCCCCTCGACCTTCAGCGTGCCGCGCGTGTTCGTGAGGTTCTGCCAGCCCGCCGCGTCGAAACCGTCCCGCAGGTCCTCCCACGGGTTGTGGACGGCGCCGACGGCGGGCGCGTTGCCGTTGAGCCCGTGGCGGCCCTGGACCTTCTCGATCAGGTACCGGGCGGGGTTGCGGAGCTTGGGGCCGTAGTAGTCGTTGGAGCCGAAGACGTACGCGCCCGGGAACTCCATCAGCGGGCCCAGCGCGTCCAGCGTCTCCGGGACGCCTTCCGGGTCGGACAGGTTGTCGCCGGTGTTGATCACGAAGTCGGGGCGCAGCCCGGCCAGCGAGCGCAGCCAGCGCTGCTTCTTGCGCTGGCCGCCGACCATGTGGATGTCGGACACCTGGAGCACGCGCAGGGGGCGCATCCCGGAGGGCAGGACGGGGACCGTCACCCGCCGGAGGCGGAAGGAACGGGCCTCGAAGCCCGCCGCGTAGGCCAGACCGGCGGCGCCAACCGCCGTGATTCCCAGGGGTACTCCGTATCGCGCGCGCATACGTCCATCGTGTCAGACGCGGCGGCCGGAGCCGACCGTGCGGGGACCCGTCGGGGGCTCCCGCAAATCAACGGGCGTCCTTGCCGCCGCACCTGCGACAATCGCACCCATGACCACGCTCAAGTCGAAGCTGCACGACGACCTCAACGCCGCGATCAAGGAGCGCGACGAGCTCCGCTCCTCGACGCTCCGGCTGACGCTCGCCGCGATCACCAAGGAGGAGGTCGCCGGGAAGGAGAAGCGGGAGCTCTCCGACGACGAGGTGCAGAAGGTGATCACCCGCGAGGCGAAGAAGCGCCGCGAGGCCGCCGACGCCTTCGCCCAGGGCGGCCGCCCCGAGCAGGCCGAGCGGGAGAAGGCGGAGGGCGAGGTGCTCGCCGCGTACCTGCCCAAGCAGCTGTCGGACGACGAGCTGAACGCGATCGTCGCCCAGGCCGTCGAGGAGGCGAAGGCGGGCGGTGCCGAGGGGCCGCGGGCCATGGGTGCCGTCATGAAGATCGTGAACCCGAAGGTGGCCGGGCAGGCCGAGGGCGGCCGGGTCGCCGCCGCGGTCAAGAAGCTGCTGGCCGGCTGAGCCGAGACCACGCGCGTACCACGACGGCCCCCTTCCGAGGAGGAAGGGGGCCGTCGGTGCGTGTGGGGTGCGGCTGGGTCAGTCGCGTCGGCCGCCGGGGCCGTTCCCGCCGTTGCCCTGGCCCTGGAAGAGGTTCCCCCACGCTCCTCCCGGGAAGCCGGCGTCGCCGCCGCCGTTCCCGCCGTTCCCGCCGTTGCCGCCGTTCCCGCCGTTGCCGTCGCCCCCGTCGTTCCGGCCGCCGCCGCCCTTGTCCTTGTCCTTGTTCTTGTCCTTGCCCTTGTCGGCGTCGGGGATGTCGACGAGGGAGAAGTCGGGAGCCGGCTCGCCCTCCAGCGCGCCCGACATCATGTCCCGCCAGATCGGGCCCGGGACCGCGCCGCCGAAGACCTTGTCGTACGGGACGCCGCCGATGGTGATGTCGACCATCTGCCGGTCGTGCTTCGGGTCGCCGACCCACACGGCGCCGGCGAGGTTGGGCGTGTAGCCCACGAACCACGCCGCGTAGCGCTCGTCCGTCGTACCGGTCTTGCCCGCGCTCGGACGGCTGCCGAGACCCGCCTGCGTACCCGTGCCGTCCTCGACGACGCCCTTGAGGAGCGTGTTGACGGTGTCGGCCGTGGTCTCCGACATGGCGCGCGAGCACGTGGACTTCGGGACCTGGAGCGACCTGCTCTTGTTGCCGATCCGCTGGCTGATCGACTCGATGGCGACCGGAGTGCAGTACATGCCGCGCGAGGCGAAGGTCGCGTACGCGCTCGCCATGGTCAGCGGGGACACCTCGGTGACGCCGAGGGCGATGGACGGCGTCTGCTCCAGCTTCTTGCCGTTGGCGCGCGCGACGCCCATCTTCTCGGCCATCTGCGTCACCGGGCAGATGCCGATGTCGCTGATCATCTGCACGTAGTAGGTGTTGACCGACTTGGCGGTCGCCTCCTTCATGTCGTACGGGCCGACCTCGGTCTCGTTCTCGTTGGTCAGCTCGACGCCCTTGTCGTTCCACGTCTTGCCGTCACAGGCCGCGACCGGGGCCGGGTAGTCCATCTTGTACGGCGAGGAGTACGACTTCGTCGCCGGCATCCCGCCCTCCAGGGCCGCCGCGGCCACGATCGGCTTGAACGTCGAGCCCGGCTGGAAGCCCCCGCCGCCGCCCATGGCCTGGCTCACCGACAGGTTGAGCGTCGTCTCGTACTGCTTGACGTCGACGCCGTACGGACGTGACTGGCCCATCGCGACGATCTTGCCGGTGCCGGGCTGGACGATGGTCGCCGCGGTCGCCACGTCGTCGCTCGCGTGGACGTGGTCCTTGATCGACCGCTGCACCGACTTCTGGGCCTGCGGGTCGAGGGTCGTGCGGATGGTCAGACCGCCCTGGTTCCAGACCTTGGCCCGGTCCTCCTTGGTCTTTCCGAAGACCGGGTCGCTCAGGAACACGGCGCGCACGTAGTCGCAGAAGAAGCTCGCGCCCTTCACGGCCGTGATGCAGCCGTTCTTGGGACGGCTGACCTTCAGCCCGAGCGGTGCCTTCTGCGCCTTGTCCGCCTCCGCCTGCGAGATGTCGCCGACCTCGGCCATGCGCGCCAGCACCACGTTGCGCCGCTTGACGGCCTCGGCCTCGTCGTTGACCGGGTCGTAGCGGGTGGGGGACTGGACGATGCCGGCCAGGAGGGCGGACTCCTGGAGGTTGAGGTCCTTGGCGTGCTTGGAGAAGTACCGCTGGGCGGCCGCCTCGACCCCGTAGGCCTGCTGGCCGAAGAAGGTGATGTTGAGGTAGTTCTCGAGGATCTTCTTCTTGCCCAGCTCCTCCTCGACCTGGATCGCGAACTTCAGCTCGCGGATCTTGCGGCCGATGGTCTGCTGGGTGGCCTGGGCGACCTTCGTCGGGTCGTCACCGGCCTCCTCGACGAAGACGTTCTTGACGTACTGCTGCGTGAGTGTGGACGCGCCCTCGGAGACCCCGCCGCTGCGGGCGTTCTTGTTGAGCGCGCGCAGCACGCCCTTCAGGTCGACCGCGCCGTGCTGGTAGAAGCGCGAGTCCTCGATGGCGACGATCGCCTTCTGCAGGTAGGGCGAGATGTCCTTCAGGCCGACCACCGTGCGGTCGCGTGAGTAGACGGAGGCGATGGTGCCGCCCTCGGAGTCGAGGATGGTGGTGCGCTGGCTGAGCGGGGGAGTCTTCAGGTTGGCCGGGAGTTCGTCGAAACTCTCCACCGAACCCTTGGCGGCCAGCCCCAGCGCGCCCACCGCCGGCAGCGCGATGCCGGCCAGGACGGCTCCCGCGAGCACACTGACACCGAGGAACTTGGCGGCCTGCTGCGTTGGCGACAGACCACCGCCCGAGCGCTTCTTTGGCATGGGGGCAGCCTACGTTCTCATTCGCCGGACACGCGTATATGCCTTGGCCTAAGCTGCACTCAACTGTCACAGCAGTGGGGCCATGTATCAATACGTCCGGCGACCCCGAATCGTTCCGGACCCGCTCGACTTCCTTCCGAGGGCCCCGCTGGGGGGCGTGCCGGTGTGCGCGAGCGCGTGCCCACGGCGTGAGGGGTGCGTGTCCGGATCCACCTCGTGTGTCACCCGGTGTCCGTTGTGGCGCACCGGAGATGACTCGAATGCCAGGATCGTCGCGCATGTCGCCAGCTCACTCCCCCGGGTGATCTGCCGCTTACGCATAGTCCGTTCGGGCCATTCAAGATTGGGCCCGAAGGGGGTGTTGCGCTGTGCCCACCTTCCGTAACGTCCTCAACTGGCGGCGGTGAATATGCCGCTGCCGCCGTGGGGGAGCCTCGATTCGGGAGAGGACGGCGCCGGTATGGGCTGGGTAACCGACTGGAGTGCGCAGGCCGCCTGCCGCACTACTGATCCGGACGAACTGTTCGTTCAGGGAGCAGCGCAGAACAGGGCCAAGGCGGTGTGCACCGGATGTCCGGTGCGGACCGAGTGCCTGGCCGACGCGCTCGACAACCGCGTCGAGTTCGGCGTGTGGGGAGGCATGACGGAGCGGGAGCGCCGCGCACTGCTGCGCCGGCGTCCCACCGTGACCTCCTGGCGCCGACTGCTGGAGACGGCGCGTACGGAGTACGAACGAGGGGCCGGCATCGTGCCCCTCGACGACGAGGTCTACGAGAACTACGCGGCCGTGGGCTGAGGCGGCCGGGGGCGCCCCTCGGAAGCGGACGCCCCGGTCGGATCAGGCACCGGGCTCGGGCAGCTCGGACCGGCCCGTCGCGAGACGGACCCCGATGTCCCGCAGCCCCGCCAGGTCGTGTACGTCGCCGGGCAGCGCGGCCACTTCGGTGACCGCCACCTCGGGATGACGCGCGGTGAAGCGGTCACGCGTGCGCTGCTCGCGGGAGAGCAGGTGCATCCGGTCCGCGTGGAGCCTCAGCAGGCCCGCGGCGAGCTGGTCGACGGAACGCTCCGGCGTGTCCGGAGCCCCGGGGGCGTCCTCGGAGGCGCGCTCGGGCGTCGTCGCGTCGGCCGACGGCAGGGGATCGGGATCGTGGGTCCCGGCAGGGGCCTCGGTGCCGGGTGCATCGGAACTGCCGGACGTGTCGGGGGAGTTACGAACTCCAGCTTTCCCGTCGTCCTGATCCACAATGCGGGGATCCTCAAGATTTTCCGCGGCGGCGAGCGCGCGCTCGGCCGACAGCCCGTCGGCGTCGCTGCCGTGGACGCGGTTGAGCACCAGACCGGCCAGCGGCATGTCCTCGGCCGCCAGCCGCTCCACGAAGTACGCGGCCTCGCGCAGCGCGTCCCGCTCCGGGGCCGCGACCACCAGGAACGCCGTCCCCGGCGCCTGGAGCAGCTTGTAGGTCGCGTCCGCACGGGTGCGGAACCCGCCGAACATCGAGTCCATCGCGGCCACGAACGTCTGGACGTCCTTCAGGAACTGCCCGCCGAGCACCTTCCCGAGGACACCGGTCATCATCGACATGCCGACGTTCAGGAACTTCATGCCGGCCCGGCCGCCGACCTTCGCCGGGGCCAGCAGGACGCGGATCAGCTTGCCGTCCAGGAACGACCCGAGGCGCTTGGGCGCGTCCAGGAAGTCCAGCGCGGAGCGGGACGGCGGCGTGTCGACGACGATGAGGTCCCACTCGTCCCGCGCCCTCAGCTGCCCCAGCTTCTCCATCGCCATGTACTCCTGCGTGCCCGCGAAGCCCGCCGAGAGCGACTGGTAGAAGGGGTTGCGCAGGATCGCCGCCGCGCGCTCGGGATCCGCGTGCGCCTCGACGATCTCGTCGAAGGTGCGCTTCATGTCGAGCATCATGGCGTGCAGCTCGCCGCCCGCCGAGTCGTCGACGCCCTTCACCCGGCGCGGGGTGTTGTCGAGCGAGTCGATGCCCATCGACTGGGCGAGCCGCCGGGCCGGGTCGATGGTGAGGACGACCACCTTGCGCCCCCGCTCGGCCGCGCGCAGGCCGAGGGCCGCCGCGGTGGTCGTCTTGCCGACACCGCCCGAGCCGCAGCACACCACGATGCGCGTCCTCGGGTCCTCCAGCAGCGGATCGACGTCCAGCACGCGCGCGGCGGACAGACGACGTCCGCCCTCTCCCCGCCGGTCCGGTTCCGGACTCATGCGATCCCCTGCTTCCGCAGCTCGGTGGCCAGTTCGTACAGGCCCGCCAGGTCCATTCCCTCGGCGAGCAGCGGCAGTTCGTGCAGCGGCAGGTCCAGCGCGCCCAGGACCGCCCGCTGCTCCTGCTCCAGCGCGTACCGCTCCGCGTACTCGCCGGCCTGCGCCAGCAGCGGGTCCACCAGCCGCTCGGCGTGCCCGCCCCGCCGCGCCCCGCCGAGCCCGGCCCCGGACAGGGACCGCGCGAGCGCCGTGCGCGGAGTGCTCCGCAGCAGTTCCAGATCGGTCGCGTCCAGCAGCGCGGGCCGGACCATGTTGACCACGACCCGTCCCACCGGCAGCCGGGCCGCGCGCAGCTCGGCGATGCCGTCCGCGGTCTCCTGGACCGGCATCTCCTCCAGCAGCGTCACCAGGTGCACGGCCGTCTCCCGCGACTTCAGCACCCGCATCACGGCCTGTGCCTGATTGTGTATCGGGCCGACCTTGGCGAGCCCGGCGACCTCGTCGTTCACGTTGAGGAAGCGCGTGATGCGCCCGGTGGGGGGCGCGTCCATGACGACGTAGTCGTACGCGAACCGCCCGTGCCTGTCCTTGCGCCGCACCGCCTCGCAGGCCTTGCCGGTCAGCAGGACGTCCCTGACCCCCGGCGCGATGGTGGTGGCGAAGTCGATCGCGCCGAGCTTCTTCAGGGCCCGTCCGGCGCTGCCCAGTTTGTAGAACATCTGGAGGTAGTCCAGAAGGGCCAGTTCGGGGTCGATGGCGAGGGCGTACACCTCCCCGCCCCCGGGAGCGACGGCGATCTTCCGCTCCTCATAAGGCAGCGCTTCGGTTTCGAAGAGCTGCGCGATGCCCTGGCGACCCTCGACCTCGACGAGAAGCGCGCGCTTCCCCTCGGTGGCCAGGGCCAGCGCGAGGGCCGCGGCCACCGTGGTCTTGCCGGTTCCGCCCTTGCCGCTGACGACCTGGAGCCTGCTCACGTATTCGAGCGTAACCAGTCCGCCCGCGGAGTACGCCGGTGACTGTGGAGAACGTGGCCGCGGTCGGCCGTCTGCCGGGCCCCGGGCAGCGGCTAGAGTCGCCCACATGACCAAGTGGGAATACGCAACCGTGCCGCTGCTCGTCCACGCCACGAAGCAGATCCTGGACACCTGGGGCGAGGACGGCTGGGAGCTCGTCCAGGTCGTGCCCGGGCCGAACAACCCCGAGCAGCTCGTGGCCTACCTGAAGCGGGAGAAGCAGGCATGAGCGCCGTCGAGGAGAAGCTGGCCGAGCTCGGCCTGACGCTGCCCGAGGTCGTCCCGCCGCTGGCCGCCTACCAGCCGGCCGTGCAGTCCGGCCCGTACGTCTACACCTCCGGCCAGCTCCCCATGGTGGACGGCAAGCTCTCCGTCACCGGCAAGGTGGGCGGCGAGGTCACGCCGGAGGAGGCCAAGGACCTGGCACGCACGTGCGCGCTGAACGCCCTCGCCGCGGTGAAGTCCGTCGCCGGCGACCTCGACCGCATCGCGCGCGTGGTCAAGGTCACCGGTTTTGTCGCCTCCGCGGCCGACTTCACCGGCCAGCCGGGTGTGGTCAACGGCGCCAGCGAACTCCTCGGCGCGGTCCTGGGCGACAAGGGCGTGCACGCCCGCAGCGCGGTCGGCGTGGCGGTGCTGCCGCTGGACGCGCCGGTGGAGGTCGAGATCCAGGTGGAGCTCACCCGGTCCTGATCCGCGGCGGCGCGGGCGGCTCCGGCCGGGCGCACCCCGGGAGGCGGGGCCGGGACCCGGCGCCCCGCGTGCCGGGCGTCGGCGGTGGCCGGGCGGGCCCCGTGCCGCCCGCGGTGGCCTGCTCCCGCTCCGTACGAGCCCCGCTCCCCGCGGACCACCCGGTACCGCCGGCCCCCGTCGTGCCGCCGGCCCCCGTCGTGCCGCCGGCCCCCGTCGTGCCGCCGGCCCGCCCCCGTCGCTTTGCCGAACCGGCAACAAGCCTGGCCCCCGGCCCGGCAGCCTCGCAGGATGGCCGCGGCGCCCCGTACGGCGGGGAACCGGCGTCCGCCGGGTCCGGTCCCGCCGCCGGGGCGCCGTACCGACCGACGTGCCCGGAGGAGTCATGCCGCAGTCGCCCGTGCCCGACCAGCCCCCCGTCCACCGGATCGTGCCGTCACCGGCGGGCCGGACCCACCTGGTGGAGCAGGGCAGCGGACCCCTGGTCCTGCTGGTCCACGGCTTCCCCGAGTCCTGGTACTCCTGGCGCCGCCAGCTCCCCGCCCTGGCCGCCGCGGGCTTCCGCGCCGCCGCGATCGACGTGCGCGGCTACGGGCGCTCCTCGCGGCCCGACGCGGTGGACGAGTACCGGATGCTCGACCTGGTGGCGGACAACGTGGCCGTGGTGGAGGCCCTGGGCGAGCGCTCCGCGGTGATCGTCGGCCACGACTGGGGCGCGACCGTCGCCGCGCACTCCGCGCTGCTGCGACCCGACGTGTTCCGTGCGGTCGGCCTGCTGAGCGTGCCGTACACCCCGCCCGGCGGGCCGAGGCCCAGCGAGGTCTTCGCCGGCATGAGCGACCCCGCCGGTCCCTTCGCCGGGCAGGAGTTCTACGTCTCCTACTTCCAGGAGCCCGGCCGGGCGGAGGCGGAGATCGAGCCCGACGTGCGCGGCTGGCTGGCCGGCTTCTACGCCGCCCTGTCCGCCGACACGATGCCGGCGCCGGACGCACCCGACCCGCACTTCGTCGCCCCCGGCGGCAGACTGCGCGACCGCTTCCCGGACGACGGCCGGCTGCCCTCCTGGCTCACCGAGGAGGACCTGGACGTCTACGCCGGGGAGTTCGAGCGCACCGGCCTGACGGGTGCCCTCAACCGCTACCGCAGCATGGACCGCGACTGGTCCGACCTGGCGGCGCACGAGGGCGCCCCGGTCACCCAGCCGTCCCTGTTCCTCGGCGGAGCCCTCGACGCCTCCACCACCTGGCTGTCCGACGCGATCGCGGCCTTCCCGGCCACCCTGCCCGGCCTGACCGCGTCGCACATCGTCGAGGGCTGCGGTCACTGGCTCCAGCAGGAGCGCCCCGAGGAGACGAACCGGTTGCTCACCGACTGGCTGGCCGCCCTCCCCGGGTGACGCCCGTCCGGTCCCGGGGGCCACTCGAACATCCGCCCGTCACCGGATAGCCTCCGGCCATGGCGAATGGGCAGTGGCACCCCCCGGAGTGGCCGGACCGCATCCGCGCGCTGGCGGACGGCACGCTCACCCCGGTCACCCCGAGGCGCGCGGCGACCGTCATGCTCCTGAAGGACACCGGCACCGGCACCGCGGTCCACATGCTGCGCCGCCGCACCTCCATGGCGTTCGCCGGGGGTGCGTACGCGTACCCGGGCGGCGGGGTCGACCCGCGTGACGACGACCGCGACATCGGCTGGGCGGGGCCCACGCGCGCGTGGTGGGCGGACCGGCTGGGCGTCGACGAGGCGGGCGCCCAGGCGATCGTCTGCGCGGCCGTGCGGGAGACGTACGAGGAGGCGGGCGTCCTGCTCGCCGGGCCCACCGCCGACTCGGTGGCCGGCGACACCACGGGCGACGACTGGGAGGCCGACCGGGCCGCCCTGGTCGCCCGGGACCTGTCCTTCGCGGAGTTCCTGGACCGCAGGGGCCTCGTCCTGCGCTCCGACCTGCTGGGCGCCTGGGCCCGCTGGATCACCCCGGAGTTCGAGTCCCGGCGCTACGACACGTGGTTCTTCGTGGCCGCCCTCCCCGAGGGCCAGCGCACGCGCAACGCCTCCACGGAGGCCGACCGGACGGTGTGGATCACCCCGGCCGAGGCGGCGGCGGGGTACGACAAGGGCGAGCTGCTGATGATGCCGCCGACCGTCGCGACCCTGCGCGCGCTCGCGGAGTGCGGTACGGCGGCCGAGGCGCTCGCGACGGCGCCGGACCGCGACATGACGCCCGTACTGGCCCGGGCACGGCTGGTCGAGGGCGAGATCGTGCTCTCCTGGCCCGGGCACGACGAGTTCACCAAGCACGTCCCGGCCACCACGCCGGCGCCGGCCACGCCTTCCGACCCGACCGGGGGATCCCTCGCATGACGGACGCAGCAGCACTGCCCGGCCGGCCGCGCGGCGGGGTCCTCTCGGGACCCGCCACCGCGCGCGCGGTGAACGTCCTCGCGCCCAACGCCTCCGCGATGACGCTGGACGGCACGAACACGTGGATCCTCGCCGAGCCCGACTCGGACCTGGCCGTCGTGGTCGACCCGGGTCCGCTGGACGACACCCACCTGCGGAACGTCGTCGACACCGCCGGGCGGGCGGGCAAGCGCGTCGCGCTCACCCTGCTGACGCACGGTCACCCGGACCACGCGGAGGGCGCCGCGCGCTTCGCGGAGCTGACGCGCACCCACGTGCGGGCGCTGGACCCGGCGCTGCGCCTGGGCGACGAGGGGCTGGCCGCGGGCGACGTGATCACGGTCGGCGGCCTGGAGCTGAGGGTCGTGCCGACCCCGGGGCACACCGCGGACTCCCTGTGCTTCCATCTCCCGGCCGACCGGGCGGTCCTGACGGGCGACACCGTCCTGGGCCGCGGTACGACGGTGGTGGCCCACCCCGACGGCCGTCTCGGCGACTACCTGGACTCCCTGCGCAGGCTCAGGTCGCTCACGGCCGACGACGGCGTGCGCACGGTGCTGCCCGGTCACGGGCCGGTCCTGGACGACGCCCAGGGCGCCGTCGAGTTCTACCTCGCCCACCGGGCCCACCGCCTCGCCCAGGTCGAGACGGCGGTGGAGGACGGCTACCGGACGCCGGACGAGGTCGTCGCCCACGTGTACGCGGACGTCGACCGCTCACTGTGGCCGGCGGCGGAGCTGTCGGTGCGGGCGCAGCTGGAGTACCTGGGCGAGCACGGCCTCATCCAGCTGCCCGACTGAGGTCCGTCAGCGGGAGCGCTTGGCCAGCCGCTCCACGTCCAGCAGGATCACGGCGCGGGCCTCCAGCCTCAGCCAGCCGCGCTGGGCGAAGTCGGCGAGGGCCTTGTTGACCGTCTCGCGGGAGGCGCCGACCAGCTGGGCCAGCTCCTCCTGCGTCAGGTCGTGCACGACGTGGATGCCCTCCTCGGACTGCACGCCGAAGCGGCGGGAGAGGTCCAGCAGGGCGCGGGCGACGCGGCCGGGGACGTCCGAGAAGACCAGGTCCGACATGGCGTCGTTGGTCTTGCGCAGCCGGCGCGCGACGGCGCGCAGCAGCGCGGTGGCGACCTCGGGCCGGACGTTCAGCCAGGGCTGGAGGTCGCCGTGGCCGAGGGCGAGCAGCTTGACCTCGGTCAGCGCGGTGGCGGTCGCCGTGCGCGGGCCCGGGTCGAAGAGCGACAGCTCGCCGATCAGCTCGCTCGGTCCGACCACGGCCAGCATGTTCTCGCGGCCGTCGGGGGAGGTGCGGTGGAGCTTGACCTTGCCCTCCGTGACCACGTAGAGGCGGTCTCCGGGGTCGCCCTCGTGGAACAGCGAGTCACCGCGGGCGAGGGTCACCTCGCTCATGGAGGCGCGGAGCTCGGCGGATTGTTCGTCGTCGAGCGCCGCGAAGAGCGGGTTGCGCCGCAGAACGTCGTCCACGAGTTCTCTCCTTGTCGACCGGCTCAGAGGATCTTGTTCCCCCGGTGTATCAGGGGTCCGTGGTGCCCATTTTGCCGGACAGTCCAAACAGTGTGATCTGTCACAAGGATGCCGCACACATGTCCTGGGGTACGCGGCAGGGGTCCAATTGGACGCCGGTCTTCGGGGTCCGGGGCGGATGTCGGTGCCGGGTCGTAGGCTGGCCGGGTGTCCAAATCGCCGGTGAGAACACAGGCCTAGGGAGCTGCGCGGGTGGTGGTACGTCGCGATTCCGCTGTGGGCGAACAGGGCCCCGATGGCGGTAGGAAAACGGCGAAAACGGCAAAGAGGGCGGCACCTGCCAAGCGAGTGACCGTGGAGAAGGGTGCCTTGAAGAAGAACACGGAAGACGGTCCGGCCGCGCCCGGGAAGCCCGCCCCCGCGAAGAAGCCGGCGTCCGCCGGGAAGCCCGCCCCCGCGAAGAAGCCGGCAGCGGCCGGGAAGGCGGCGCCGCTCAAGAGGCGGGCGCCGGCCGGGAAGCCCGCCGCCGTCCCGGCGAAGGCCGCCGCCGCGGCCGAAGGAGCCGCCCCCGTGAAGACCACCGCCCCGAAGTCCCCGCGGGGCGAGTCGCGCACCGCCCTGGTCCGCCGCGCCCGCCGCATCGACCGCGAGCTCGCCGAGGTGTACCCGTACGCCCACCCGGAACTGGACTTCGAGAACCCCTTCCAGCTCCTGGTGGCCACGGTGCTCTCCGCCCAGACCACCGACCTGCGCGTCAACCAGACGACGCCCGCGCTCTTCGCCCGCTACCCCACCCCCGAGGACCTGGCCGCCGCCGACCCGGAGGAGGTCGAGGGGATCCTCCGCCCGTGCGGGTTCTTCCGGGCCAAGACCAGGTCCGTCATAGGGCTCTCCAAGGCCCTCACCGAGGACTTCGGCGGTGAGGTCCCCGGACGCCTCGAGGACCTCGTCAAGCTGCCCGGCGTCGGCCGCAAGACCGCCTTCGTCGTCCTCGGCAACGCCTTCGGCCGTCCCGGCATCACCGTGGACACGCACTTCCAGCGCCTGGTGCGCCGCTGGCGGTGGACCGAGGAGACCGACCCGGACAAGATCGAGGCCGCCGTCGGCGCGCTGTTCCCCAAGAGCGACTGGACGGACCTGTCCCACCACGTGATCTGGCACGGCCGCCGCATCTGCCACGCCCGCAAGCCCGCCTGCGGGGCCTGCCCCATCGCCCCGCTCTGCCCGGCGTACGGCGAGGGCGAGACGGATCCGGAGAAGGCGAAGAAGCTGCTGAAGTACGAGAAGGGCGGCCTCCCCGGCCAGCGGCTCAAGCCGCCGCAGGCCTACCTGGACGCGGGCGGCATCCCGGCGCCGCCGCTGGGGGCCGGATGACGGAACGATCTCGGGGGCCTCGGACGTTGGACACGGCAGAACGGGGGTGGCGATGACGCGGGCGGGCAACACTCAGGGCGTGGCGCTCAGCGAGGCGGGCCTGCCCGGCTGGCTGGAGCCGGTGGCGCGGGCCGTCCGGACGGTGCGGCCGGGACAGCTGAGCCGCTTCCTCCCCCCGGCCGACGGCGCCGGGCGGCAGTCCGCCGTGCTGATCCTGTTCGGCGAGGGCGGAGCCGAGGGCGGTCGCGGCCCCGAGCTGCTGCTCATGGAGCGGGCCGGCTCCCTGCGCTCGCACGCGGGCCAGCCCTCGTTCCCCGGCGGCTCCCTGGATCCGGAGGACGGTGATCCGCAGGGGGAGGGCCCGCTGCGGGCCGCCCTGCGCGAGGCGGAGGAGGAGACCGGGCTCGACCCGGCCGGGGTGCAGCTCTTCGGGGCCCTGCCCAAGCTGTACATCCCGGTCAGCGGCTTCGTCGTCACGCCGGTGCTCGGCTGGTGGCGCGAGCCCAGCCCGGTCGGCGTCGTCGATCCGAACGAGACGGCGCGGGTCTTCACGGTCCCGGTGGCCGATCTCACGGACCCGGCCAACCGGGTGACCGCCGTCCACCCCCGCGGCCACCGGGGACCGGCATTCCTGGTCGAATCGACCCTGGTATGGGGTTTCACCGCCGGGATCATCGACCGCCTGCTGCACTTCGCGGGCTGGGAGCGGCCCTGGGACAGGGACAAGCAGGTCCCGCTGGACTGGCGGTCATGACAGGGTGACCGGTGTGAGCGTAGGACGACGAGGCGAGGCCTGAATCAGTGAACGTGCTGGACATCCTGCTGCTGCTGGCCGCCGTCTGGTTCGCGATCGTCGGCTACCGCCAGGGCTTCGTGGTCGGCATCCTGTCCGTGATCGGCTTCCTCGGCGGCGGTCTCGTCGCCGTCTATCTGCTCCCGGTCGTCTGGGACGCCCTGACGGACAACGCGGAGGTGAGCACCACCGCCGCGGTCGTCGCGGTCGTCGTCGTCATCATCTGTGCCTCCGTCGGCCAGGCCCTGACCACGCACCTGGGCAACAAGCTGCGCCGGTACATCACTTGGTCCCCGGCCCGTGCCCTGGACGCCACCGGCGGCGCCCTGGTCAACGTCGTCGCCATGCTGCTCGTCGCCTGGCTCATCGGCTCCGCCCTCGCCGGCACCACGCTGCCGACGCTCGGCAAGGAGGTCCGCAGCTCCAAGGTGCTGCTGGGCGTCTCCCGGGCGCTGCCCGCGCAGGCGGACACCTGGTTCGCGGACTTCTCCTCCGTCCTCGCGCAGAACGGCTTCCCCCAGGTCTTCAGCCCGTTCTCCAACGAGCCGATCACCGACGTCCAGCCGCCCGACCCGGCGCTCGCGGGCAGCCCCGTCGCCACCCGCGCCAAGCGTTCCATCGTCAAGGTGGTGGGCACGGCCACCGGTTGCGGCAAGGTCCTGGAGGGCACCGGGTTCGTCTTCGCCGAGCGCCGTGTGATGACCAACGCCCACGTGGTGGGCGGCGTCGACGAACCCACCGTGCAGATAGGCGGCGAGGGCCGAAAGTACGACGCGACGGTCGTCCTCTACGACTGGAAGCGCGACATCGCCGTACTCGACGTGCCGGAACTGCGGGCCCCCGCACTGCGGTTCACGGACGAGGACGCCAACAGGGACGACGACGCCATCGTCGCGGGCTTCCCGGAGAACGGGGCGTACGACGTGCGCGCCGCGCGTGTGCGCGGGCGCATCACGGCCAGCGGCCCGGACATCTACCACCGCGACACGGTCCGCCGCGACGTCTACTCGCTCTTCGCGACCGTCCGTCAGGGCAACTCCGGCGGCCCGCTGCTGACCCCCGAGGGCGAGGTCTACGGCGTGGTCTTCGCCAAGTCCCTCGACGACCCGGACACCGGCTACGCGCTCACCGCGGACGAGATCCGCGAGGACATCGCCGAGGGCCGCGCCGCCGGCCAGCAGGTGGACAGCGACAGCTGCGCGCTCTAGGAGGGTCCGGCTCCGCGGACGCGGACCGCGCGGTGCTCAGGTGCGCGGATGACGCAGGCGTACGGAGACCCAGCGGGCCCGGCGGCGCAGAATGCGCGGAATGCCCACCCGTGGATCCGTCCCCGTCAGTTGCGGGGTGCTGCCGCGTCGGTGGGTGCTCGCGCCGCTCGTGGAGCGGCCGTCGCGTGCTACGTCACTGTAGTCGTGCGTCCAGCCCATACCCGGACGTGTGCCCCCGCCCCAAGGTCGATAACCGCTCCTGGGGCGCCCAATTGGCCTATGCGCCGGGCAAGTGGCCGTTCATAGGACAAGCATTCCGGTTCGGCCACCAGGTGCGGCCGTTCGGTCACCGATCGGGTTCGGGATCCTTCAGCCAGTTGATCAGTTCGGCGGAGAAGGCGACCGGATCCTCTTCGTGCGGGAAGTGCCCGAGTCCGTCGAACAGCCGCCAGCGGTACGGAGCTTCGACGTACTGTCCGGAGCCCGCCGCGCTCCGCGTCCGCATCACCGGGTCCAGCGAACCGTGCAGATGCAGCGTCGGCACGCGTACCGGCCGCTTCATGCGGCGGTAGAACTGGATGCCGTCGGGACGGGCCAGGGAGCGGACCATCCAGCGGTACGGCTCGACGGAGCAGTGCGCCGTGGACGGGATGCACATGGCCCGGCGGTAGGCCTCCACGGCCTCGTCGTCCGGCAGCCGCGGCCCCGACCAGTCCTGGATCAGCCGGCCGACCAGCGCGCCGTCGTCCGCGGTCAGCTGCCGCTCCGGGATCCAGGGGCGCTGGAAGCCCCAGATGTACGAGCCCGCCCGGGTCTGGCGGACGTCCCCGAGCATGGCCGAGCGCCAGCGCCTCGGGTGCGGCATCGACGACACCGCGAGCCGCCGCACGAGCTTGGGCCGCATCGCCGCGGCCGTCCAGGCCAGGTAGCCGCCCAGGTCGTGGCCGACCAGCGCGGCGTCCGGCTCGCCGAGCGAGCGGATCACGCCGGTGATGTCCAGGGCGAGACCGGCGGGGTCGTAGCCGCGCGGCGTGCGGTCGCTGCCGCCGACACCGCGCAGGTCCATCGCGACCGCGCGGAAACCGGCGTCGGCCAGCGCCGTCAGCTGGTGCCGCCAGGTCCACCAGAACTGCGGGAAACCGTGCAGCAGCAGCACCAGCGGTCCGTCGCCGAGCTCGGCGATGTGGAAGCGGGCGCCGTTGGCGGCGACGTCCCGGTGGGTCACGTCCCGCCCGCCGGGGACACCGAGTCGTACGACCGAGGTGGACTGCGCCGATGGAGTGGCCGGATCCGTCATGAGGACGAGCGTGCCACAGCCTCGATGGCCTCGGGGGACCGGTCGGCCGGGAGCTCCGGGCGCGGGTGCGGCTTGGCGTTCTGCAGGACGCCCGCCGACTGCTTCACCGAGGCGGCGACCTTCTGCGGCCCGCGGCCCTTCTTGGCCTTCTTGGCGAAGGAGACGCCGATCAGCGCGAGGAGGCCGGCGATCAGGACGTTCGCCGCGAAGGACAGCAGGAAGCAGACCGCGAGGTTCCAGCCGCTCCAGGTGCGGATCCCGTAGGCCAGGGCGAAGTTCAGCATCGGCAGCGAGAACACCAGGAGCAGACCCGCCAGCGAGAAGGCGCCGCCGCTGGTCGCCCCGCGCTTCACGTCCTGCCTCAGCTGTGCCTTGGCCAGCGCGATCTCGTCGTGCACCAGCGCCGACAATTCGGTGGTCGCCGAGGCGAACAGCTGGCCGATGCTGCGTTCGGTGCCGACCGGGCTGCCGTCGGGTGCGCTCATCGCGGTCTCCCTCTTCTGCTGGCTCTTCTGCGTACGGTTGCGTGGCGGTCGTCGTCTTCCGTCCGACTGCGAACGGTCCCGTCTTTTGTACCGTCTCGTCAGATCATGCCGGACCGTCGCCCTCGTCGCCTGCCCCGCCCGGCACTTCGGCAAGCCGCGCGGCCTCCTTCTCCTCGGCGATCCGTCGGTGCTCGGCGGCCTTCCGCTCGTGGATGGCCGCCATGCGCAGGTGGTACGCCGGGTCGTCCTCCTCGTAGACGTCCGGCACGCCGCTGAGGTCGTCGTCGCGTTCCTCGTCCTCGATCATGCGGCGGTACTTGGTGTTCCGGATCTTCAGCAGCACGGTCGCCACGGTCGCCGCGATGAGCGATCCGGTCAGGACGGCGGCCTTGACCTCGTCGGTCATCGCCGCGTCGCCCTCGAAGGCCAGCTCGCCGATGAGCAGGGAGACGGTGAACCCGATGCCGGCCAGGGTCGCCACGGCGAACACGTCGGCCCAGGCGAGGTCGTCGCTGAGCGAGGCCCGGGTGAAACGCGCGGTGAGCCAGGTGCCGCCGAAGACGCCGAGCGTCTTGCCGACGACGAGACCGAGGACGACGCCGAGGGTCTCCGGCCTGGTGAACACGTCGGCCAGCGCGCCGCCCGACAGGGAGACACCCGCACTGAACAGCGCGAACAGCGGCACCGCCAAGCCGGCCGACAGCGGGCGCACGAGGTGCTCGATGCGCTCACCGGGGGAGTGCTCCTCGCCCTCGCGGGTGTGGCAGCGCAGCATCAGGCCCATCGCGACGCCGGCGATGGTGGCGTGGATGCCGCTGTTGTACATCAGGCCCCAGACGACGAGGCCGAGCGGGACGTACACGTACCAGCCGCGTATGCCCTTGCGGAGCAGCAGCCAGAAGACGGCGAGGCCGACGGCCGCGCCGCCGAGCGCGGCGAAGTTCAGGTCGTCGGTGAAGAAGACCGCGATGATCAGGATGGCGAAGAGGTCGTCGACGACGGCGAGCGTCAGCAGGAAGGCGCGCAGGGCACTGGGCAGGGACGTGCCGATGACGGCGAGCACGGCGAGCGCGAAGGCGATGTCGGTCGCGGTGGGCACGGCCCAGCCGGCCAGGGAACCGCCGCCCGCGGCGCCGGTGAGCGTGTAGACGACCGCCGGTACGGCCATGCCGCACAGGGCCGCCACCACGGGAAGCGCGGCGGCCTTCGGGTCCTTGAGTTCGCCGGCCACCAGCTCCCGTTTGAGCTCGATCCCGGCGACGAAGAAGAAGACGGCCAGCAGTCCGTCCGCCGCCCAGTGCTCGACGGACAGGTTCAGGCCGAGGGCCCCGGGGCCGAAGTGGAAGTGGCTGACGCTCTCGTAGCTGTCGTGGAGCGCCGGGACGTTCGCCCAGATCAGGGCGGCGACGGCGGCGGCGAGCAGCAGGACTCCGCCGACGGTCTCGGTGCGCAGTGCGTCCGTGAGGTAGGTCCGCTCCAGGAGGGACAGCCGGCCGAAGGCCTTGCGGGGGGTGTGGGGCGACGACATGGTGGGACCTCCGGTCGGTGGGCAGCACGGAACACGTGCCGACCAGACTTCCCGGCGCACCATGAAGATCTTGTGATGACTCTGACGTGTTCCTTAGCTTACCTAACGGACCGCTCCGGCGCGAACGGGCTGTCGGTGCTCCCGTCCCGGGGCGCCCCCGTGCGAAGGGGCACCCGGCGGGATCTCCCGCCGGGTGCCCCTGGGCCGGCCGGTTCAGTCCTGCGGACCGGGCCCGAGGATCAGTCCTCGCTGGGCGCCGCCGGGAGCTTGTCCTGGATGAGCTGCATCACACCGCTGTCGGTCAGGGTGGTGACATCGCCCAGGGCGCGGTTCTCCGCCACGTCGCGCAGCAGGCGGCGCATGATCTTGCCCGAGCGGGTCTTCGGCAGCTCGGCCACCGGCAGGATCCGCTTGGGCTTGGCGATCGGCCCGAGGGTGGCGCCGACGTGGTTGCGCAGCTCGGTGACCAGGTCCTCGCTCTCCGCGGCCGTGCCGCGCAGGATCACGAACGCCACGATGGCCTGGCCGGTGGTCTCGTCCGCCGCGCCGACGACGGCCGCCTCGGCGACCGACGGGTGGGAGACGAGCGCCGACTCGACCTCGGTGGTGGAGATGTTGTGCCCGGACACGAGCATCACGTCGTCCACGCGGCCGAGGAGCCAGACGTCGCCGTCGTCGTCCTTCTTGGCGCCGTCGCCCGCGAAGTACTTGCCCTCGAAGCGCGACCAGTACGTGTCGATGAACCGCTGGTCGTCGCCCCAGATGGTGCGCAGCATCGACGGCCACGGCTCGGTGAGGACCAGGTAGCCGCCACCGCCGTTCGGGACCTCGTTCGCCTCGTCGTCGACGACGGTGGCGGAGATACCGGGCAGCGGGCGCTGGGCGGAGCCCGGCTTGGCCTCGGTGACGCCGGGCAGCGGCGAGATCATCATCGCGCCGGTCTCGGTCTGCCACCAGGTGTCGACGACGGGGGTGGCGTCCGCGCCGATGGTCCTGCGGTACCAGATCCACGCCTCGGGGTTGATCGGCTCGCCCACCGAGCCGAGGACGCGCAGGGAGGACAGGTCGAACTTCGCGGGGATGTCGTCGCCCCACTTCATGAACGTCCGGATCGCGGTGGGCGCGGTGTAGAGGATCGTCACGCCGTACTTCTGCACGATCTCCCAGAAGCGGCCCTGGTGCGGGGTGTCCGGGGTGCCTTCGTACATCACCTGGGTCGCGCCGTTGGCGAGCGGGCCGTAGACGATGTACGAGTGCCCGGTGACCCAGCCGACGTCGGCGGTGCACCAGTAGACGTCGGTCTCCGGCTTGAGGTCGAAGACCGCCCAGTGCGTGTACGCCGTCTGCGTGAGGTAGCCGCCGGAGGTGTGCAGGATGCCCTTGGGCTTGCCCGTCGTGCCGGACGTGTACAGGATGAACAGCGGGTTCTCGGCGTCGAACGCCTCCGGCGTGTGCTCGGCGGACTGCCGGTCGACGGTCTCGTGCCACCACTTGTCGCGGGAGTCGTCCCAGGCGACGTCCTGCCCCGTGCGGCGGACGACGAGGACGTGCTCGACGCTGCCCGCGCGCTCGACGGCCTCGTCGACGGCGGGCTTGAGCGCGGAGGGCTTGCCGCGCCGGTAGCCGCCGTCGGAGGTGATGACGACGCGGGCGTCGGCGTCCTGGATGCGGGTCGCGAGCGCGTCGGAGGAGAAGCCGCCGAAGACGACCGAGTGGGCGGCGCCGATCCGGGCGCAGGCCAGCATGGCGATCGCCGTCTCCGGGATCATCGGCATGTAGACGGCGACCCGGTCGCCCTTGCGCACACCCAGCTCCAGCAGGGCGTTCGCGGCCTTGGAGACCTCGTCCTTGAGCTGGGCGTAGGTGATGGCGCGGCTGTCGCCGGGCTCGCCCTCGAAGTGGATGGCGACGCGGTCGCCGTGGCCGGCCTCGACGTGGCGGTCGACGCAGTTGTAGGCGACGTTGAGCTTGCCGTCCTTGAACCACTTGGCGAACGGCGGGTTCGACCAGTCCAGGGTCTCGGTCGGCTCCTGCGCCCAGGTCAGTCGGCGGGCCTGCTCGGCCCAGAAGCCGAGCCTGTCAGCCTTGGCCTGTTCGTACGCCTCCGCCGTGACGTTGGCGTTCGCGGCCAGGTCAGCGGGCGGCGCGAAGCGTCGCTCCTCCTTCAGGAGGTTGGCCAAGGAATCGTTGCTCACGACATCTCCCTTTCTCAGGGTTGTCCGTTGTGTCCCAGGCCACACCTCATCAGACCCGGGGGGCCGGTGACAAGGGTCGACGGACAATTGGTTTAGACCTGTTAGGTCGTCCGCCGACTCCGTGGCCAGTGGTCATCCGTACCCACGGGCACCGACGGCGCGGGGTTCAGCGTGTGTAACGCCTCTCACACCCCGCGCCGCCGGCGGCCGTACGGCTCAGGCGGTCAGGTCGGTCTCCCGCACCAGTTCGAACCGCCCGCTCCCGTCCTCCTCGGTCAGCAGGTATGCCTGGGCCTCGCCCACGTGGAAGTACATGCCGTGCAGTTCCAGCTCCCCGTCGCCCAGGGCCCGGGACACCGACGCGTGGGCGCGCAGGTGCTCCAGTTGCTGGACCACGTTGGCCAGGCAGAGCCGCTCGGCCGCGTCGGCGGGCCGCCGTCCCGCCAGCCGGATCCAGGAGTCCTCGTCCTCGGACAGGCGGCGCAGGCTCGGTGCCCCGTGCCGCAGCCACCGCTCGAGCGGCGTCCGCGCCTCCCTGGGGCCGGTGCTGAGCAACGCCTGCACGGCACCGCACCCCGAGTGGCCGCACACCGTGATGGACCGCACCTTCAGCACGTCCACGGCGTACTCGATCGCGGCGGCGACCGAGTCGTCCCCGCTCTCCTCGCCGGGCAGGGGCACGAGGTTGCCCACGTTGCGCACCACGAAGAGGTCGCCGGGGCCGCTGGAAGTGATCATCGACGTGACCAGCCGGGAATCGGCGCAGGAGAGGAAGAGCTGGGAGGGCTGCTGTCCTTCGCGTGCCAGCCGGGCCAGCTCGCCGCGCACCAGCGGGGCGGTGTTGCGGTGGAACGCGCTGATGCCGCGTGCCAGGTCGCGCGCGCTGGACGTGCTCGGGCCGCCGGGGCCGCCGGGCCCGACGGGTCCGCCGGCTCTGCGGTGGCTGCCGGGGCCCACCGGCTCGCCGGTCCCGGTCGTGCCCTCGGCGCCGTCGGTCCCCCGGGGCCCACCGGGACCGTCGGTCCCGGACCGCTGGTCGCCGCCGGGTCGCCGAGCACCGCCGGGCGGGGGCGCGGGCGCCGTCCGCGGGCGTTCGCACTGGTGGTTGCGCCAGGGCGTCCAGGGGCGGCAGCGGCAGCCGTCGGTGCCGGCCGGCTCGGAGATGCGCAGACCGGGGCGGCGGCCGGTGACCTCGACGGAGCCACCCTGCGCGGTGTGCGTCTTCTGCCAGTCCTGCAGCGTCTCGTACGCCGCGTGGTCCATGAACGACCCGTCCAACTCCACGACGGCATCCGCTCCGTGGGGCACGTGGTGCAGGACTCTGCTGAGCCGCGGCACCGCCAGGAACGTCAACTGGCCGCGGACGTGTACGTGATGGACGCCTTCCGTCTCGGTGTGTGTGATGCGGGTGCGGGTCAGCCGGTGCAGGGCGACACCGACGGCCGCGGCGATGCCCAGGGCGACGCCCTCCAGGACGCCGAGGAACACCACGCCGCAGGTGGTGACCGCGTAGACCAGCACCTCGCGGTGGCGGGTCACCGTGCGGATGTGGTTCAGGGACACCATCTTGAGGCCGACGGCCATGACCAGGGAGGCGAGCGAGGCGAGCGGGATGAGCTCCAGGGCCGGGACCATCAGCAGCGTGGCGATCACTACGAGAACGCCGTGCAGCATCGTGGAGTTCCGGCTGACGGCGCCCGCGTGCACATTGGCGGTACTGCGCACGGCCACACCGGCGATGGGTAGGCCGCCGAGCGTTCCGGAGACGACGTTGGCGGCGCCCTGGCCGAGCAGTTCGCGGTCCAGGTCGGACCGTTCGACGCGGCGGGCCGGACCCGGCCGGGCGGCGACGAGCTTGTCCACGGCGACCGCGCCGAGCAGGGACTGCACGCTGCACACGAGCGTGGTGGTGAGGACGGCGGCGACGAGGCCGAGCACCGGACCGTCGGGCAGCGCGGCCAGGGCGTGGCTGCTCCAGGACGGCAGGTCGACCTTGGGCAGCCGGAGTCCGGCGAGGACGGCGACCGCGGTGGCGCCGGCGACGGCGACCAGGGCCGCGGGCACCTTGCCCAGGAGCTGCCCGGCGCGGCCGGGGAGGCGGGGCCAGAGCAGCAGCAGGGTCAGGGTCAGCACGCTCACCGCCAGGTCGGCGGGCTGGACGTTCCCCAACTGGGCGGGCAGTGCGCGCAGGTTGTCGGGGACCGCGCTCTGCGGGGTGCCGCCGAGGACGATGTGCAACTGGGCCACGGCGATGGTGATGCCGATGCCGGCGAGCATGCCGTGCACGATGGCGGGGCTGACGGCGAGGGCGGTGCGTGCCACCCGCACACAGCCCAGCCCCAGCTGGGCGAGCCCGGCGAGAACGGTGATGGCACAGGTCGTACGCCATCCGTAGCGCTGGATGAGGTCGGCGGTGACCACGGTGAGTCCTGCCGCAGGCCCGCTGACCTGGAGCGGGCAGCCGCCGAGCCGGCCGACGACGATCCCGCCCACGGCGGCGGCGACGAGGCCGGCCTGGAGCGGGGCGCCGGTGGCGAGGGCGATGCCCAGGGAGAGGGGGAGGGCGATCAGGAAGACCGCGATCGCGGCCGAGAGGTCGGCGCCCTCGACGCGGAAGCGTCCGGGGCGCTCGGGCGGTGGGCTGTGGGGTGGGTGGACGTGCTTGGTCCGGGCCGAATCGGCGCGGGCGGGGACGCAGGCTGACATGTTTCCCGTCTCCTCCGGGGCTGTGCGGTCGCGGTCAGGGGGGAACCCCCGCTCGGCGGGGGCGGTTCGCGGCCGTGGGTCACGGCGTACAGCGGCGGGACGCTCGGGCGCTCTGCGAACGCATTCATGGATGCATCCATGAATGCGTTCGGTAAACGGATCGTAATTCAGAGTAAAGGAGAGGCATAGACTTTTCGTGCGAATGGAGTAGTGAGCTGCTCTAGTGGGTGAATCGGTCTTTTCATCGGCTTGTCGTATTAATTCCTTCTCGGTCTCGTGCCACCTTGGCGGCGCTGACGGCACGTCCCGGTACAGCACCCGACATCGCCCTCGTCGGCGTTGGCCCGAGAGAAGGAAGAAGGTGGGCGGAACATGGCCGCCACCCGCAGGATCGCCGCGCGCGCCGTGGTCGCCGCGGTCTGCGCCGCGTCGTTCGCCGGCTGCGCGATCGGCAGTAGCGGCAACCATTCCGGCCAAGGGGCGCACGGCCCGCAGAAGGAGAAAGGGAAAGGGGCGCCGGCGCCCGGGAGCGTGGTGCGGCTGATCGGTGACGGCTCGACGGCGTACACCGGCGCACAGCCGCACCTGCCCCGGCCCGAGCGCCTCAAGCCCGGTCAGAAGCCTCCGCAGTTCGTGGTGTTCTCGTGGGACGGGGCCGGTGAGGACAGCCAGAAGCTGTTCTCCCACTTCCGGAAGGTGGCCAAGGAGAACAACGCCACCATGACGTACTTCCTGAGTGGCGTGTACATGCTGCCGGAGGAGAGGCAGGACCTGTACCAGCCGCCGCAGCACTCCCCGGGCCGCTCGGACATCGGCTTCAACGACGAGGAGGGCATCACCGACACCGTCACGCAGCTGCGGCAGGCGTGGCTGGAGGGCAACGAGATCGGCACCCACTTCAACGGTCACTTCTGCGGCGCCGGGGGCGGGGTCGGCGAGTGGTCCGTCGAGGAGTGGAAGAGCGAGATCGACCAGGCCAAGCAGTTCGTGAAGACCTGGAAGACCAACACCGGCCTGAAGGACGCCGCACCGTTGCCCTTCGACTACGACAAGGAGCTGATCGGCGCCCGCACCCCGTGCCTGGAGGGCCAGGAGAACTTCATGAGGGCCGCGAGCCGGATGGGCTTCCGCTACGACAGCAGCGGCGTGAACAACCAGGTCTGGCCCGAGAAGAAGTACGGACTGTGGGACCTGTCGATGCAGCTCGTCCCGTTCCCCGGGCACACCTTCGAACAGCTCACCATGGACTACAACTTCATGGTCAACCAGTCGGGCACCGCCACCCAGGGCGACCCCGCCAAGCGCGAGTTCTGGGGTGACCAGATGCGCGACGGCCTGCTGCAGGGCTTCCGGCGGGCCTACGACGGCAACCGCGCGCCGCTGATCATCGGCAACCACTTCGAGTCGTGGAACGGCGGCACCTACATGCGGGCCGTCGAGGAGGTCGTCGAGAAGGTGTGCACCAAGGAGGAGGTGCGCTGTGTCTCCTTCCGCCAGCTCGCGGACTGGCTGGACGCCCAGGACCCGAAGATCCTGAAGAAGCTGCGCACCCTGGGCGTCGGCGAGGCCCCGGAGAAGGGCTGGGCGTCCTTTCTGTCGGCCGCCCCCGCGCCGGCGCCGAAGGGCGTGCCCGGAGCGCCGGCGGCCGAGCGGTAGGCGTCACGCCGGGGCGACGACCTCCTCGCCGAGGACGAACCCGGGGTCGACCTGCGCGGCGAGGTCGGCCCCGGTCCGCTCGTTGCCCCAGCTCCGGGCGTTCTTCAGGTGGAAGTGCACCATCTGGCGCGTGTAACGCTCCCAGTCCCGCAGCCCGTACGTCGCGTCCGCGGCCGTGTGCAGCGTCCGCAACGCGCGGCGGTTGGCGTCCTCCAGGAGCTCGAACCGCGGCGGGCGGCCCTTCTCCATGGCCCGCACCCAGTCCGAGTGGCCGACGGTCACCAGCAGGTCCTCCCCGACCTCCTCGCGCAGGAAGTCGAGGTCGTCCTGCCCCTGCACCTTGTTGCCGACGACCTTCAGGGTGACGCCGAAGTCACGGGCGTACTCCTTGTACTGGCGGTAGACGGAGACCCCCTTCCGGGTCGGCTCGGCGACGAGGAACGTGATGTCGAAGCGGGTGAACATCCCGGAGGCGAACGAGTCCGAGCCCGCCGTCATGTCGACCACGACGTATTCGTCACGGCCGTCGACCAGGTGGTTCAGGCACAGCTCCACCGCTCCGGTCTTGGAGTGGTAGCAGGCGACTCCCAGGTCGGCTTCGGTGAAGGACCCGGTGACCATCAGACGGACGGTGCCGCCGTCGAGTTCCACCGGCCGGGCGCAGGTCTCGTAGACCGGGTTGTCCTCGCGTACCCGCAGCAGCCGCGAGCCGTCGCCGGGCGGCGTCGTCTTGATCATCGTGTCGGCGGAGGCGATGCGCGGATTGGTGCCGCGCAGGTGGTCCTTGATCAGCGGAAGGTGGTCGCCCATCGCGGGCAGCCGGGCCGCTTCCGCCTCGTCGAGGCCCAGCGCGGCCCCCAGGTGCTGGTTGATGTCGGCGTCGATCGCGACGACGGGTGCGCCGGTGGCGGCGAGGTGGCGGATGAACAGGGAGGACAGAGTGGTCTTGCCGCTGCCGCCCTTCCCGACGAAAGCAATTTTCATGTTCACCAAGAGTAGTGGACTGATAGCTGTACGTGGCAGGGGAGCCTGGAGGTGCGTGAAGAAGACCACTCATTCGTGGGGCGGGGCGTCGGGGTGCGTAGGGTCGTACCCATGAGTACGACAGGCGCGACCGCCGATCCGCTCGCGGCCCTGGGCTCGCTGCCCGGTGTGGCCGAGACCGTGGAGTCCGTACGCAAGGCCGTGGACCGGGTCTACGGTCACCGGATCATGCGGCGACGCAGCAACGAGATCACGTCCGAGGCGGCGCTGCGCGGCGCCCGGGGTTCGGCGGCGCTGTCCGGTGCCGACTGGGCGCTGGAGGAGGTGCGCCGCCGGACCGACTTCAGCGGCGACGACGAGGCGCGCGCGGTGGGCGCGGCCCTGCGGCTGACCGCCGAGGCGGGCCAGCTGCTGTCCATCTGGCGCCAGTCCCCGCTGCGGGTGCTGGCCCGGCTGCACCTGGTGGCGGCCGCGGACAAGGACGATCGGGTGGGGCGGCCGCGGCAGGAGGGCGAGCCGGTGGACGAACCGCTCGTCGGACTGCCGCTGCCGGGCGCCGCCGAGGCGCACGGCCGCCTGGACGGCCTGGCCGGGCTGGTCATCGCGGGGGGCTCCGCGCCGGCGCTGGTCACCGCCGCCGTCGTGCACGGCGAACTCCTGGCCCTGCGCCCCTTCACCTCGCACAACGGCCTGGTCGCGCGTGCGGCCGAGAGGATCGTCCTGGTCGGCAGCGGTCTGGACCCGAAGTCGGTCTGCGCCGCCGAGGTCGGACACGCCGAGCTGGGGCGGGCGGCCTACCTGACGGCACTCGACGGTTACGTCTCCGGCACCCCCGAGGGCATGGCCGCCTGGATCGCGCACTGCGGCAGAGCGGTGGAACTGGGCGCCCGCGAGTCGACGGCGGTCTGCGAGGCGCTCCAGCGCGGAGCGGCATAGGTCGGGCGGCGCGGACGGGAGCCGGCGGCGCGACGAAATGCGGCGGTACGAGAATTCGTACCGCCGCTGGCATGCTCACCGGGTTACCAAGCGTCCTCGATATATGCCCATCAGGTCGGGACTTTGCCCGTCACCTGGTGCGGCTGGCCCGTAATCGACGGGTCGACGTCGCGTGGGTGCTCGGTGTTCATGCTCGGTCCGTGGGGCCAAATGCGTTGTTAAGGCGATCCTTTCGGATGTCCTTGGTCTCGCGGGCCGTTGAATCCTTTGTACTCCTGACCACGAGCAAGTGGAAGCCCTTGCCGCACTTCTTTACTTCCACGGTCAAACACGGGTGAAAGGGTCAAGATCAGGCCGCTGTCGTCCGGCGTCGGCTCGCGTACCAGACGAGGCCCGCGGTGGCCGCCGCGGCACCTATCGCGGCGGCGGCGACGAGGGCCGGGCGCGGCGATACGGCGAAGCCGGGGATCCGCTGCTTGAGCCGTACGGGGCGGTGGAACTCGAGAACCGGCCATTCGCGCGCGAGCGCCTCGCGCCGCAGGGCGCGGTCCGGGTTGACGGCGTGCGGATGGCCGACGGACTCCAGCATCGGCAGGTCGGTCACCGAGTCGCTGTAGGCGTAGCAGCGGGCGAGGTCGTACCCCTCGGACGCGGCCAGCTCGCGGATCGCCTCGGCCTTGGTCGGGCCGTACGCGTAGTACTCCACCTCCCCGGTGAAGCAGCCGTCATCGCCCACGACCATGCGGGTCGCCACCACCCGGTCCGCCCCCAGCAGCTCGCCGATCGGTTCGACGACCTCGGCGCCCGACGTGGAGACGATGACGACGTCGCGGCCGGCGGTGTGGTGCTCCTCGATCAGGGAGGCGGCCTCGTCGTAGATGATCGGGTCGATCAGGTCGTGCAGCGTCTCGGCGACGAGCTCCTTGACCAGCTGGACGTTCCAGCCGCGGCAGAGTGCGGAGAGGTACTCGCGCATCCGCTCCATCTGGTCGTGGTCGGCACCGCCCGCGAGGAAGACGAACTGGGCGTAGGCGGTGCGCAGGACGGCCCTGCGGTTGATCAGCCCGCCTTGGTAGAACGACTTGCTGAAGGTGAGTGTGCTCGACTTCGCAATGACCGTCTTGTCCAGGTCGAAGAAGGCCGCGGTACGGGGCCGGGAGCGGTTTTCCACGACCCTGAGCATAGGCGCAGCCCATTCGGCGTAAGGTGGGGCGTGTGGGTTTGCCTGAGAGGGCTCTCGGGTACACCATGGAAGTCACGGATCGTTCGCGACCGTGCTAACCCGGTCCGACTCCTCCCCCCCCGAGTCGGCCGTGGAGACGACCCCCGCTCTCCCCCCCGGCGGGGGTCGTCGCATGTCCGGGTGGGTTTTTCCTTCTGCCGGTGGCGCGGTCGGCGCGCATGGGCGGTGCGTGTCGGCATGTTTGTCATGCTCATGATTTATGACCGTGGGTAACCGACGGACTGCGCTGCGGGAGCTGTGTGCGGGGGTGCCGGGGCGGTTCCGGACTCACCGGTATGAGTGACGGCGATATTCACATAGATCGCGCCCTCCACGGTTATTGACCAAGATCCACACGATTTCGCGGACCGCTGCACCGTGATTCCACGCGTTCGGGCCGCCACCACTCATGGCCGGTTCGCTTTGCCGGTCGCATATGGCTGGTTTCCGGTTCTTCACACGCTTCGGAGAGAGGGGCCTCGGGATCACGGGGCCGCCGGCCGCGCGAGCGGTGGCGAGCGGTGGAGCGACGAAGCGGGTCGCGACGACGCGACGGCGCAGGACACGACGCAGGACACGACGAAGGGGGACCCGGCCATGACCGGTACCGTCACACACGATCCGCCACCCGCCGCCGAGGGGCGGCGGAGCGGCCCGCTGATCGTCACCGAGGACACCGACCTCCTCGACGACCTGCTGCGCCTGTGCGCGGCGGCGGGCGCCACACCCGAGGTGCACCACTCGGTGCCCGGGGAGCCCTCGGTGCCCGGGCGGCGCGGCAGCTGGGAGGCGGCGCCGCTCGTCCTGGTGGGCGACGACGCCGCACGGCGCGTGCGCGGGGCCGTGCGCAGACGGGGCGTGGTGCTGGTGGGCCGCGACCAGGACGACTCCGGGGTCTGGCAGAGGGCCGTCGAGATCGGCGCCGACCACGTCCTGATGCTGCCCGACGGTGAGCAGTGGCTGGTCGACCGCATCGCCGACGTCGCGGAGGACGTCGGCCGGCCCGCCCTCACCGTGGGCGTCATCGGCGGCCGGGGCGGTGCCGGAGCGTCCACGCTGGCCTGCGCGCTCGCCGTCACCTCCGCCCGTCAGGGGCTGCGCAGCCTGCTGGTGGACGCCGACCCCCTGGGCGGCGGACTCGACGTCCTGCTCGGCGGCGAGACGGCCGAGGGACTGAGGTGGCCCGCGTTCGCGTCCTCACGCGGACGGGTCGGCGGGAGCGCCCTGGAGGAGTCGCTGCCGGAGCTGCACTCGCTGCGCGTCCTCAGCTGGGACCGGGGGGACTGCGTCGCCGTGCCGGCCCAGGCCGTACGGGCGGTCCTCGCCGCGGCGCGGCGCAGGGGCGGCACGGTCGTCGTCGACCTGCCGCGCCGGATCGACGACGGGGTCGCGGAGGTCCTCGCCCAGATCGACGTCGGACTGCTCGTCGTCCCGGCCGAACTGCGCGCCGTCGCTGCGGCCGGGCGGGTCGCCTCCGCGGTCGGCATGGTCCTGCGCGACCTGCGGGTCGCGGTGCGGGGCCCGTACGCGCCGGGGCTCGACGACCGCGAGGTGGCCCGGCTGCTCGGGCTGCCCCTGGTCGGTGACGTGCCCGTCGAGGCCGGGCTGTTGCGGGCGACCGAGGACAAGCGGCCGCCGGGCGGAACCGGACGAGGGCCCCTGGCGCGCTTCTGCCGGGAGTTCTGGGAGCGGGCGCTGGTGACGGAGACGGGCGGTGCGGCATGAGGACGCCGGCGGGTGCCGGCGCCGCGGTGGGCGAGGGCGTGCGGGCCGGTGCGGCGGACGGCGCGGTCCGGCCGGCCACGGGGCCGGCTCACGGTCCGGCCGGGTGGCCCTCGGAGATGACGGGGCCGGTGGGGCGGCCCGCGGGGACGGCCGTGGGAGCGGGCCCCGGACGGCCCGCCGGGGCGGGCCATGGGGCGGCGTCCGGGCGGCCCGTCGGGGAAGGCCGTCAGAAGGCGTCGAGGCGACCCGCGTGGGCGGCCACGGGGACGGGGCCCGAGCAGTCCCGGGCACCGGCCGCCGGGTCGTGCGCGAGGGCGGGGGCGGCCACGGACGTTCCTCCGGCGCCGTCCGCCGGCGCGGCCTCCCGGGTGACCACCGTGCTTGCCCGGGGGGTGGTGCCGGGCGCTTCGAGGACGCTCCCGGCCCCGGTCTCCGCGGTGACGCCGGGGCGGGCTTCCGCGGTGGCCCCGGGGGCCGGTCCCGGGGCGGTCCCGGGGTCCGCCTCCGGGCTGCTCGACGGCGTGCGGCGGTGGCTCGCCGAGAGCGGGGCGGAGCCGACTCCCGCGCGCGTGGCACAGGCGCTGCGGGAGCAGGGGCGCGTGCTGGGGGATGCCGAGATCCTCGGTGCCGCCGAGCAGCTGCGGTCGGAACTCGTCGGCAGCGGACCGTTGGAACCGCTGCTCGCCGACCCGTCGGTGACCGACGTCCTGGTGTCCGCGCCGGACAGAGTCTGGGTGGACCGGGGCGGCGGCCTGGAACTCACGCCGGTCGCCTTCGCGGACGCCGGAGCGGTGCGGCGGCTCGCGCAGCGCCTCGCCGCGGTCGCCGGGCGCCGGCTCGACGACGCCCGGCCGTGGGTGGACGCCCGGCTGCCCGACGGCACCCGGCTGCACGCCGTGCTGCCCCCGGTCGCCGTCGGCTGCACGTGTCTGTCGCTGCGGGTGGTGCGGCCGCGCGCGTTCACGCTCGACGAGCTGGCGGCGGCCGGCACCGTACCGCCCGGAGGGAGCGGGGTGCTGCGGGCGCTCCTGCGGGCCGGGCTGTCCTTCCTCGTCAGCGGCGGTACCGGCAGCGGGAAGACGACGCTGCTGAGCGCGCTGCTCGGGCTGGTCGGACCCGGTGAACGGATCGTGCTCGCCGAGGACTCGGCGGAGCTGCGGCCGGACCACCCGCACGTCGTCCGCCTGGAGACCAGACCCGCCAACCAGGAGGGCGCGGGCCTGGTCACCTTGGAGGACCTGGTGCGGCAGGCCCTGCGGATGCGGCCGGACCGGCTGGCCGTAGGCGAGGTGCGCGGGCCCGAGGTGGTCCACCTGCTCGCCGCGTTGAACACCGGCCACGCCGGGTGCGGGACCGTGCACGCCAATGCCGCCGCCGACGTACCCGCCCGGCTGGAGGCGCTCGGCACCGCCGCCGGGCTGGACCGGGCGGCCCTGCACAGCCAGCTGGCGGCAGCCCTGTCGGTCGTCCTGCACCTGGAGCGGGACCGGGCGGGGCGGCGGCGGATCGCCGAGGTGCACGTACTGGAACGGGATCCGTCGGGCCTGGTGCGGACGGTACCGGCGCTGCGGTGGAGCGCGGAGGCGTTCGTCGCCGAGCGCGGGTGGGAGCGACTGCGGGAACTGCTGCGCGGTGAGGGACTCGGGGCGCGGCCCGTGGAAGGGAGGCGAACAGGCGATGGGGTCGGGTGAGCTGACGACGGCCGCCGCCCTGGTGTGTCTGGGAACGGGGGCGTGGCTGACGGCCGGGTGGCACTCGGGGGCCCGGCGCGCGCGGGCGCTGCTCGCGGGTGGTGGAGCGGTCGGGGCCGGGCCGCTCACGGTGCGCCGGGTGCTGGACGGGCTGCGGCAGGTGCGCGGCCGGCTGCGGAGCGAGTGGTGGTCCTTGGCGGCCGGGCTGGTGCTGACGGTACTGGGCGCCTCGGTGCTCCCGGCCGTCGCGGGGACGGCCGGGGTGCCGCTGCTGCGGAGAGTGCGGCTGGCCGGTCGGGAACGGCGGGACCGGGAGCGGCGGCAGGACGCGGTGATCGCGCTGTGCGGCGCGCTCGCCGGGGAGGTGCGGGCGGGGCGGCAGCCGGGCGAGGCACTGCTGTGCGCCGCCCACGACTCGAGAGGACTCGGCGACGGGCAGGCGGGGGTGCTGGCGGCGGCCAGGTTCGGCGGGGACGTCCCGGCAGCGCTCGCCGCGGCGGCACGCCGGCCGGGCGCCGAAGGGCTGCGGGGCCTGGCGGCCTGCTGGCGGGTGGCCGTCGACCAGGGGGCCGGGCTCGCGGCGGGGCTCGAGCGGCTGGAGGGCGCACTGCGCGCCGAGCGGGACCAGCGGGCCGACCTGCGCGCCCAGTTGGCGGGCGCCCGTGCCACGGCGGTGATGCTCGCCGGCCTGCCGGTGCTGGGTCTCCTGCTCGGTGTCGCCCTCGGTTCCGACCCGCTGCGTGTGCTGCTGCACACCGGAGGGGGCCTGGGGTGTCTGCTGGCCGGCGCGGTGCTGGAGGGCCTCGGGGTGTGGTGGGTGTCCCGGATCGTGCGGGGAGCGGAGGCGGCGGCGTGAGCGGAGACGTTGTCCACAGGCTGGGGGCGGTGCTGGGGGCGGCGCTGGTCGTCGGGTGGCTGGCGGGCCGGGTCGGAGCCGTGCGGCGGGAGCGGGCGGTGCGCAAGCGGCTCGCGTTGCTGCTGGTCCCGGTGCCGGTCCGCGCCGGCCCACGGCGCGGCGAGGTGCTGGAGACCGTGCGCGGATGGCTGCCCCTGGTGGGGACGGCGGGCGCCGGATGGGCCCTGGTGGGTGGCGTCACCGGTGCCGTGGTGGGGCTGGCCTTGGCGGCGGTGCTGTGGCGCCGGCACGTGAAGCGGTCGGCCGCCGGGCCGGTCGCGCAGGAGGCCGTCGCCGTGGAGGCCGCGCGTCAACTGCCCTTGGCCGCGGACCTGCTGGCGGCATGCGTCGCGGCGGGCGCCGGCCCGGTGATCGCGGCCCAGGCCGTGGGCGACGCCCTCGGCGGGCCCGTGGGGGACGCGCTGGCGCGCGGCGCCGCGGAAGTCCGGCTCGGCGGTGAACCGGGCGGTGCCTGGCGCGGGTTGGCCGCGCTGCCGGACGCCGGTCCCCTGGCGCGGTTGCTGGAGCGCGCCGACGTGTCCGGCCTGCCCGCCGCAGGGCCGGTCGCCCGGCTCGCCGCCCAGGCCCGTGCCGACCGGGCGCGCGCCACGACGGTCCGTGCCCGCCGGGCGGCCGTCATGGTCACCGCGCCGGTGGGGCTGTGCTTCCTGCCCGCGTTCGTCGCGGTCGGCGTACTGCCTGTGGTGATCGGCCTCGCGGGCGGGGTGCTGGGCGGCGGAGGGGGTGGTGGGTGACGGGGCGGAACGGAACGACGTGAAGCCAGCGAGCGAGTGGCCGGCGGACGAGTGAACGGCGGACGAGTGAACGACGGGACCGGACCTCGCGGGGGTTGTGATGAATCGATCGGTACGGGCACGGCTGCGTGCCCTGGTGTGCAGGGCACGTGCGGCGCGGCGACAGACCGTGCTGCGACGGGACGCGGGAATGGTCACTTCCGAGTACGCGATGGGCATCGTCGCGGCAGTGGCCTTCGCCGTGGTCCTCTACAAGGTGGTGACGAGCGGGGCGGTCAGCGCGGAGCTCCAGGGCATCGTGAAGAAGGCCCTCGATGCGCGGATGTGAGCGGTCGGCGGGGCCGGGAGCCCGCAGGAGAGCCGACGGGGGTTTTGTGACAGCGGAGACCGCCGTGGTGCTGCCCGTGCTCGTGGTGTTCGCGATGGCGCTGGTGTGGGGTCTGCTGGTCGTGGCCGCCCAGATCCGGTGCGTGGACGCCGCCCGCACGGGCGCCCGCGCGGCGGCCCGTCAGGACCCGGCCGACGCGGTCCTCCAGGTCGCCCGCGAAGCGGCGCCGCACGGCGCGCGGGTCACCGTCGCCCGGGAGGGGGACCGCGTCCGCGTGGTGGTCGTGGCCGCGCCGTCGATGCTGCACGGCCTGCCCTTCGAGGTACGGGAGGAGGCCGTGGCCTCGGTCGAGCAGGCGGTGGGCCCGGCCGAGGACGGTGGGGACGGCGAGGGCGACGCGGGCGATCCCGCGGTGGACCCGGCAGCGGAGCCGTCGCCGGAGCGGACGGCCGGCACGCCGGTGGGCGAAGGGGCGGGGGCGGGGCCGTGAGGAGCGGCTCCTCGTTCCGCCGGGTGACCGGCCGGGACGCCCCCGGGAGGGGCGACCGGGGGTCCGCCACCGTCTGGAGCGTCGGCGCCATCGCCGTCCTGTGCCTGGTGTTCGGCGTCGTGCTGGCCCTGGGGCAGGCCGTGGTGGCCCGGCACCGCGCGGCCGGCGGGGCCGACCTCGCGGCGCTCGCGGCGGCGGACCACTGGTCGCTCGGCGCCCCGGGGGCCTGCGCCCGGGCGGACCGGATCGCACGGGCCCAGGGCGCGCGGCTGGTGCGGTGCGCGGTCACCGGCCAGGTCTCGGACGTGACGGTGGCGGCGGGCCGGGGGCCCTTCGGGGCGGAGGTCCGGGCCCGGGCCGGCCCGGCGGGGCCGGACCCGGTGGCTGGGCCGAGACCGGTTCCGGCGGCGGAGCCGGTAGGCGCGGTCCCCGCAGGGTGGGCCCGTGGTGCCGGCCCGGGGCCGGGGCGGAACGGCGCGGCACGGCGGAGTGACGGCGGGGCGGGACGCGGCGCCTACCGTGCCTCCGTCCCGGTCTCCGCCTCCGCCCCCGCTTCAGCCTCCGCCCCCGCCGCTCCCCGCAGCAGCGTCGTGAGCAGTCGTACGGCCCCCCGCTTGTGCAGCGGATCGTTGCCGTTGCCGCACTTGGGGGACTGGATGCACGACGGGCAGCCGGCGTCGCACTCGCAGGATGCGATGGCCTCCCGGGTGGCCGTGAGCCAGGCCCGGGCCGTGTGGAAGGCGCGCTCGGCGAAGCCCGCACCACCCGGATGGCCGTCGTACACGAAGACCGTCGGCAGCAGCGTGTCCGGGTGCAGCGGCACCGACACGCCGCCGATGTCCCAGCGGTCGCACGTGGCGAACAGGGGCAGCATGCCGATCGACGCGTGCTCGGCGGCGTGCAGGGCGCCGCCGAGGATCTCCGGGTTGATCCGGGCCTCGTCGAGCTGGTCCTCGGTGACCGTCCACCACACCGCCCGCGTGCGCAGGGTCCGGGGAGGGAGGTCGAGCTTCGTCTCGCCCAGGACCTCACCGGTGATCAGGCGCCGGCGCAGGAAGGAGACCACCTGGTTGGTGACCTCGACGGAGCCGAGGCACAGGCGGCCGTCGCCCCACGGCACCTCGACGTCGGTGTCGAGGACGGAGACCGACGTCGTGTCGCGGGCCACCGTCGAGTACGACGGCGTGGCCCGTTCGACCAGGGCGACGGAGTCCTCCAGGTCCAGGGAGCGCACGAGATACGTGCGGCCCTGGTGGAGGTGGACGGCGCCCTCGTGGACGGTCGTGTGGGCGGCACCGGCGTCCACCGTGCCCAGCAGCCGGCCCGTCCCGGCCTCGACGACCTGGACCGGGCGTCCGCCCTCCCCGCGGATGTCGGTCAGGTCGGCGGCCCGCTCACGGCGCGTCCAGTGCCAGGCCCGGGTCCGCCGGCGCAGCAGCTTCGCCGCCTCCAGCTGGGGGAGCAGTTCCGCCGAGGCGGGGCCGAAGAGCTCCAGGTCGTCCTCCGTCAGGGGCAGCTCGGCCGCGGCGGCGCACAGGTGGGGGGCGAGGACGTACGGGTTGTCGGGGTCGAGCACGGTGGATTCCACCGGTTGGTCGAACAGGGCCTCCGGATGGTGGACGAGGAAGGTGTCCAGCGGGTCGTCCCGGGCGACGAGGACCGCCAGTGCCCCCTGCCCCGACCGGCCGGCCCGCCCGGCCTGCTGCCACAGCGACGCCCGGGTGCCCGGGTAGCCGGCGATCACCACGGCGTCCAGGCCGGAGACGTCGACGCCGAGTTCGAGGGCGTTCGTCGCCGCGAGGCCGAGGAGTTCACCCGAGTGCAGGGCGCGTTCCAGGGCCCGGCGTTCCTCGGGCAGGTAGCCACCGCGGTAGGCCGCCACGCGCCGGGTCAGCGACCGGTCGACCTCGGCCAGGCGCTCCTGGGCGATCACCGAGATCAGTTCGGCACCGCGCCGGGAGCGCACGAAGGCGATCGAGCGCATGCCCTGCACGGTGAGGTCGGTGAGCAGGTCGGCTGCCTCGGCGGTGGCGGTGCGGCGGACCGGTGCGCCCTTCTCGCCCTCCAGTTCGGTCAGCGGCGGCTCCCAGAGGGCGAACACCAGTTCACCGCGCGGTGAGGCGTCGTCGGCGACCTCGACCACCGGCAGCCCGGTGAGCCGGCGGGCCGCCACCGAGGGCTCGGCGGCGGTGGCGGAGGCCAGCAGGAACACGGGCGACGCGCCGTAGCGGGCGCACAGCCGGCGCAGTCTGCGCAGGACCTGCGCGACGTGGGAGCCGAAGACGCCGCGGTAGGTGTGGCACTCGTCGACGACCACGTACTTCAGCGACTTCAGGAAGGAGGACCAGCGGGAGTGGGCCGGCAGGATCCCGCGGTGCAGCATGTCCGGGTTGGTGAGGACGTAGGAGGCGTACTGGCGGATCCACTCGCGTTCCTCGAACGGCGTGTCGCCGTCGTACACGGCCGCTCGCACGGATGTGCCCAGCGGCTGCGCGAGTTCCTTCACGGACCGGCACTGATCGGCGGCCAGCGCCTTGGTGGGGGCCAGGTAGAGGGCGGTGGCGCCGCGCCCGTTCGGGGCCTCGGAGCCGTCCAGGAGCGTCGACAGGACCGGCACCAGATAGGCCAGGGACTTGCCGGAGGCGGTGCCGGTGGCGACGACCACCGAGTCGCCGTCCAGGGCGTGCTCCGCCGCCCGTGCCTGGTGGGCCCAGGGGTGCTCGATGCCCGCGGCCCGCACCGCCGCGACGACCTCCGGGCGAATCCGGTCCGGCCAGAGGGCATGACGGCCCGCACGCGGGGGCAAGTGCTCCGTATGAGTGATGCGCGCAGCCCGGCTCGGTCCCGCGGCGAGCCGGCCCAGGACCGTGCCCGGATCCGGCCGGGAGCCGGGTCCTGCCGGGGATCGATCGGATCGGTGATTCTCGGCCATCGGCACCGAGTGTGTCACTGGCGTGACGGACAATGGGACCAAGGCGTCGTGCACGCCTGCCGGTAAGTGATTGAATGCCATCGCGGCTGGCGAACCGTCCTGGGGGCTTCAAGCCGAGGTGTCCCGAGGGACGACCGCTCGATAGCAAGGTGCTGGAGGATCCGTGGACCTGTCCCTGTCGACCCGTACCGTCGGCGATCGTACGGTCGTCGAGGTCGGTGGCGAAATTGACGTATACACCGCGCCCAAGCTGCGCGAGCAGCTGGTCGAGCTGGTGAACGACGGGAGTTTCCACCTCGTCGTCGATATGGAGGGCGTGGACTTCCTCGACTCCACCGGGCTCGGCGTGCTGGTCGGCGGACTGAAGCGGGTGCGCGCCCATGAGGGCTCGCTGCGCCTGGTCTGCAACCAGGAGCGCATTCTCAAGATCTTCCGTATCACCGGCCTCACCAAGGTGTTCCCGATTCACACCTCGGTCGAGGAAGCGGTGGCGGCCACCGACTGACGACCGGTCCCGGGCCGTGGGCCCGGGACGACCGAACCAAGGAGGGGCCGGGCTGTCGGCGGCCCGGCCCCTCGAAGCACGCCCGTGGTTCCGAGGGGGATGCATGGCCACCGTCGAACTCCGTTTCAGCGCGCTGCCCGAGCATGTCCGCACCGCCCGTCTGGTGGCGGCGGCGGTGGCACGCAGGGCCGGAGTGGACGAGGCCGTCCTCGACGAGGTCCGGCTCGCCGTCGGCGAGGCCTGCACCCGGGCCGTGGGCCTGCATCAGCACGGCGGCATCACGGCGCCGGTCGACGTGTCGCTGATCGAGGAGGAGAAGCAGTTCTCCATCGAGGTCGGCGACAAGGCGCCGCACGCGGTGCCCGGGACCGGAGCGCCGGGCGCCGCTGACGACGCGGAGACCGAGGAGGACGAGATGGGCCTCGCGGTCATCAGCGGTCTCGTCGACGACGTGGAGGTCTCGGCCGGGGAGGACGGCGGACGGATCCGCATGACGTGGCCGACCGCGCCCGCGGTACTGCCGCCGGAGTGACACTCCCGATCACCCGAAGGGCCCTACCTCGTAGGGCCCTTCGTCATGTGCGGAAGGTGCGGGCCACGCATACAGTGGTGCCGTGCGGGCGATAAGTGAATTCATTCACGATCGATCCCGCGGAATAAGGATGCGGAAAAGGATCAGGTAAGCGGAAAAGGATCAGGCGAAAGGATCACGGATTAATGCCGGAAGGGCATTACTACGTCCGGGGCCCTTCCGGTTGACAGGTGGATTCCATTTGTCGTGCACTGTTTCGATCAGGTTCCGGTACCTACGATCCCGTCCACATCTTGAGCTCAGCCCAAGCGTCAAGGAGGACGAATGGCGGAGCTTTCCACCCCTCATCGGTCGGTCGATGCCTCGACCGTCGCCGCCGCCGTACTGACCGACGGGAACCGCGCCCTGGTCGCGGTCGTCGCGGTCGTCGCGCTGGCCGCGCTGGTGCTCGCGGGAGTCCTGGTGCGCCAGGTGCTCGCGGCGGGCGAGGGAACCGACAGCATGAAGAAGATCGCGGCGGCCGTCCAGGAGGGCGCGAACGCCTATCTGGCCCGGCAGTTGCGCACGCTCGGCGTATTCGCGGCCGTCGTGTTCTTCCTGCTCATGCTGCTGCCCGCGGACGACTGGAATCAGCGTGCCGGACGATCGGTGTTCTTCCTGATCGGCGCGGCTTTCTCGGCGGCCACCGGCTATATCGGCATGTGGCTCGCCGTACGCAGCAACGTGCGCGTCGCCGCGGCGGCGCGGGAAGCGACACCGGCCGCGGGTGAACCGGAAAAGGACCTCACCCTCGTCTCGCACAGAGCGATGAAGATCGCGTTTCGCACGGGCGGCGTCGTCGGCATGTTCACGGTGGGGCTCGGCCTCCTGGGCGCCTCCTGCGTGGTGCTGGTGTACGCGGCCGACGCGCCGAAGGTGCTGGAGGGCTTCGGTCTCGGCGCCGCGCTGATCGCGATGTTCATGCGGGTCGGCGGCGGCATCTTCACCAAGGCAGCCGACGTCGGCGCCGACCTGGTCGGCAAGGTCGAACAGGGCATCCCGGAGGACGATCCGCGCAATGCCGCGACCATCGCCGACAACGTGGGCGACAACGTCGGCGACTGCGCGGGCATGGCGGCCGACCTCTTCGAGTCGTACGCCGTGACGCTGGTGGCCGCGCTGATCCTCGGCAAGGTGGCCTTCGGCGACGCGGGACTGGCGTTCCCGCTCCTCGTGCCGGCGATCGGCGTGATCACCGCCATGATCGGCATCTTCGCGGTGGCCCCCCGCCGGGCCGACCGCAGCGGCATGAGCGCGATCAACCGGGGCTTCTTCGTCTCCGCGGTGATCTCGCTGGTCCTGGTGGCGGTGGCCGTCTTCGTCTACCTCCCCGGCACGTACGCCGACCTCGACGGCGTCACCGACGCGGCCATCGCCGGGAGGAACGGCGACCCGCGGATCCTCGCGCTCGTCGCCGTGGCGATCGGCATCGTGCTGGCCGCCCTGATCCAGCAGCTCACCGGCTACTTCACGGAGACCACCCGGCGGCCCGTCAGGGACATCGGCAGGACGTCGCTCACCGGTCCCGCCACCGTCGTCCTCGCCGGTATCTCCGTCGGCCTGGAGTCCGCCGTCTACACCGCCCTGCTGATCGGCCTCGGCGTCTACGGGGCCTTCCTGCTCGGCGGCACGTCGATCATGCTGGCGCTGTTCGCGGTGGCGCTGGCCGGCACCGGCCTGCTCACCACCGTCGGCGTGATCGTCGCCATGGACACCTTCGGGCCGGTCTCCGACAACGCCCAGGGCATCGCCGAGATGTCCGGCGACGTCGAGGGCGCCGGCGCCCAGGTGCTCACCAACCTGGACGCCGTCGGCAACACCACCAAGGCCATCACCAAGGGCATCGCCATCGCCACGGCCGTCCTCGCGGCGTCGGCGCTGTTCGGTTCGTACCGTGACGCGATCACCACCGGCGCGCGGGACGTGGGCGAGAGACTCAGCGGCGACGGTGCCCCGATGAGCCTGATGATGGACATCTCGCAGCCCAACAACCTCGTCGGGCTGATCGCGGGCGCGGCGGTCGTCTTCCTCTTCTCGGGACTGGCGATCAACGCGGTGTCGCGCTCGGCGGGTTCGGTGGTCTTCGAGGTGCGGCGGCAGTTCCGGGAGAAGCCCGGGATCATGGACCACAGCGAGAAACCCGAGTACGGCAAGGTCGTCGACATCTGTACCAGGGACGCCCTGCGGGAACTCGCCACGCCCGGGCTGCTCGCCGTGATGGCGCCCATCTTCATCGGGTTCACGCTCGGCGTGGGCGCGCTCGGCGCGTTCCTGGCGGGCGCGATCGGCGCGGGCACGCTGATGGCGGTGTTCCTCGCCAACTCCGGCGGCGCCTGGGACAACGCCAAGAAACTCGTCGAGGACGGCCACCACGGCGGCAAGGGCAGCGACGCCCACGAGGCCACCGTCATCGGTGACACGGTCGGCGACCCCTTCAAGGACACCGCGGGTCCCGCCATCAACCCGCTGCTGAAGGTCATGAACCTGGTCGCGCTGCTCATCGCGCCGGCGGTCATCAAGTTCTCCTACGGCGCCGACGAGAGCGTCGGCGTACGGGTGCTGATCGCGGTCGTCGCGTTCGCCGTCGTCGCCGCGGCGGTGTACGTGTCCAAGCGGCGCGGAATCGCCGTGGGTGACGAGGGCGACGCCGACCCGGAGCCCAAGTCGCCGGACGCGGCGGTGGTTTCGTAGCCGCCGCCGTCGACGGGGACGGGCAGCACCGCCCAAGGCACGGGCGGGCGACGCGTACTGACGCGGCGTCCGCCCGTGCCGTCGTTCGCGCGCCCTCGTCGTGACCCTTCTCTCTCTGGTGCAAATGGCTGCAATACGGTCTTAATGGATGCTCGTCCTGCGAGTGTCCTCCATCCGGCGTGTATGTTCCGGGGCCGAGAGCCATGGAAGGGACCAATCCGGTGAACAAGAAGCTCGCGGCCGCACTGTCCGGCGGTGCGGTACTGGTACTGGCGCTGACGGGATGCAGCAGCGACGACGGCAACGACAAGCTGGACTCCTGGGCCGAGCAGGTCTGCGACGCGGTGCAGCCGCAGGCGAAGAAGATCGAGGCCGCCAACGCCGCGATCCAGAAGGAGACCTCGGACAACAGCACGCCGGAGCAGGTCCAGAAGACCGACGCGAAGGCCTTCCAGGACATGTCCGACGCCTACAAGGCGATGGGCGACGCGGTCCAGAAGGCCGGAGCGCCGAACGTGGACGACGGTGAGAAGAAGCAGCAGGACGCGGTCAAGGAGCTCAACAGCCTCTCCGCCTCCTACGCCTCCCTGAAGAAGCAGGTGGAGGGCCTCGACACCAAGAACCAGGCGAAGTTCGCCGACGGCCTCAAGGACGTCGCCACCGAGCTGAACAAGCTCGGCAAGTCCGGCAGCGACGCGCTGAAGACCCTCGAGGAGGGCGACGTCGGCAAGGCGATGGCCCAGCAGCCCAGCTGCAAGTCGGCCACTGCGTCACCGGTGGCCACGAGCTGACACCACGGCGCGACCGGGACGGCGGCCGGGACGAACCGGCACCCGCCCGGCGGGCGCGAGGCGGAGCGCGGGCCACAATGGTGAGGTGAGTAACGCCAGCCTCTCCTCCCTGCCCTCCGCCGACCGCCCCGACGTCACCGCGCGGCTGCGGGACGCCCTGCTCGGGGCGTCCTTCACCGCCGACGGACTGCTGGAGCTGCTCGGCGCCCCCGCCTACGCGGCGCTGTCGCGCGGCGAGGTCGTGCCCGCGCTCCGGGCCACCCGCGGTGACACTCCGCTGGAACTGCTCGTCCGGCTGTTCCTCCTCCAGCAACCGGTGCCCCACGCGCGCGCGGCGGACGTCCTGCCGGTCGAGGCGTGCCTGGAGGGCGGGTGGCTCGTGTCCGTCGACGGCGAGCTGGCGGCCACCGTGGACGTGCGGCCGTACGGCGGACCCGAGGGCGAGGACTGGTTCATCGTGTCCGACCTGGGCTGCGCGGTCGGCGGAGCAGGAGGTGTGCGCGTCAGCGCTCCCGCCGAGGGCGGTGGCGGGCGGGGGGAGGACGGCGCCGGAAGCCGGGCGGAGGGCGTCGTCCTCGGCGTCGGCGGCGCCTCCACGACCCTCGCCGGCCTCACCGTCCGCACCCCCGTCTCCGCCGCCCTCGACCTCGGCACCGGTTCCGGCATCCAGGCGCTGCACGCCGCCCGGCACGCCACGCGCGTGACGGCGACGGACGTCAACCCCCGCGCGCTGCGCATCACCGCGCTCACGCTCGCCCTGTCCGGGGCCCCGGCCGCCGACCTGCGCGAGGGCTCGCTCTACGAGCCGGTCCGCGACGACGAGACGTACGACCTGATCGTCTCCAACCCGCCGTTCGTGATCTCCCCGGGCGCCCGCCTCACCTACCGCGACGGCGGGATGGGCGGGGACGAGCTGTGCCGCACGCTCGTCCAGCGAACGGGGGAGCGCCTGAACGAGGGCGGGTTCGCGCACTTCCTCGCCAACTGGCAGCACGTGGAGGGGGAGGAGTGGACGGACCGGCTGCGCTCCTGGGTGCCGCGCGGCTGCGACGCGTGGATCGTGCAGCGCGAGGTGCAGGACGTCACGCAGTACGCCGAGCTGTGGCTCAGGGACGCGGGCGACCACCGCGGCGACGAGACCGAGTACCAGGCGCGCTACGACGCGTGGCTGGACGAGTTCGAGGCGCGCAAGGTCAGGGCCGTCGGCTTCGGCTGGATCACGCTGCGCAGGACGGCGGCCGCGGAACCGTCGATCACGGCGGAGGAGTGGCCGCACCCGATCGAGCAGCCGCTCGGCGAGACGGTGCGGGCGCACTTCGCCCGCCTCGACTACCTGCGCGAGCACGACGACGCGGCCCTGCTGGAGTCGTGCTTCACGCTGGCCCCCGAGGTCGTCCAGGAGCAGGTCGGCCTGCCCGGCGCCGAGGACCCCGAGCACGTCGTGCTGCGCCAGAACCGCGGCATGCGCCGGGCCACCCGGGTCGACACCGTCGGCGCCGGGTTCGCGGGCGTCTGCGACGGCACGATGAGCGCCGGCCGCATCCTGGACGCCATCGCCCAGCTGGTGGGCGAGGACCCGGTGGCGCTGCGCGACCGCACGCCCGCGCAGATCCGGCTGCTGGTGGAGCAGGGGTTCCTGGAGCCGGCGTAGGGATTTCTCCCGTCGGCGAGGAGACGCGGGCCCACCGCCCCGGGCCCCGGCGCCAGTGGCGGACCCGGCGGAACGAGCCACGGGCCGGGCCCCTCGGCTCCCCGTTCACCTCGGGTTCGCCTGCCCGCCGTCCACGCGTGGCAGCCTCGCGGAGGCTGGGCACTCGCGGACGGAGAAAAGGGGCACGGGGACCATGGAAAGCGGGCCGGCGGTCTTCGCGGGAACGGTGTTCGCCCTGTTCGGGGGCGTCCTGCTGGTGTGGACCGTGACACGGGTGCGGCACGGCCGGCCCGTCGCGCTGGGTGTGAGGCCCGTCGCATCGGCGACCGTCGCGAGCGTCGTCGCCGTGACCGCGCTGACCGCCGGGGCATGGTGTCTGACGCGCGTGTGAGAGGCCGGATCCGGACGCCGCACGTACCCCCGTACAGGTAACCGGGGGGTTGCGCTCCGGATACGCGCATCCGGGCCGGTGGACACTCCGGGCGGCAGGAACAGGGTTCGTCGGGTTACCGTTCGAGTGGCCGTTGCGGGCTTTTCCCGTTTGACAAGGGGGCGGGAGGTACCGTCACACTCCGCAGCGTCACGACCGAAATGCAGCACGACCCGATCCCGGGAGCACCGCCCGGGGCAGGCCCCAGCGTCGACCGGAGAGAAGAGCGAAGTTGTCCCCGACCAGCGAGACCGCGAACGGCGGCCGCCGACTCGTCATCGTCGAGTCGCCTGCCAAGGCGAAGACGATCAAGGGCTATCTCGGTCCTGGCTACGTCGTCGAGGCGAGCGTCGGGCACATTCGCGACCTTCCCAGCGGCGCCGCCGAGGTGCCCGAGAAGTACACCGGCGAGGTCCGCCGCCTCGGTGTGGACGTCGAACACGACTTCCAGCCGATCTATGTGGTCAACGCTGACAAGAAGGCGCAGGTCAAGAAGCTCAAGGACCTGCTGAAGGACTCCGACGAGCTCTTCCTCGCCACCGATGAGGACCGCGAGGGCGAGGCCATCGCCTGGCACCTCCAGGAAGTGCTCAAGCCGAAGATCCCGGTCAAGCGCATGGTGTTCCACGAGATCACCAAGGACGCCATCCGGGCCGCCGTCGCCAACCCGCGCCAGCTCAACCAGAAGCTCGTCGACGCCCAGGAGACCCGCCGCATCCTCGACCGCCTCTACGGCTACGAGGTCTCGCCGGTCCTGTGGAAGAAGGTCATGCCGCGCCTGTCGGCCGGCCGCGTCCAGTCCGTCGCCACCCGGCTCGTGGTCGAGCGGGAACGCGAGCGCATGGCCTTCCGCTCCGCCGAGTACTGGGACCTGACGGGCACCTTCGGCACGGGCCGGGCGGGCGACGCCTCCGACCCGTCGTCGCTGGTCGCCCGCCTGCAGACCGTCGACGGCAGGCGCATCGCGCAGGGCCGCGACTTCGACTCCCTGGGGCAGCTCAAGAGCGCGAACACCCTCCACCTCGACGAGGCGGACGCCCGCGCGCTCGCCGCCGCGCTGGAGAGCACCCGCTTCGCCGTCCGCTCCGTCGAGTCCAAGCCGTACCGCCGCTCGCCGTACGCCCCGTTCCGTACGACGACGCTCCAGCAGGAGGCCAGCCGCAAGCTCGGCTTCGGCGCCAAGGCGACCATGCAGATCGCCCAGAAGCTGTACGAGAACGGCTACATCACCTACATGCGTACGGACTCGACGACCCTGAGCGACACGGCGATCGCCGCCGCCCGCGCCCAGGTCACGCAGCTGTACGGCGCCGACTACCTGCCCGCGCAGCCGCGCACGTACGCCGGCAAGGTCAAGAACGCCCAGGAGGCGCACGAGGCGATCCGCCCCTCCGGCGACCGCTTCCGCACGCCCGCCGAGACCGGACTGACCGGCGACCAGTTCAAGCTCTACGAGCTGATCTGGAAGCGGACCGTCGCTTCCCAGATGAAGGACGCGACCGGCAACAGCGTCACCGTGAAGATCGGCGGCACGGCCTCCGACGGCCGGGACGTCGAGTTCAGCGCCTCCGGCAAGACGATCACCTTCCACGGCTTCCTGAAGGCCTACGTCGAGGGTGCCGACGACCCGAACGCCGAGCTGGACGACCGCGAGCGCCGCCTGCCGCAGGTCGCCGAGGGCGACGCGCTCACGGCCGAGGAGATCACGGTCGACGGCCACGCCACCAAGCCCCCGGCCCGCTACACCGAGGCGTCGCTGGTCAAGGAGCTGGAGGAGCGGGAGATCGGCCGCCCGTCGACGTACGCGTCGATCATCGGCACGATCCTCGACCGCGGCTACGTGTTCAAGAAGGGCACGGCCCTCGTCCCGTCCTTCCTGTCCTTCGCCGTGGTCAACCTCCTGGAGAAGCACTTCGGGCGGCTCGTCGACTACGACTTCACCGCCAAGATGGAGGACGACCTCGACCGCATCGCCCGCGGCGAGGCCCAGTCCGTGCCGTGGCTGAAGCGGTTCTACTTCGGCGAGGGCGCGGGCGAGGGCGGCGCGGCCGACGCCGGCAACGGCGACGGGGACCACCTCGGCGGCCTCAAGGAACTGGTGACCGACCTCGGCGCGATCGACGCGCGCGAGGTGTCGTCCTTCCCCGTCGGCAACGGCATCGTGCTGCGCGTGGGGCGCTACGGCCCGTACGTCGAGCGCGGTGAGAAGGACTCCGAGAACCACCAGCGCGCCGACGTGCCCGACGACCTGGCGCCCGACGAGCTGTCCGTCGAGCTGGCGGAGGAGCTGCTCGCCAGGCCGAGCGGCGACTTCGAGCTGGGCACCGACCCGGCCACCGGCCACACCATCGTCGCCAAGGACGGCCGCTACGGCCCCTACGTCACCGAGGTGCTCCCCGAGGGCACCCCGAAGACCGGCAAGAACGCCGTGAAGCCGCGGACGGCCTCGCTGTTCAAGTCGATGTCCCTGGACACCGTCACCCTGGACGACGCCCTGAGGCTGATGTCGCTGCCGCGCGTCGTCGGCACCGACGCCGAGGGCGTCGAGATCACCGCGCAGAACGGCCGCTACGGCCCGTACCTGAAGAAGGGCACGGACTCGCGGTCCCTCCAGTCCGAGGACCAGCTCTTCACGATCACGCTGGAGGAGGCGCTGGCGATCTACGCCCAGCCCAAGCAGCGTGGCCGGGCGGCGGCCAAGCCGCCGCTGAAGGAACTGGGCACCGACCCGGTCAGCGAGAAGCCGGTCGTGGTCAAGGACGGCCGCTTCGGCCCGTACGTCACCGACGGCGAGACCAACGCGACCCTGCGCTCCGGCGACAGCGTCGAGGACATCACGCCGGAGCGGGGCTACGAGCTGCTCGCCGAGAAGCGCGCCAAGGGGCCCGCCAAGAAGACGGCGAAGAAGACCGCGGCCAAGAAGACCACCGCCAAGAAGGCCCCGGCCAAGAAGGCGGCGGCGAAGAAGACCGCGGCCAAGTCGACGACCGCCAAGACGGCGGCGAAGAAGACGACGGCCAGGACGGCGACGAAGACGGCCGCCGAGAAGGCGGCCGCTTCCCCCGTGACGGAGGACTGAGCCGGTCTCAGCTCCTCCGCGCGGCACGCGCTGTCGTTCGCTGAGCGAACGCCCCGGCATCGATTCGGTGTCGGGGCGTGCGTACGTTCGGCCGGGTACCACGGCCCGGCGGTGGCGCCCGATAGGCTGAACGCATGACGCGAGCCGAGCAGCCAACGGCCCCTCACCCCGCCCAGGACGACGCCCTCGTCGCGGACTCCCGCGAGCGTGCCGTCCGCGCCCTGCTGCGCCGACCGCAGTTGAGGCGGTTGTGGGGCGCACAGCTCGTGGGGGGTGTCGGCGACACCCTCGCCCTGCTGGTGCTGGTCCTCCTCGCCGTGCAGGCCGCCGCAGGGGCGGACTCGTTCGGCGGGGGCTTCCGGGGCGTGGCGTTCGCAGTGGCGACGGTTTTCGGCGTTCGCATCCTGGCGACGCTGCTCTTCGGCGCGGTCCTGCTCGGCCCCCTCACGTCGCTCACCTCGCAGGACGGTCCGCTCGACCGCCGCTGGACCATGGTGGGCGCGGACGGTCTGCGGGCGGTGCTGCTGCTCGTGGCGCCGCTGTGGATCGACTGGACACCGGACGACGCCCTCGCCGCCCTCCTGGTGACCGGCTTCGTCACCGGTGTCGCCGAGCGCTTCTGGACCGTGTGCCGAGAGAGCGCGGCCCCCGCGCTGCTGCCCGCGCCGCCGCCGGAGGGCGCGACGGTGCGTCCCCTGCCGGACCACATGGACGCCCTGCGCCGCCTGTCGCTGCGCACCGGCTTCGTGGCGGTCCCCCTCGCCGGAGCCGTGCTCGTCGTCGCCGGACTGCTGAACAACCTGCTGGGCGCCGGCGTCGACTGGTTCGCCCAGCACCAGGCGGCGCTCGCCTCGTACGTCGCGGCCGGACTGTTCGCCGCCTCCCTGTCCCTGGTGGCCTTCCTCGAACTGCCCGCGGTCCGCACCCCGCGCGCCCGGTCGCCGCTGGAGGGCATGCGCCGCCCGCGGACGGCCGCCGGTGTCGACAAGGGCCGCACCGGCGCCCTGCCGCTGCTGGTGTTCGCCTGCGCGGCCGTCGCCGCGGTCGTGTCCGCCGCCGTGGCCGTGGCGGTGCTGCACGCCAGGGACCTGGGCGGCGGTCCGGTGCTGTACGGGCTGATGGTCGGCGCCCTGACCGGTGGGGTGGTCGTCGGCATCCGCACGGCGCCCGCCGTGCTGCCCTCCCTGTCGCGGCGGCGGCTGCTGGCCCTGGTGATCGCCTTCGCCGGCATCGCCCTGCTGGCCGCCGGCCTCGTCCCGGACGTCACCACCGTGCTGCTGCTCCTCGCCCTGGCCGGCGTCGGCGCGGGCGTGGCCGCCAACACCGGGCACGCGCTGCTCGACCAGGAGACCGAGGACCACCGCCGGACGCGGACGACCGAGCACCTGCACGCCGTCGTCCGGGTCTACGTGGCGCTCGGCGCGGTGATCGCACCCGTGGTGGCGGCGGCGATCGGGCCGCACCGGCTGGAGAGCGGCAGGTTCGTCTTCGCGCACGGCGGCGCCGCGTTCGTGCTGATGCTGTTCGGCGCGCTGCTGCTGCCGGTGGCCGCGCTGGTGCTGGCCAAGGTCGACGACCGTTCCGGGGTACCGCTGCGGCAGGACCTGAAGGACGCGCTGCTCGGCGGCGACGACCCGGTGCCGAGCCCCGCGGCGAACGGTTTCTTCATCGCCCTGGAGGGCGGCGACGGCGCCGGGAAGTCCACCCAGGCGGAGGCCCTCGCCGAGTGGATCCGGGGCAAGGGGCACGAGGTCGTGCTGACCCGCGAGCCGGGTGCGACGCCGGTCGGCAAGCGCCTGCGGTCGATCCTGCTGGACGTGTCGAGCGCGGGTCTGTCGCACCGCGCGGAGGCGCTGTTGTACGCCGCCGACCGCGCGGAGCACGTCGACACCGTGGTCCGGCCCGCGCTGGAGCGCGGCGCCGTGGTCATCTCCGACCGGTACATCGACTCCTCGGTCGCCTACCAGGGCGCCGGGCGCGACCTGTCGCCGACCGAGATCGCCCGGATCAACCGCTGGGCGACCGCCGGGCTCGTCCCGCACCTGACGGTCCTGCTGGACGTACCGCCGGAGACCGCGCGCGAGCGGTTCACCGAGGCACCGGACCGCCTGGAGTCGGAGCCCGCCGAGTTCCACGCGCGCGTGCGGGCCGGTTTCCTGACGCTGGCCGCCGCCGACCCCGGCCGCTACCTCGTCGTGGACGCGGGCCAGGAGCCCGAGGCCGTCACCACCGTCGTACGCCACCGGCTCGACCAGGTGCTGCCGCTGTCCGAGGCCGAGATCAAGGCCCGGGAGGAGGCGCGCCGCAAGGCCGAGGAGGAGGCCCGGCGCAAGGCCGAGGAGGAGGCAGCGCGCAAGGCCGAGGAGGAGCGCCTGGAGCGCGAGCGCCTCGAGCAGCTGGAGCGGCTGCGCGCCGAGGAGGAGGAGCGCAAGCGGCGCGAGCTGGAGGAGGCGCAGCGGCGCGAGGCCGAGCGGCAGGCCGAGGAGGCCCGGCAGCGGGCCGAGGAAGCACGCCGGAGGGCGGAGGAGGAGCGGGCACGGCTCCTCGCGGAGGAGAAGGCCCGGGCCGAGGAGGAGGCCCGCCGCCGCGCCGAGCAGGAGCGGCTGCGCAAGCAGGCCGAGGAGGAGGCCCGGCTGCGCGCCGAGGCCGAGGCCCGGCGCCTGGAGAAGCAGCGCAAGGCCGAGGAGGCCCTGATGCGCGCCGAGGAGGCACGCCGGGCGGCGGAGCAGGCGGCGGCCGCGGCAGCCGCGGGCCCCGGGCCCGCGGCCCCGCCCGCGGCGGACGCCCCCCGGCGCACTCCGGCCGCACCGGACCCCTCGGACGCGATGACCGTTCCGACGCCCGTCGTGACGCCGCCGAACGCCTCGGGCGGACCGGCGGAGGACACGGCGGTGCTGCGGCCGGTGCGGGACACACGGGACGACGACCGGGACGGCGGGCGCGACGCCGAGGACCGTGCCCGGGACGGGCGCGACGGCGGCCGGGCGTCCGGCGTGTCCGAGTCCGAGGTGACGGCCGAGCTGCCCAAGCCGCCGGTGCCGCCCGGCGCGGCGGACGAGACGGCGGTGCTGCCGGCGGTGGACCCCCGCGCCGCCGACGAGACGGCGGTGCTGCCCCCCGTGCGCGGGGACGGCCCCGCCGACCGGGTTCCGCCGGGCTACTTCCGGGAGGAGGGCCCGGCCGGAGCCGACCGGTCCGGGGAGCCCCAGGAGGCCACGCGCGAGCTGCCCCGGATCGACCCCGACCAGGCGCCGCCCCGCAGGCGCCGCTCGGACTGGGCCGAGGAGACACCGCTGGACGACCTGCCGACCCTGGCGGACGAACTGCTCGGCCCGCGGGACGACGACCGCGACGACGGCCGCGACGGCGACGGAGACGGCCGCGGGAGGGGCCGGGGACGGCGCTGACCGGCCTCCGCCCGCCGGCCGGCGCCCACTGTCGGAGGCGGCCCGCACAATGGAGGGCGCGGCGCAGAGCGCGCGGCGGAGTGTGACGGAAGGACGGCGTGACCCATGACCGTGTGGGACGACCTCGTCGGGCAGGAGAAGGTGAGCGAGCAGCTCGCCGCCGCCGCCCGGGACGCCGACGCCTTCGTCACCGCCGCCGCCGACGACGGCCCCCTGCCCGAGGCGTCGAGCATGACGCACGCCTGGCTGTTCACCGGCCCGCCCGGGGCGGGGGTGACGCAGACGGCGCGGGCCTTCGCCGCCGCGTTGCAGTGCGTGAGCCCCGACCGCGCCCTCGGTGGCGTCCCCGGTTGCGGCTTCTGCGACGGGTGCCACACGGCGCTCGTCGGCACCCACGCGGACGTCAGCACGGTGGCCGCCGTGGGCGCCGAGATCCTGGTGAAGGACATGCGGGACACCGTCCGCAAGTCGTTCACCTCGCCGGCGAACGGCCGCTGGCAGATCATCCTCGTCCAGGACGCCGAGCGGCTGAACGAGAAGTCCGCCAACGCCGTCCTCAAGGCCGTCGAGGAGCCCGCCCCGCGGACGGTCTGGATGCTGTGCGCCCCGTCCGTCGAGGACGTCCTGCCCACGATCCGTTCCCGCTGCCGCCACCTGAACCTGCGCACGCCGTCGGTCGAGGCCGTCGCCGACATGCTCGTACGCCGCGACGGCGTCGAGCCCGAGGTCGCCGCCGCCGCCGCCCGCGCCACCCAGGGCCACGTCGACCGGGCCCGCCGCCTGGCCACCGACCCGGCCGCCCGGGAGCGCCGGGCGGCCGTGCTGAAGCTGCCGCTGAGGGTCGACGACATCGGCAGCGCGCTCAAGGCCGCGCAGGAGCTGGTGGACGCGGCGGCGGCGGACGCGAAGGAACTCGCCGAGGAGATGGACGCCAAGGAGACCGAGGAGCTGAAGGCCGCCCTGGGCGCGGCCCAGGGCGGACGCCTGCCGCGCGGCACGGCGGGTGTGATGAAGGACCTGGAGGAGAACCAGAAGCGCCGCAAAGCCCGCACACAGCGCAACAGCCTCGACGTCGCCCTGACCGACCTCACCACCTTCTACCGCGATGTCCTGGCCCTTCAGCTCGGCTCCCGCGTGGCGATCGCCAACGCCGACTCCATGGACGTGCTGGAGCGCCTCGCCCGCGCAGGCTCGCCGGAGGCCACCCTGCGCCGCATCGAAGCGATCACCGCCTGTGCGGAGGCGCTCGACCGCAACGTGCCACCACTGCTCGCGGTGGAGGCCATGACCATGGCGCTCAGGGCGGGCTGACGAGGCACCCCGGCGGCGGTCGGCCGGGGTACTCGTTCGTGGCACGTCCGTCACGTAACGCGTCCCTGCCGTCGCGGACGGTTACGCTCGCTGGATGGACACAAGGCGCACCCACCGCAGGACCCGTACCGGAACCACGCTGCTCGCCGCCGCGCTGCTCGCCACCGCCTGTTCGGCCGGGGGCGCGTCGACGTCGGCCGGTTCGGCGGCCGCGGAGGAGGTGGCCGGAGCGGCCAAGACGGCGCGGACGACCCTGGCCGCGCTGCCCGGGTCCACGCCGTCGTCCCTGGTCCCGTACTACGGGCAGAAGCTGAGCTGGCGCGAGTGCGGCGTCCCCGGCTTCCAGTGCGCCACGATGAAGGCGCCGCTCGACTACGCGAAGCCGGCCGGCGGGGACGTACGCCTCGCCGTGGCGCGCAAGAAGGCCACCGGCCCCGGCAAGCGGCTCGGCTCGCTGCTGGTGAACCCGGGCGGACCGGGCGGCTCCGCGATCGGGTACCTCCAGCAGTACGCCGGCCTCGGCTACCCGGCGGAAGTCCGTGCCCGGTACGACATGGTGGCGGTCGATCCCCGGGGCGTGGCCCGCAGCGAGCCCGTGAAGTGCCTCGACGGGCGCAGGATGGACGCGTACACGCAGACGGACGTCACCCCGGACGACGCGAGGGAGACCGATCGGCTGGTCGGCGCCTACAAGGCGTTCGCCGAGGGCTGCGGAGCGGACGCGCCGAAGCTGCTGCGCCACGTCTCGACCGTCGAGGCGGCCCGGGACATGGACATCCTGCGGGCGGTGCTGGGCGACGAGAAGCTGACGTACGTCGGAGCCTCGTACGGCACGTTCCTGGGGGCGACGTACGCCGGACTGTTCCCGAGCCGGGCGGGGCGCCTGGTCCTGGACGGCGCGATGGACCCGTCCCTGACCGCCCGCCGCCTGAACCTGGAGCAGACGGCGGGCTTCGAGACGGCGTTCCGGTCCTTCGCGAAGGACTGCGTCCGGCAGCCGGACTGCCCGCTCGGCGGCAAGGGCACCTCCCCCGACCGGGTCGGCAAGAACCTGAAGGCCTTCTTCGACGGGCTGGACGCCAGGCCGATCCCCACCGGCGACGCCGACGGCCGCAGGCTCACCGAGTCCCTGGCCACCACCGGGGTGATCGCGGCGATGTACGACGAGAGCGCCTGGCAGCAGCTGCGCGAGTCGCTGGCGTCGGCGATGAGGGACCGCGACGGCGCCGGCCTGCTGGTCCTGTCCGACAGCTACTACGAGCGCGAGGCGGGCGGCGGCTACAGCAACCTGATGTCCGCCAACGCGGCGGTGAACTGCTTGGACCTCCCGGCGGCCTTCTCCTCCCCGGACGAGGTGCGCGCCGCGCTGCCCGAGTTCGAGAAGGCGTCCCCGGTCTTCGGCGAGGGCCTCGCCTGGGCCTCCCTGAACTGCGCGTACTGGCCGGTGCACCCCACGGGCGAGCCGCACCGCATCGAGGCCGCCGGCGCCGCGCCGATCGTCGTGGTCGGCACCACCCGCGACCCGGCCACCCCGTACCGCTGGGCCCAGGCCCTGGCCGGCCAGCTCTCCTCCGGCCGCCTCCTCACCTACGAGGGCGACGGCCACACCGCGTACGGCCGCGGCAGCTCCTGCATCGACTCGGCGATCAACACCTACCTCCTGCGCGGCACCCCGCCGGCGAAGGGCACGCGCTGCTCGTGACCGCCCCACCGGCCCCATCCGCCCCGAAGGCCCGGAGGTCCGGACTCCGGGGCGGGTACGAAGCACCCCCGGAAACTGTGTAGACTTACCGTCGTTGCTGATCGCACCATGGTGCGCACAGCGCGCCGCCTTAGCTCAGATGGCCAGAGCAACGCACTCGTAATGCGTAGGTCTCGGGTTCGAATCCCGAAGGCGGCTCGGTCGAGGGCCAGGTCACTTCCGGGTGATCTGGCCCTCAGTCGTTCCGCCTCCCCGGACGGGTCCCGGCCGGGCGCCGCGCCGTCCCGGCTCACTTGGCGTCCGCGTAGCACTCCACCACCGCCGTCGTGAACGGGAACCGTACCGGCGTCCGGCCGAAGGTGAGCCTGCCCGCCAGGTCGGCCGCCTCCCGGATCGCCGTGACGACGGTGTCGGCCTCCTCCCGCGGACAGTGCACGATCACCTCGTCGTGCTGGAAGAAGACCAGCTCGGCCGCCATGTCCGCACAGGCCCGCCGCAGCGCGGCGAGCATCAGCAGGGCCCAGTCGGCGGCGCTGCCCTGGACGACGAAGTTGCGCGCGAAGCGGCCGCGCGCGCGGGCGTCGGTGGAGGCGTGTCCCGGCACCCACTCCTGGGGGCCGGGGGCGTCGGAGGGGGTGTCCTGGGGGATGCCCGCCTCCTCGGCCGGGTCGTCGCCGCCCGTCCCGGCCGCCGGCGGGCAGGTGCGCCCCAGCCAGGTCCGCACCAGCCGGCCCTCCTCGCCCGCGCGGGCCGCGTCGTCGACGTACGCCACCGCCCTCGGGAAGCGGCGTCTGAGCGCGGCGAGGTTCTTCAGGCCGTCGCCGGAGGTCTGGCCGTAGACCGCGCCGAGCACGGCGAGCTTGGCCTGGGCGCGGTCCCCGGAGAAGGCCCGGTCGGACACCGACTGGTAGAGGTCGGTCTCCCGGCCGGCCACCTCCATCAGCCCGGGGTCGCGGGAGATCGCGGCGAGGACGCGCGGCTCCATCTGGTCGGCGTCGGCGACGACGAGGCACCAGCCGGGGTCGGCCACGGCGGCCCGCCGGATCACCTTGGGGATCTGCAGCGCGCCCCCGCCGTTGGTCACCCACCGTCCGGTGACCGTGCCGCCGGCGAGGAACTCGGGGCGGAAGCGTCCGTCGCGCACCCAGTCCTGCAGCCAGGACCAGCCGTGGGCGACCCGGATCCGGTACAGCTTCTTGTACGCGAGCAGGGGCTTCACGGCCGGGTGGTCGATCGACTCCAGTTCCCAGCGGCGGGTGGAGCCGACCTTGATCCCGGCCCGGGCGAACGCCTTGACGACGTCGGCGGGCAGGTCGGGCCGCACCCGGTGCCCGAACGCGGCGGACACCTCCTCCGCCAGCTCGGCCAGGCGGCGCGGCTCGCCCCCGCCCGCGTACCGCTCGCCGAGCAGGTCGTGGAGCACCTCGCGGTGCACGTCGGCCCGCCAGGGCAGGCCGGCGCGGTTCATCTCGGCGGCGACCAGCATCCCCGCCGACTCGGCCGCCGTCAGCAGGCGCAGCCGGCCGGGGTGCGCGGACCGGTCGTGGCGGCGCTGCTGCTCGGCGTAGACGGCGAGGAGGTCGTCCAGGGGCACGTGCACGCCCTGCGGTTCGAACAGCGGGGACTGGGCGCCCGGATCGGCGGACCGCTGGGGCGGGTCGGGCGGCACGGGGCCGCCGCGCAGGCGGGCGAGGGCCGCGGCGGCCGAGCGGGGCTGCCCGTACCGCCCCTCGTGGCCGAGCAGGAGGGTCTCGGCGGCCTCGATGTCGTAACACCGCTCCACTCGCACCCCCGCGGCGAGCAGGCGCGGACAGACCTCCGCGGTGGAGCGCCACACCCACCGGGTGACGTCCGGCCGGGCGCGTACGGACGCGGCGAGGTCGGGCTCCCGCCGCACCGGTCCGGCGGGCAGCCCGTCGGGGCCGAGGGGGGCGACGTCCACGCCACCGTCCTCGGTCACGGCGAGCGCCCACCGGTCGGCCATGCCGCGAGTGTGACAGGGGGGTCTGACAACGGCCCCCGGACGGGGGCGGGGCCCGGCCGTCCCCCCGCTCGGGCGCCCTTGCCGTGGAAGCGGCGGCCTCAGCCCTCCTGTGTCCCGGGCGCTTCCTGCCCCGGTTCCCCGGACGCCTCCAGGAACTGGTCCAGCGTCTCGGTGACGTACCGTTCGGCCGCCTCCTTGCCGATGCCGAGGCCGCTCAGCACGCCCTCGCCGTGCTCGTGCTCCAGCAGGGCGAGCAGGATGTGCTCGGTGCCGATGTAGTGGTGACCGAGGCGCAGGGCCTCGCGGAAGGTGAGCTCCAGGACCTTCTTGGCCGCAGGCCCGTAGGGCACCAGCTCCGGGGCCTCCTCGGCGGCCGGCGGGAGCGCCGCCAGGGCCGCCTCGCGGACCGCGTCGAGGGAGACGCCCTGCTGGGCGATCACCTTGGCGGCGAGGCCGTCGCGCTCGGTGAGCACGCCGAGGAGCAGGTGCTCGGGCAGGCCCTCGGCGGCGCCCGCGGTCACGGCCTCGTTGTGCGCGGCCATCACCGCGTTGCGCGCGCGGGGCGTGTAGCGGCTGAAGCCCTGGCTCGCGTCGAGGTCGGCCGACTCCTTGGGCACGAAGCGCTTCTGCGCCGCCTGCCGGGTGACGCCCATGCGCCTGCCGATGTCCGTCCAGGACGCGCCCGAACGCCGGGCCTGGTCCACGAAGTGGCCGATCAGGTGGTCGGCCACCTCTCCGAGGTGCTCACCGGCGATGACGGCGTCCTGGAGCTGTTCGAGCGGCTCCGCGTGCGCCTTCTTGATGGCGTTGATGAGTTCGTCGAGACGTACGGATGACGTGATGCTCGGATTCGTCGTCATGTGTCAACCGTAGGTTGCGCTCTCGCCACTGTCAACCAATGGTTGACAGTGGTCGGCCGTGTCCGGAGGGGCCTGGCGCGCCTACTTCGGCGAGGCCAGCGCCAATCGCACCGCCAGCCCCGTGAACACCGTCCCGGAGACGATGTTCAGCCAGCGGTTCACCCGGGCGCTGCGCCGCAGCAGGCTCGCGAGCCGGCCGGACAGCAGCCCCACGAAGCCGTCCCACAGGAAGCCCGTCACCACGAGCGTGCCGCCGAGCAGCAGCAGCTGGCCGGGGACGTGTCCGAGGGCCGGGTCGACGAACTGCGGCAGGAACGCCACGTTGAAGAGGATCACCTTGGGGTTGAGCAGATTGGTGATCGCGCCCTGCCAGAAGGCCCGCCGCATCCCCGTCCCCCGGGGCGCCGCGTGGTCCTCGCCGGGCACCGACCGGTCCCGGAAGGCCTTCACCGCCAGGTACAGCAGGTAGGCCGCGCCCGCCCAGCGCAGCACGTGGTACAGCGTCGGCAGCGACGTGAACAGCGCCGACAGGCCGAGCGCCGCGGCGACCGCGTGCACCAGCATCGCGCAGGCCACCCCGGACGCGGCCATGACGCCCGCCGCGGGCCCGCCCCGCCCGCCCATCGCCACGATGAACATCGTGTCGGGTCCCGGAGTGACGCACAGTGCCAGGGCGGCGACGAGGAACGCCGCGTAGAGAGTCGTGTCCACCATGGGGACATGCTCGCCGCCGAGCGCCGCGGCCGACGACCGCTTTTCGCGACACGAGGCACGGGGGGCGGAGCGCGAGGGCGGGACGCGGGAGCGGGACACGCCGGGGCCCGGGACCGTGGCACCATCACCGGGTGAGCACGTCCAGCACCGTCGACCGCGCCTTCGGGGCCGCCCTGTACGACACCGCCGACACCGCCCTCGACACCGCGGCCTCGCTGCTCGCGGCCGATCCGGCGGCGGACGCCGAACTGACCCGGCGCGGCGAGGAGTTCGTGGCCACGGCCTGGCGGCGCGGCTGGCAGCCCGCCGACCTCGTACGGATCGTGCGGCGCGAACTGGACGACGTGCACGTACGGCTGGTGGCCGTACTGATCCGGGCCCAGGCGGCGCACGACCGTCCGCGCGGCCCCCGCTGGGCCGCGCAGCTCGAGGACCTGCCGGACGCGGCTGCGGCACCGCGCACCGACCGCTTCTCGCACGCCACCGCCGTGCTGGAGCTCTACCGCCTGCTGCTGCGCCTGCCCGTGCTGGAGCCGCTGGAGGCGGGGACGCCGCGCCACGGACCCCGGCCGGAGTCCCGCGCCCTCGCCCGCATCCGCGCGCTGCTCGCCAAGGCGGAGGCGACCGGTTATCCGCAGGAGGCGGAGGCGCTCAGCGCCAAGGCGCAGGAGCTGATGGCCCGGCACAGCGTCGACGAGGCGCTGCTGTCGGCCCACGCGCCCTCGCCCGACGCGCCGGGCGCCTGCCGGATCGGGGTGGAGCCGCCCTACGAGCAGGCCAAGGCGGTGCTGCTGGACGCGGTGGCCGACGCCAACCACTGCCGGGCGGTGTGGAACGAGGCCCTCGGTTTCTCCACCGTCGTCGGCTTCGAGGCCGACCTGGAGGCGGTGGAGCTCCTCTACACCTCCCTGCTGGTGCAGGCCGAGACCGCGATGACGAAGGCGGAGGCCGCCCAGCGCGCCGGCGGGCGCAAGCGGACCAAGACCTTCCGTCAGTCCTTCCTCGCGGCCTACGCCCATCGCGCGGGCACCCGCCTGAGGGCCGTCGCCGAGCGGACGGCTGCCGAGACCGGGGCGGCGGACGCCGGTCTGCTCCCCGTTCTCGCCTCCCGCCAGGTCGCGGTCACCGACCGCCTGGAGCGGATGTTCCCGGAGACGACCACGACCCGGCTGCGGGGCGCCGACGACGCGGCGGGCTGGACGGAGGGCACCCGCGCGGCCGACCGGGCCCGGGTCGGCCGCCGGCGCCCGCTGCCCGGGCGGTAGGCCCGGGCAGCGGGCGCCGGTCAGTCCCCGGCGGGCTGGAACGCGCTCACCGTGGCGCTCGGCGCCCCGCCCTCCGTCGCCACCTCGCCGTACGACCACGGGACGCGGTGGGTGGCGGCGTCACCGGGCAGGGCGAACTCCGCCGACCGCACGGCGAGTCCGTCGGCCCCGCCGCGTACGTAGGTCAGGGTGAAGGTGGCCGTGCCGTCCGCGGCGACGGTCAGCCGCTGCGCGGTGGCGGCCTCGTCCGCGGGGACCTCGGCCGGGGAGCCGTCGGCGGTGAGGGTGACGGTGGGGAAGCCGTCGAGCGTGCACGCCGGGCCGTGGTTGGCGAGGTTCACGGAGACGGTGCCCGTGTCCCCGGCGGCCGGAGCGGGGCTCGGCGCGATGTCCACGCCCATCTCCCCGATCCGGCAGGCGGCGGGGCCGCGGTCGTCGGTACCGCTCGTGCCGGCGTCGCCGCCGCCACCGCCGTCGCAGGCGGTGAGGAGGAGTGCCGCGGTGACGGCGGCCGCCGCGAGGACGGCCGGCTTGGTGGTGCGCATGGGTGTGGTTCCTTCGTGGGTGCGGTTCAGGAGCCCAGGCCGGCCGTCGGCAGGCCGGGCGGCAGTGTTCCGCCCTCGGACTTGGTGTACGTCTCCTCGCCCGGGGCGCCCTGCCACCTCACCTTCAGCGACGTCCCGTCGACCGACTCGACCGTTCCGTTCGCCCGGTCGTCGTTGCCGTCGGTGCACTTCAGGCGGATGGTGCGGGTGCCGGACTCCTCGCCGGCGGTGCCGCTGCACACGGACCCGCCCGTGGCGAAGAGGGCGGCCTTGTCGCCGGTGACCATCAGGGCGACGGCGTGGCCGCCGGAGGTCGTCAGCCAGCTGCCCTCCAGCGCGCCGGCGGCGGCGGACGGCGAGCCGTCGCCGGCACCGCCCGTGTCCGCGCCCGTCGAGGCGCTGGGCGTGGCCGAGGACGTGCCGCCCTTGTCCGAGCCGCCGTCGGATCCGCCGCCGTCGGTGCACGAGGTCAGCGCCAGCGCGCCCACCAGGGCGGCGGCCGCGGCCGCCGCCCGGACGGACCGCCGCGCGCGCCCGCGGACGCCACCGGGGACGTCCGCGCGGGCAGCCGTACGAGCCGCGTCCGCCGTGCTCGTCGCGTTCGCCGTACTCGCCGTGCTCTCCGCAGTCACCAGTGTCACCGCACGCTCCAAGCTGTAGCCGGACGGCCGGGTGGGCCCCGCGTCAGCGGCAAGCTACCAGGACGACTTGCGAACTCCGGGCAGATGTCCGGCGTGTGCCTGCTCACGCAGGTTCACCCGGGACAGGCCGAAGGCGCGGAAGCAGCCGCCGATCGGCCACGGTGACCCGCCGGGCGGGCCCTCCGCCCTGGCGCGGGCGGCTCCCGCCGGCTTCGACGCGCAGGCCGCGGCGGCCGCCCGGCACCCGGCCTGCGCGCTGCTGCCGACGGAGGCCGACGCGCACGGCGTCGCCACCTTCGTCCGGCGCCGGCACCGCCCCTTCCACCCGGAGCGGCTGTACGCGGCACTGGAGGACCTGACCTGTGCCGCCGCCCGCAGCCGGGGCCGGTTCTGGCTCGCCGACAAGGCGGACGCGCCGCCGCACTGGGACGCCGCGGGCGGGGCCCTGTGCGTGGAGAGCGCGGGGCCGTGGCTCGCGTCGCTCCCCGACGCGGCCTGGGAGCTGGTCCCGCCCGTGCGCCGCGCCGCCGCCGCGCTGGACTGGCACCCCGGGCACGGTGACCGCTGCCGGCACCTGGTCTTCACGTCGCCCGGTCTCGACCACGACGGCCTCGAACGGCTCCCGGAGTCCTGCCTGCCGGCCGACGCCGAGTACGCCGCCGGGCGCGACGCCCGGCGACGGCTGCCGCCCGCCTTCGACACCCTCCTGGAGGTCTGACCGCCCGTGCCGCGCACGAGCGGCCGCGAGCCCGCCGGGCGCCGTCCCGGTGCGCCGGACCGGGACGGGGCGACGTACACCGGCTCCATCGGCTCCATCGGCTCCATGGACACCGAGCTGCTGCGGAGATTCCTCTCCGGCCGCGGCAGGATCCGCGGCCGCCGCGCCACCCGTGTGACGGCCCGGCGGCAGCGGCAGCTCGCCAGGGCGGTCGGGAACGCCCGGGAGATGGCGCTGCCGCCGTACCCGGCCCGCTGACCGGCGGCGGTCCCGCCGCCACACCGACGGCCCCGGGCCCCGTTCCGTCCGACGGGACCCGGGGCCGTCGCATGTTCTCCGAATCCCGGGGCATACGCGGGAACGACTTCTTCGGAGCGGGCGTCAAAGGGAGCGAGGGCTTCGGTGAAGCGGCCGTCGCCGCTGTAACCGGAGGAACACCGCGCGTGCACGTGCATTTGCTCATGCAGCTGCATGTGAACAGGGTTATGATCCGGACCAGTTGACCGCTGCATCAATGGCCATACCAGCCAGTGCACCACCGGGGAGCGACCTGTGGACCACGACGTGTACGACGTTGACGACGCGTCCGGCGTGTACAACGGCATGGCCGCCACGCAGTTGCACGACGTGGCCTGGCAGAAGAGCCGGCACAGCAACTCGCAGGGGTCCTGCGTGGAGTTCGCGCGGCTGCCCGACGGCGGTGTCGCGGTGCGCAACTCCCGCTTCCCCGACGGACCCGCGCTCGTCTACACGCGCGCGGAGATCGAGGCCATGCTGCTGGGCGTCAAGGACGGCGAGTTCGACCACCTGATCGCGAGCTGACCGCAGACCGGCCGCAGACCGGCCGCGGACCGGCCGCGCCCGTGCCGGAGCGCGGGCACGACGCAAAGGCGCGGCGCGGGTGCCCGCCGGCGGTCAGCCGGCGGGCTGCCGGAGCCGGAACAGCGCCCACACGACCTTGCCCCCCAGAGTGCCGGCGAGCGGGTGCCAGCCCCAGCTGTCGCTGAAGGAGTCGACGAGGAACAGGCCGCGGCCCGACTCCGCCGAGAAGTCGTCGGCGTCCCGGGCGACCGGGCTGTCGTGACTGGGGTCGCGCACCGCGCACACCAGCCGGTCGCTCCAGTGCATCAGGTGCAGCCGTACGGGGCCGTTCTGGTCGGCCGGTCGCGGGACGCCGGCCGGCAGCGCGTGCCGCAGGGCGTTGGTGACCAGTTCGGACACGACGAGGCAGACGTCGTCGAAACGGTCGCCCGTCTCCCAGCCGTCGAGCGTCCTGCTGGTGAACCGCCGGGCCTCGCGCACCGCCTCGTAGCGGGGCGGCAGGGCACAGGAGGCGGCGTGGGAGACGGCCGTGGGGTCGAGTGGGGGAAGGCCCTGCCGTAACGGCTCGAGCATGGTCGATCCATTCGTCCCCATGCGAGGCACTCCCGGGAGTTCGCGGTCGTAGCGATGCGGCGCGGTGGTGCGGGACCATGGTTTCGGATGCGTTCCGCAGATGCAAGGGCAGATGCACGTGCACGTGACCGAAATGGACCTGCCCGTGCCGCTTGTTGGGCAATTTTTCCGCCCTCTTCGCGATCTCTTCACCGCGCATCCGGATCGGGCGGTGTCAACTCCCCGCCCGATCCCGCGCGTTACCTTTGGCTCGATTCCGTTTCCGTAACCGGGCGAGTACTGCTCGGAGTGTTTTAGTGGCAGACTTCGGCCCTTGAGGACGGCTGGGGAGGCTGGCGAACGTGAGCGCGGGAGAGCCCGGATCGGTGGTGCGGCGCATGCTGCTCGGATCACAACTCAGGCGACTGCGTGAGACGCGGGGGATCACGCGCGAGGCGGCGGGCTACTCGATCCGCGCCTCGGAATCGAAGATCAGCCGGATGGAGCTGGGCCGGGTGAGCTTCAAGACGAGGGACGTCGAGGACCTGCTGACGCTGTACGGCATCACGGACGAGCAGGAGCGCGCCTCCCTGCTCTCCCTGGCCAAGGAGGCCAACGTCGCCGGCTGGTGGCACAGTTACTCCGACGTGCTGCCCAGCTGGTTCCCCACCTACGTGGGCCTCGAGGGCGCGGCGTCGCTGATCCGCGTGTACGAGGTGCAGTTCGTCCACGGCCTGCTGCAGACCGAGGAGTACGCCCACGCGGTCGTCCGGCGCGGGATGAAGGGCGCGAGCGAGGCGGACGTCGAGCGCCGGGTGGCGCTGCGCCTGGAGCGGCAGAAGCGCCTCGTCGCCGAGAACGCCCCCGAGTTCCGCATCGTCCTGGACGAGGCCGCGCTGCGCCGCCCGTACGGCGACCGCGCGGTGATGCGCGGGCAGCTCCAGCACCTGATCGACATGTCGGAACGCCCCAATGTGCGGCTTCAGGTCATGCCGTTCGGCTTCGGCGGCCACTCGGGCGAGAGTGGCGCGTTCACGATCCTCAGCTTCCCCGAGTCCGACCTCTCGGACGTCGTGTACCTGGAGCAGCTCACCAGCGCCCTGTACCTGGACAAGCGCGAGGACGTCGCCCAGTACGAGACGGCGCTCGAGGAACTCCAGCAGGACAGCCCGGGGCCGGACGAGAGCCGGGACCTTCTGCGGGGTCTTCTCCAACTCTCTTGAAACATAAGTACGATGACGCTCAATCAGGTGGCCGGCCATGCGGCAGCTAGGGGATTGAGGGATCACATGTCGTCGTACTTCACCGACCTCGCCCAGCAGTACATCGACGGCGAGTGGCGCCCGGGCACCGGTTCCTGGGACATCATCGACTTCAACCCGTACGACAACGAGAAGCTGGCCTCGATCACGACAGCCACCGTCGACGAGGTCGACGCCGCGTACCGGGCGGCCGAGCGCGCGCAGAAGCGGTGGGCGGCGACGAACCCGTACGCGCGCCGCTCGGTGTTCGAGAGGGCGCTGCGGCTCGTGGAGGAGCGCGAGGAGGAGATCGGCGAGGCGATCGTCGCCGAGCTGGGCGGCACGCGGCTGAAGGCCGCCTTCGAGCTGCACCTCGCCAAGGAGTTCCTGCGCGAGGCCGTCCACCTGGCGCTGCGTCCCGAGGGCCGGATCATCCCCTCGCCGGCCGACGGCAAGGAGAACCGCGTCTACCGGGTGCCGGTCGGCGTGGTGGGCGTCATCAGCCCCTTCAACTTCCCCTTCCTGCTCTCCCTGAAGTCGGTCGCCCCGGCCCTCGCCCTCGGCAACGGCGTCGTCCTCAAGCCGCACCAGAACACGCCGATCGTCGGCGGCACCCTGGTCGCGAAGCTCTTCGAGGACGCCGGTCTGCCGGGCGGCCTGCTCAACGTCGTGGTCACCGACATCGCGGAGATCGGCGACGCCTTCCTGGAGCACCCGGTCCCGAAGGTGATCTCCTTCACCGGCTCGGACACGGTGGGCCGCCACGTGGCCACCGTCTGTGCCGCGCACTTCAAGCGCTCGGTGCTCGAACTGGGCGGCAACAGCGCCCTGGTGGTCCTCGACGACGCCGACGTCGACTACGCGGTCGACGCCGCCGTCTTCAGCCGCTTCGTCCACCAGGGCCAGGTCTGCATGGCCGCCAACCGCGTGCTGGTCGACCGCGCGGTCGCCGACGAGTTCACCGAGAAGTTCGTCGCCAAGGTGAGGACCCTCAAGGCCGGCGACCCGAGCGACCCGTCGACCGTCATCGGCCCGGTGATCAACTCCTCGCAGGCGGACGCGCTGACCGGCGTGGTCGAGCAGGCGCTCGCCGAGGGCGCGACCGCCCTGGTGCGCGGCACGACCACCGACAACCTCGTCACGCCGTCGGTCCTGACCGGCCTGCCCGCCGACTCCGCCCTGCTGAAGCAGGAGGTCTTCGGCCCGATCGCCTTCCTCGTCCCCTTCGACGGTGAGGAAGAGGCCGTGCGCCTGGTCAACGACACCCCGTACGGCTTGAGCGGTGCGGTGCACACGGGGAACGTCGAGCGGGGCGTGCGCTTCGCCCAGCAGATCGACACCGGCATGTTCCACGTGAACGACGGCACCGTGCACGACGAGCCGATCGTGCCCTTCGGCGGCGAGAAGCACTCCGGCATCGGCCGGCTGAACGGCGACACGATGCTGGACGCGTTCACCACGCAGAAGTGGATCTCGGTGCAGCACGGCCGGAGCGGTTTCCCGTTCTGACCGTTCCGGCGGGCGGCACCGGCGCGGGACCTGCCGCGCGGGCACCTAGGCTGGACCCCATGTCAGTGATCCGTCTCCTGGTGCTCGGCGCGGTCCGTCAGCACGGGCGGGCCCACGGCTACCAGGTGCGCAACGACCTGGAGTACTGGGGCGCGCACGAGTGGTCCAACGCCAAGCCCGGCTCGATCTACCACGCGCTGAAGCAGATGGCCAAGCAGGGACTGCTGCACGCGCACGAGATCGCCCCGTCGACCGCGGGCGGCCCGCCGCGCACGGAGTACGAGATCACCGAGAAGGGCACCGAGGAGTACTTCGCCCTGCTGCGGGAGTCCCTGACCGCCTACGACCAGAAGCCGGACGTGCTCTCCGCCGGGCTCGGCTTCATGGTCGACCTCGGCCGCGAGGAGGTGCTGGCCCTCCTGGAGGAACGGATCCGGGCCATCGAGGAGTGGCGCGAGTCCGTCACCACGTACTACACGCCCGAGGACGGTCCCGGGCAGCTCGGCCACATCGGCGAGATCATGAACCTCTGGGTGCACTCCGCCGACACCGGCGCCGAGTGGACCCGCGCGCTCGTGGAGCGCATCCGCAAGGGCGCGTACACCTTCGCCGGCGAGGGCGAGCCGTTCGTCGGCGTCCTGGCGGAGGGCGAGGGGAACCCGTACGCGACGGGGGAGCGGCATCCCGGGGATGCCGGCTAATCAAGTTTGACCAGACGTGCGGACGGGAGTACTTTCCCTTATCGAGTAGTCAAATTTGACTAACAGGGGAGGCGCAGTGGCCGATGCGGCGATCACCGTCGAAGGGGCACGCAAGGAGTACGGCGGCAAGCACGCGCTGGACGGGCTCGACCTGACGGTCGCGCGGGGCACGGTGCACGGGGTGCTCGGCCCCAACGGCGCGGGCAAGACCACCCTGGTCCGGATCCTGTCCACCCTGCTGCGGCCGGACGCGGGCCGGATCGAGGTGGCCGGCCACGACGTCGTCACCGACGCGTACGCCGTACGGCTGCGCATCGGCCTGCTCGGCCAGCACGCGGCGCTCGACGAGGAGCTCGGCGGCCGGCAGAACCTGGAGATGTTCGGCCGCCTGCACCACCTGGGCGCCCGGCGGGCACGCGCGCGCGCCGGTGAACTGCTGGAGCGCTTCGGCCTCACCGGCACCGGACGCAAGCCGGTCGGCGCCTACAGCGGCGGCATGCGGCGCCGCCTGGACCTCGCGGCGTCCCTGATCACCGAGCCGGAGGTGCTCTTCCTGGACGAACCGACCACCGGCCTCGACCCGCGGGGCCGGGCCGAGGTGTGGGAGTCGGTCCGCTCCCTGGTCGGCGGCGGCACGACGGTCCTGCTCACCACCCAGTACCTGGAGGAGGCCGACCAGCTCGCCGACCGCATCTGCGTCGTCGACGCCGGCCGGGTCGTCGCCGACGGCACGGCGGACGAACTGAAGGCCGCCACCGGCGGCGACCGCATCGACGTCGTCCTGCGCGACGCCGGCCGGCTGGGCGCCGTGGCCGCCCTGCTGCCGCTCCCCGGCGTCCGCGTCGACCCCGACCGCCGGCTGCTCAGCGCGCCGGTCACCGACCGGACGGCGGCGTTCTCCGGCGTCGTACGGGCGCTGCGGGAGGCCGGGGCCGAGGCCGAGGACGTGGCCCTGCGCCGGCCGACCCTGGACGAGGTGTTCCTGCACCTCACCGACCACGCCGAGGAGGCCGTGTGACCGCCTTCGCCCTGACCGACTCCTGGACCATGACCCGCCGCGAGCTGGCCCGCTGGGCGCGACAGCCCGTCACGGTCGTCGTCAACCTGGTCTTCCCCGTCATGCTGCTGCTGATGTTCGGCTACCTGGTCGGCGGCGGCCGGGGCGTGAACGGCGCCTACGTCGACTACCTGGTCCCCGGGATGCTGGCGCTCACCATGGCCTTCGGCCTGGAGGGCACCATGATCGCCGTCACCCGGGACCTCGACAAGGGCGTCATCGACCGCTTCCGCTCGCTGCCGATGGCGAACGGGGCGGTACTGGTGGGCCGTTCGGCCGCCGACATGCTCCAGTCGGTGGCGGGGCTCGCGGTGATGACCGCGGTCGGGTACGCGCTCGGCTGGCGCGCCCACGGCGGTGCCGGCGCGTTCCTGGGCGCGATGGGCCTGCTCCTGCTCTTCCGGTTCGCCATGCTGTGGATCGGCATCTTCCTGGCCCTGGTGGCGGGCAGGCCCGAGCTGGTGCAGGCGGTGCAGATCCTGGTCTGGCCGGTCGGTTTCCTCTCCAACGCCTTCGCCGCGCCGGACTCCATGCCCGGCTGGCTGGGCACGGTCGTCCGGTGGAACCCGATGTCCCAGACCGCCACGGCCGTGCGCGACCTGTTCGGCGGCCCCGGCGGCGAGCCCGGGCACCTGTGGGCGGCCGTCGCCTGGCCGCTGGCGCTGCTCGCCGTGTTCTTCCCCCTGGCGGTCCGCAGGTTCGCGCGCCTGAGCCGGTAGGCACCGGTGGGCGCGAGGGGTGCCGTCCGGATCGGGCCGGCTCCGGAGGGCACCCCTAGTGATGGAATCCGGTCGCCGCGCCCTTGTCGTGGGTCAGGGGGTGCGGCTGACGGCGCAGGTCCGGCAGCAGCCGCTCCAGGTCGCCCATGAGCAGGTCCGCCATGTCGGCCGAGAACCCGTTGCGGCACACCACCCGCAGCACGGACAGGTCCTCGCGGTGCGGCGGGAAGGTGTACGCGGGCACCAGCCAGCCGCTCTCGCGCAGCCGCCGGGAGACGTCGAAGACGTCGTACGCCGTCACGTCGTCCGCCGTGGTGAACGCGAACACGGGCAGCTGGTCGCCCCGCGTCAGCAGCCGGAAGTCGCCGAGCGCCTCCACCCGCTCGGCCAGGCCCCGGGCCACGTCCCGCGAGTTCTGCTGCACGGCCCGGTAGCCCTCGCGGCCCAGCCGCAGGAAGGTGTAGTACTGCGCGACCACCTGCGCGCCGGGCCGCGAGAAGTTCAGCGCGAAGGTCGGCATGTCGCCGCCCAGGTAGTTGACCCGGAACACCAGCTCCTCGGGCAGCGCGTCCGCGTCCCGCCACAGCGCCCAGCCGACGCCGGGGTAGACCAGCCCGTACTTGTGCCCCGAGGTGTTGATCGAGGCGACCCTCGGCAGCCGGAAGTCCCACACCAGGTCCTCGTCCAGGAAGGGCGCGACCATGCCGCCGGAGGCCCCGTCCACGTGCACGGGGACGTCGAGGCCGGTCCGCTCCTGGAGCGCGTCCAGGGCCGCGCACAGGTCGGCGACCGGCTCGTAGGACCCGTCGAAGGTGGAACCGAGGATGCCGACGACGCCGATCGTGTTCTCGTCGCACAGCTCGACGGCGGCCTGCGGGTCGATGTGGAAGCGGTCCCCCTCCATGGGCACCTGACGGGCCTCCACCTCCCAGAAGTTGCAGAACTTGTCCCAGCAGACCTGGACGTTCACGCCCATCACCAGATTGGGCCGCACGTCCTTCGCCGGATACCGGTCGGCGTTCCGCAGCGCCCACCGCCGCTTCAGCGCCATCCCGGCCAGCATGCACGCCTCGCTCGAACCCGTCGTCGAACAGCCCACGGCCACCGACGGGTCGGGCGCGTGCCACAGGTCGGCGAGCATCGCCACGCAGCGCCGCTCCAGCTCGGCGGTGCGCGGGTACTCGTCCTTGTCGATCATGTTCTTGTCCCGGCACTCGCCCATCAGCACCCCGGCCTGCGGCTCCATCCAGGTGGTGACGAAGGTGGCCAGGTTCAGCCGGGCGTTGCCGTCCAGCATCAGCTCGTCGTGGACCAGCTCGTACGCCGTCGACGGCGGCAGGGGGGAGTCCGGGAGGCGGTGCACGGGCGGCGCCTCGGTCATGCCGCCGAGAGGATTCGCCTGGCCGTGGAAGGGGTTGGCGGCGAGCCGACGCCGGCCGGCGTCTTCGCGGCGCGGGTGGTGACCGTGGTGCAGTGGCATGCGTCCGACGGTAGGTCCGGGACATGAGCCGCGCACCCGGGCTTGCACCTCACGTGACGTGAGGCGGCAGCGTGGACGGCGTCACAGAAGGGAGCGGAAGTGAGCTACTCCGTGGGACAGGTGGCCGGCTTCGCCGGGGTGACGGTGCGCACCCTGCACCACTACGACGACATCGGCCTGCTCGTCCCGGGCGAGCGCAGCCACGCGGGTCACCGGCGCTACGGCGACGCCGACCTCGACCGGCTGCAGCAGATCCTGTTCTACCGCGAGCTCGGCTTCCCGCTCGACGAGGTCGCCGCCCTGCTCGACGACCCGGCCGCGGACCCGCGTGCGCACCTGCGCCGCCAGCACGAGCTGCTGACCGCCCGGATCGAGAAGCTGCAGAAGATGGCGGCGGCCGTGGAGCACGCCATGGAGGCACGCAGCATGGGCATCAACCTCACGCCCGAGGAGAAGTTCGAGGTCTTCGGCGACTTCGACCCCGACCAGTACGAGGAGGAGGTCCAGGAGCGCTGGGGCGACACCGACGCCTACCGCCAGTCCGAGCAGAAGGCCGCCTCGTACACGAAGGAGGACTGGCAGCGCATCCAGGACGAGGCCGACGAGCTCACCCGGCGCTTCGTGGCCCTGATGGAGGCCGGTGAGCCCGCCGACTCCGAGGCGGCCATGGACGTCGCCGAGGACCACCGGCAGGGGATCGCCCGCAACCACTACGACTGCGGGTACGAGATGCACACCTGCCTGGGCGAGATGTACGTGTCGGACGAACGTTTCACGCGGAACATCGACGCCGCCGAGCCGGGCCTCGCCGCCTACATGCGCGACGCGATCCTCGCCAACGCCGTCCGGCACACCTCCTGAGCGGTGGTCGTGGGCCGGGTCTCACTCCCGGGCCACGACCACCGCCGTCCCGTAGGCGCACACCTCGGTGCCCACGTCCGCCGCCTCGGTCACGTCGAAGCGGAACGCCAGCACCGCGTTGGCGCCCCGCGCGCGTGCCTGCTCCACGAGCCGCTCCATGGCCTGGTTGCGGGTCTCGACGAGGGTCTTGGTGAGCCCGCGCAGCTCCCCGCCGACCAGGGACTTCAGCCCGGCGCCGATCTGGCTCCCCAGGTGCCGGGAGCGTACGGTCAGTCCGAAGACCTCCCCGAGCACCTCCTGCACGCGGTGCCCGGGCAGGTCGTTCGTGGTGACGACGAGTACGTCGGGCCGAGGGCCCTGTCCGCCGCCGTATTCTTCGATTCCCATGGTTCACAGGGTTCCCCGGCCGGACGCACAGCGCACCCCTCGGGCGGCCGTGGAACCTGGGCCCCGACGGCCGCGTTGATACGTTGGGGCAGCCAAAGCCCCCGCCCGCCCCCCAGTGCAGGAGCCACAATCCCGTGACCACGCTTGCGCTCGGCCCCGAGTGGCTGAGCCCGGACTACCTGATCGAGACCTTCAGCCTGGCCGGCATCCTGCTGATCGTCTTCGCCGAGTCCGGTCTCTTCGCGTTCCTGCCCGGCGACTCGCTGCTGTTCACCGCGGGTCTCTTCGTCGCCCAAGGGCAGTACATCAGCCAGCCGCTGTGGCTGGTGTGCACCCTGATCGTGGCCGCCGCCGTCCTCGGCGACCAGGTCGGCTACATGATCGGCAAGTTCTTCGGCCCGAAGCTCTTCAACCGGCCCAACTCCAGACTCTTCAAGCAGGAGAACCTGGAGAAGGCCCACGAGTTCATGGAGAAGTACGGTCCCAAGGCGATCGTCCTGGCCCGCTTCGTGCCGATCGTGCGCACCTTCGCCCCCATCGTGGCGGGCGCCGGGCGCATGAAGTACCGCACGTTCCTCACGTACAACGTCATCGGCGGCGTGGCCTGGGGCACGGGCGTCACCCTCGCGGGGTACTGGCTCGGGCAGATCGAGTTCATCCGCACCAACGTCGAGGCGATCCTCGTCCTGATCGTCCTGGTCTCGGTCGTCCCGATCGGCATCGAGTACCTCCGCGAGCGCGGGAAGAAGAAGCGCGCCGCCGCGGCCGGGCCGGTGCCTCCGGCGGCCCAGCAGCGCCCCGAGCAGCCCCAGTACCCGGTCATGGACGACGCGACGACCCAGCTCCGCCGCGTGGACCCGTACCAGCAGCACCACCACCAGCAGCCGCAGCACCACCAGCAGCCGCAGCAGCACCAGCAGCAGCCGCAGCACCAGCAGCAGCCGCAGCAGCACCAGCAGCAGCCGCAGCACCAGCAGCAGCCGCAGCAGCACCAGCAGCAGCCGCAGCACCAGCAGCAGCCGCAGCACCACCAGCAGCCGCAGCACCACCAGCAGCAGCCGCAGCACCACCAGCAGCCGCAGCAGCACCAGCAGCAGTACGACCAGGGCTACGACGGCCAGCAGCCCTACGGCAATCAGCAGCCCTACGGCGGCCAGCGGCAGCCGTACGCGCAGCAGTACCCGCAGGGCTACGGCCGGCAGCCCCACGGCGACCGGCAAGACGGTCAGTACCCGTACGACCAGGGCCACTGAAGCACCCCGAAGGGGCGCGGCGTCAGAAACCCCGCGTCCGCTTCGCGGCCCGCCTGCCCGCCGCGCTCGCGGCCCCCGGCACCTTCAGGAACAACCGGGAGATCTCCCCGCCGAGATTCACCCCGATGGCGATGGCCATGGCGAGCGCCACCGCCTTGGACAGCGACAGCAGCCCCGCGTCCACCTTGCTCTGCGCGATCGCCAGCAGTCCGAAGTACGTCGCCGAACCGGGCAGCAGCGGTCCGATCGCCGCGGTCGTGTACGGCAGCGCCGACGCGAACCGGTACCGGGACATCAGCTGCCCGAACAGGCCCACCAGCCCCGCCGCGGCGGCCGTGGAGGCCACCGGCGAGATGTCGCCGGCGTAGTGCATGGCGCCGTACACGCACCAGGCGACGCCACCGTTCAGGGTCACCGCCAGCACGGTGGACCGCTCCTGCTGGAGCAGGATCGCGAAGGCCAGCGACAGCAGCATCGAGGCGAAGATCTGCACGACCGGCTCGTCGCCCGTGCCCAGCGCGGCGTCCGGGTTGAGCTTGGCGCCCACCTGGACGCCGAAGTACAGCACCACCAGCACCCCGCCGACGATGCTGACGAAGAAGTACATGACCTCCAGCAGGCGCGCGGCGGCCGTGATGTAGAAGCCGGTCAGACCGTCCTGCACGCCCGCGACCAGCGCCCGCCCCGGCAGCAGGGCGAACAGGCCACCGGTGATGACCGCGGACGCCTTCACGTCGACGTGCGTCAGCGTCAGCGCGATGCCGATCGCGGCCGGCGGCATCGCGGCCACCGCGAACTGGTAGAACTCCGGCAGCCCGCGCCCCGCGCACAGCCACGCCAGCCGGTCGCCGAGCATCGCGCCGAACAGCGCCGCGAAGAACACGATCACGTCACCGCCGACCAGCAGCGAGGCCGCGCCGGCCAGCGCGCCGCTCGCCGCGGTCAGGACCCAGGTCGGGTACGGGTGCCGGTTGCGGCGGATCTCCGCGAGGCGCCGGTAGGCCTCCTCCAGGGAGATGTGCGTGTCCGGGTCGCTGAGGTCGTCCACCAGCTGGAACACGGCCGCGAGCCGCGTGTAGTCGGTGCCCCGGCGGCGCACCGTCCGTGACGCCGTCACCGGGTCCTCGACCAGGGACGGCTGGTGGGAGATCGACAGCAGCGTGAAGGTGACGTTCGGCTCGCAGCGGTCCAGGCCGTAGGAACGGCAGACCGCGAACATCGCGGCCTCCACGTCCTCGGCGCCCTCACCGCCCGCCAGCAGCAGCTCCCCGATGCGCAGCGTCAGGTCGAGCACGCGCGGCACGGCGGGACCCGCGTCGTCGTCGTGCCGCTGCGCCGTCTCCGGCGCGGGCCGCTCGGCCACCGGCATGCGCAGCATCAAGCGCATCCGGTCCTGCCACGGCGCGTCCTTGGTCAGGCTCACCGCCGGGATCCCGCCCGCCGGGGTGAACGCGGCCGGCGCGCTCCACGCGCTGTACGTGCTCGGCGTGCTGAACGCCGACCCCTCCGACTCGGCGGGCGGCGCCGGGGGCACGTCCAGCCCCTCCGGCAGCGCGAACTCCGACGTCGTCTCGGACTCCGATCCGGTGGGCCGCGGGACGGCCAGCCCCTGCGGGATCTCGAACTCGGACGTCGTCGACGACTCGCCGTCGGCCGACGCCGCGACCCCATGGGGCTGCCGGAAGGCGCTGTGCGCCTCGTCCGACTGCGGCTTGCGGTCCTCGGCCTCCGTCACCTGCGTAACGCTCCCTGGTACGAACACACCCTCCTGTAGCCCTCAGTATGCGCACCCAAACGTGAACGGGCCGCACGCGCTCGCGTGCGGCCCGTTGGCGGGAGGGGTGCTGCTCAGTGGCCGCCCTGCTCCTTGAAGCGCTTGTAGGACCGCTCGATCTCGGCCTCCGCGTCGACACGGCCGACCCAGTTGGCGCCCTCGACCGACTTGCCCGGCTCCAGGTCCTTGTAGACCTCGAAGAAGTGCTGGATCTCCAGGCGGTCGAACTCCGACACGTGGTGAATGTCCCGCAGGTGCTCCACACGGGGGTCGGTCGACGGCACGCACAGCAGCTTGTCGTCGCCGCCGGCCTCGTCGGTCATGCGGAACATGCCGATCGCGCGGCAGCGGATCAGGCAGCCCGGGAAGGTCGGCTCGTCCAGGATGACCAGCGCGTCCAGCGGGTCGCCGTCCTCGCCGAGGGTGTTCTCGACGAAGCCGTAGTCGGTCGGGTAGGCGGTCGAGGTGAACAGGCGGCGGTCCAGGCGGATACGACCGGTCTCGTGGTCCACCTCGTACTTGTTCCGCGAACCCTTCGGGATCTCGATCGTGACGTCGAACTCCACCGGACGCTCCTCCATGATCAGCACATAGTTCTGGTGGTTAAGTGTCCCTCACGCAGGTGTGTGATCGCGAAAGGGGCTGGTGGTAGTGCCAGAGCTGAGGCCTTGGCGGGCCGCGAGACCGCACGTGGTGCGGGCCGCGGGCGCCGTACGACCGCGTCTCGCACGCGCCGCCCGGGCCGCCGGACCGCGTCTGACGCGGCTCGCGCGGGCCACGGCACCGCAGCTCACCCGCGGTCCGAGGACCTGGCAGTACACCGCCGGCGCCGCCACCGCCGGGCTGGCACTGGCCGCCGGTGTGGTGACCGCCGTCGGCCCCTGGGACTCCACGGGTCAGCGTACGGCCGAGCGGGACCGGGCAGTCGCCCCGGAACGCACGGGTGGCGCAGATCACGGCCGCGGAACCGCCGGCCCCGGCGCGGCCTCCGGGACGCCCCGGCCCGCCCCCAGCGCCGCGTCCGTGCTGACCGCCCTCGCCGGCGCCTCCGGCGCCGCTCCCGGCGGCGTCAAGGCGGCACCGCGCGGCGAGGCCCTCGCCGACGCCCTCGGCCCCCTGCTCGCCGACCCGGCGCTCGGCGCCCGGAACGGGGCGGCGGTCGTCGACCTCACCACCGGCGAGCGCCTGTACGGGCAGGGCGCCGGCACCCCGCTGACCCCCGCCTCCACCACCAAGATCGCCACGGCGGTCGCCGCCCTCAGCGCCCTCGGCCCCGACCACCGCCTCACCACCCGCACCGCCCTGGAGACCGACACGGGCGAGCTCGTCCTGGTGGGCGGCGGCGACCCCACCCTCACCGCCCGCACGAACGCCCACGGCCTCGCGAGCCTGCGCACCCTCGCCGGGAAGACCGCCGCGGCCCTGAAGAAGCGGGGCGTGCGCGAGGTGACGCTGTCGTACGACACGTCCCTCTACGCCGGTACGCGGACGCACCCGATCGGGGTCAACGAGAACCTCGCCCCCGTCACCGCCCTGATGGCCGACGAGGCCCGCACGGACGACTCCGACAGCGGCCCGGCCCCGCGCGCGGCGGACCCGGCGGCGGAGGCGGCCCGCGCCTTCGCGGGCTTCCTGGGCGAGCACGGCGTCACGGCGTCGGCCCCGGGCCCCTCCAAGGCCACCGCCCGCGCCGCCACCCTCGCCACCGTCTCCTCGCCCCCGCTGTCCGCCCTGGTGGAGCGGATGCTGACCAACAGCGACAACGACATCGCCGAGGCACTGGCCCGCCACACGGCCGTGGCGGCCGGGCACCCCGCCGACTTCGACGGCGTCTCCGCCGCCCTCACCGCCCGGCTGGAGCGGCTCGGTCTGCCCGTGCGGGGCGCGGTGTTCCACGACGGCAGCGGCCTGGACCGCACCGACCGGATCACCGCCGACCTCCTCACGGCCCTGCTCGCCGAGGCGGCCGACCCCGCCCGGCCCGAACTCCGCCCGGTCCTCACCGGTCTCCCCGTCGCCGGATTCACCGGCACGCTGAGCGGCCGCTACACGGACGGCGCGGCCGGTCTCGTCCGCGCCAAGACCGGCACCCTGACCGGTGTGAACACCCTCGCCGGCACCGTGGCCACCCCCGACGGCCACCTCCTGGCCTTCGCCTTCCTGGCCCACGACACGACGGACCCCCGGGCGGCCCAGACGGCCCTGGACAGAGCGGCGACGGAACTGGCGGCCTGCGCCTGCGCCTAGCCGCGTTCCGTCCGCTGCCGTTCCGCCGTGGGCGGGCGTTCCGCACGGCGACGGGGGTGCTTCTCGTGCCGTTCGGGCAAGGGGGGAGGGCGGGCACGGCCCGCGGCGCCGGGTGCCGTCGCGACGGACCTCGCCCGGCCGGTCCGGGGCCCGCCCGCCCCACCGCCCCGCACGGCCTGCCCCGAGCGGCAGCGCTCACGTACCGTTGAGGAATGACGAGCATCGGCGCATCTTCCGGCATGGTCGACTGGAATCTCGCGGTGGCGACCGCGACCCGGCTCGTACGGCCGGGCCCCGAGGTGAGCCGCGACGAGGCCCGGGCCGTCGTCGCGGAGCTCCGCCGCCACGCCAAGGCCTCGGAGGAACACGTCCGGGGCTTCACCCGTATGGCCACCGACGAGGCCCACGACACCCCCGTCCTCGTCGTCGACCGCCCCGGCTGGGTCCGGGCGAACGTCGCCGGGTTCCGGGAGCTCCTCAAACCCCTGCTCGAGAAGATGCAGGAGCGCCGCGGCGGCTCCCCGGGCGGCGCCGTCCTCGGCGCCGTCGGCGGCAAGGTCACCGGCGTGGAGCTGGGCATGCTGCTGTCCTTCCTGTCCTCCCGCGTCCTCGGCCAGTACGAGACCTTCGCCCCGGCCACCCGAGAGCTCCCCGCCGGCGCGAACGGCGGCGGCCGGCTGCTGCTCGTCGCGCCGAACATCGTCCACGTCGAGCGCGAACTCGACGTCGAACCCCACGACTTCCGCCTGTGGGTGTGCCTGCACGAGGAGACGCACCGCACGCAGTTCACCGCCGTGCCCTGGCTGCGCGACCACCTCGAGGGCGAGATCCAGTCGTTCCTCGCGGAGACCGACGTCGACCCCATGACCGTGCTGGAGCGCGTCCGCGAGGCCGCCCAGACGCTCGCCGGGGGCCGCCCCGAGGGCGAGGAGGACGACGGCGGCCGGTCGCTCGTCGAGCTGGTGCAGACCCCCGCCCAGCGGGAGGTCCTCAGCCGTCTCACCGCCGTGATGTCCCTGCTGGAGGGCCACGCGGACTTCGTGATGGACGGGGTCGGCCCCGCGGTCGTGCCGAGCGTGGGGGAGATCCGCGAGAAGTTCCAGCAGCGCCGTGCCAAGGGTGCCTCCCGTCTCGACATGGCCCTGCGCAAGCTGCTCGGCCTGGACGCCAAGCTCCGCCAGTACCGGGACGGCGAGCGCTTCGTACGGGCCGTCGTCGACGAGTGCGGCATGGACGGCTTCAACCGCGTGTGGACCTCGCCCAACACCCTCCCCACCAAGTCGGAGATCGCCAAACCGGCGGACTGGATCGCGCGGGTGCACCGCAAGCCGGAGGCGTGAGCCCTGCGGACGGGGCGCGAACGGATCCGGCCGTCGGCGGACGAACGCCCCTTTCACCCGTCCGAGGGACCGAAAGCCTTCGGCGGGCGTGCGATGCTCGGGGAACGGCCCGTTTCTGTCACCATCTACACACTCTGTGTGACCGAACCTCGGGCTCACCCCCCGAAAACTTCATGAAGGGCACCGGACATGGGTCCCCATCCTGCGGTCGCGGCGATACGCCTGGCGGTCCGCCGCGTCCTCCACGACATCCTCACCGAACTGAACACCACGGCCGACGTCCCCGCGGGGACGGCCGCCGAGCGCGCGCCCGGACGTCCGCCGGCGCCGCTCGTGCTCGTGGCCTGCTCCGGCGGCGCCGACTCGATGGCGCTCGCCTCCGCCCTGGCCTTCGAGGCCCCCCGGCTCGGCGTCCGCGCCGGCGGCGTCACCGTCGACCACGGCCTGCAGAGCGGTTCCGACCTGCGTGCCGAGGAAGTCGTCCTGCGCCTGCGCGAACTCGGCCTGGACCCCGTCGAGGCGACCTCCGTGACCGTCGGCCGCGCCGGCGGACCCGAGGCGGCCGCCCGTGACGCACGCTACGCCGCCCTGGACGCCGCCGCCGCCCGGCACGGCGCCGCCGCCGTCCTGCTCGGGCACACCCGCGACGACCAGGCCGAGACCGTCCTGCTGGGCCTCGCCCGCGGCTCCGGCATCCGCTCCCTGTCGGGCATGGCCGCGGTCTCGGGGGCCGGCGGCCGTTACCGGCGCCCTTTCCTCCAGGTCGACCGGCAGACCGCCCGCAAGGCCTGCATGGTCCAGTCCCTGCCCGTCTGGGACGATCCTCACAACGCGGATCCCGCGTACACCCGTTCCCGGCTGCGCCACGAGGGCCTGCCCGCCCTGGAGAAGGCCCTCGGCAAGGGAGTCGTCGAGGCCCTCGCCCGTACGGCCCAGCTCTCCCGGGACGACGCCGACGCCCTCGACACCTGGGCCCGCCAGGCCGAGGCCGGCGTCCGTGACGCCACCGGCGTCCTGGAGTGCGCCAAGCTCTACGCCCTGCCGCCCGCCGTACGCCGCAGGATCCTGCGGCGCGCCGCCATCGAGGCCGGTGCCCCGGCCGGTGCGCTGTTCGCCCGCCACATCGAGGAAGTCGACCGGCTGATCACCGGCTGGCGCGGCCAGGGGGCCATCAACCTCCCCGGCAAAGTCGTCGCCCGGCGCCAGGGTGGCAGACTGGTGATTCGGCAAGGCTGAATCCGGATCCTCCCACCGACCCGACCGGGTCACCGGGGTGATCCGGAGTGGCCGGTGGGACGACCGAAAGTGATGCGGGTGGACGCGAACGACATGGGTGCCGACCTCGAGAAGGTGCTCATCACCAAGGAAGAGATCGACGCGAAGCTGGCCGAACTGGCCGCGAAGATCGACGCGGAGTACGAGGGCAAGGACCTGCTCATCGTCGGTGTCCTCAAGGGCGCCGTGATGGTCATGGCCGACCTCGCCCGGTCGCTGTCCACCCCCGTCACCATGGACTGGATGGCGGTGTCCTCGTACGGCGCGGGCACCCAGTCCTCCGGGGTGGTGCGGATCCTCAAGGACCTCGACACCGACATCAAGGGCAGGCACGTCCTGATCGTCGAGGACATCATCGACTCCGGCCTGACCCTGTCCTGGCTGATCTCCAACCTCGGCTCGCGCGAGCCCGCCTCCCTCAAGGTGTGCACGCTGCTGCGCAAGCCCGACGCCGCCAAGGTGGCCATCGACGTGGAGTGGGTCGGCTTCGACATCCCCAACGAGTTCGTCGTCGGCTACGGACTCGACTACGCCGAGAAGTACCGGAACCTGCCGTTCGTCGGTACGCTCGCGCCCCACGTCTACGGTGGCTAGCACAGCCCCGTAGGGCGGAACGGGAACCCCGGGGGCCCGCGCGCCGTTGGAGCATGCAGACGGGACGTCGGCCGTCCTGTGCGGCTTCGGGCCACCAGGCTGGGGTACCGTCAGAAGAACTGTCTTATCAAACTCACTATGGCAGGAGGGACGGGGCGGCACCGCTCCGTGTGGATGGACGTGAAGCGATACTTCCGTGGGCCGGTCATGTGGATCGTGCTGGCCGTCCTTGCCGTGGTCGTGTTGATGCAGGTCGTCGGCTCGTCCGGCGGCTACAAGACGGTGGACACTGGCCAGGTCGTCCAGGCGATCAACGACAACAAGGTCGAGTCGGCCAAGCTGACCACCGGTGACGAGCAGATCATCAAGGTCCAGCTCAAGGACGGCGAGAAGATCAAGGGCAGCTCGAAGATCCAGGCGAGCTACATCGGCGACCAGGGCGTGACCATCGCCGGCACCCTGCAGAACAAGTACCAGGACAAGCAGATCCCCGACGGCTACACCGTGTCGCCGTCCAAGCAGAACGCGTTCGTCGGCATCCTGCTGTCCCTGCTGCCGTTCGTCCTGATCGTGGTCGTCTTCCTGTTCCTGATGAACCAGATGCAGGGCGGCGGCTCCCGGGTCATGAACTTCGGGAAGTCCAAGGCGAAGCTCATCACCAAGGACACCCCCAAGACGACGTTCGCCGACGTCGCCGGCTCGGACGAGGCGGTCGAGGAACTCCACGAGATCAAGGAGTTCCTCCAGGAGCCGGCGAAGTTCCAGGCCGTCGGCGCCAAGATCCCCAAGGGCGTCCTGCTCTACGGGCCTCCCGGCACCGGCAAGACCCTGCTCGCGCGCGCCGTCGCGGGCGAGGCGGGCGTGCCGTTCTACTCGATCTCCGGTTCCGACTTCGTCGAGATGTTCGTCGGTGTCGGTGCCTCCCGAGTGCGTGACCTGTTCGAGCAGGCCAAGGCGAACGCCCCGGCCATCGTCTTCGTCGACGAGATCGACGCGGTCGGCCGCCACCGCGGCGCCGGCCTCGGCGGCGGTCACGACGAGCGCGAGCAGACGCTGAACCAGCTGCTCGTCGAGATGGACGGCTTCGACGTCAAGGGCGGCGTGATCCTCATCGCCGCGACGAACCGGCCCGACATCCTCGACCCGGCGCTGCTGCGCCCCGGCCGCTTCGACCGGCAGATCGCCGTCGACCGGCCGGACATGCAGGGCCGTCTGGAGATCCTCAAGGTCCACCAGAAGGGCAAGCCGGTCGCCCCGGACGTCGACCTGTCGGCCGTCGCCCGCCGCACGCCCGGCATGACCGGTGCCGATCTGGCCAACGTGCTGAACGAGGCCGCGCTGCTGACGGCCCGCAGCGACCAGAAGCTGATCGACAACCACATGCTGGACGAGGCGATCGACCGCGTGGTCGCGGGCCCGCAGAAGCGGACCCGGATCATGTCGGACAAGGAGAAGAAGATCACCGCGTACCACGAGGGCGGTCACGCCCTGGTCGCGGCGGCCTCGCCGAACTCCGACCCGGTCCACAAGATCACGATCCTCTCCCGCGGCCGCGCCCTCGGCTACACGATGGTGCTCCCGGACGAGGACAAGTACTCGACCACGCGCAACGAGATGCTCGACCAGCTCGCCTACATGCTGGGCGGCCGCGCGGCCGAGGAACTGGTCTTCCACGACCCGACGACCGGTGCCGCCAACGACATCGAGAAGGCCACCGGCGTGGCCCGCGCGATGGTCACGCAGTACGGCATGACCGAGCGTCTCGGCGCGATCAAGTTCGGCGGCGACAACACCGAGCCCTTCCTCGGCCGTGAGATGGCGCACCAGCGCGACTACTCGGAAGAGGTCGCCGCGCTGGTCGACGAAGAGGTCAAGAAGCTCATCGAGACGGCGCACAACGAGGCCTGGGAGATCCTGGTCGAGAACCGCGACGTCCTCGACAACCTCGTCCTCGCCCTGCTGGAGAAGGAGACGCTCGGCAAGGAGGAGATCGCCGAGATCTTCGCCCCGATCGTCAAGCGTCCGCCCCGGCCCGCCTGGACCGGTTCCTCCCGCCGCACCCCCTCGACCCGCCCGCCGGTGCTCTCCCCCAAGGAGCTCGCGCTGACGAACGGGGCGAACGGTGCGACGGCGGCGATCTCCACCGTCAAGAGCACCACCACGGAGCCCGCCCCGGCACCGGAACGAGCCCCGGAGGACCGCCCGGAGAGCTGACCGAGGCCCTCCCCGCGGCCCACCGGGCCCGGAATGTATGCCGGC
>NZ_JBVHWR010000003.1:0-69532 GCF_055564355.1 Streptomyces sp. NPDC029152 | reverse complement strand
GGAGCCCGCCCCGGCACCGGAACGAGCCCCGGAGGACCGCCCGGAGAGCTGACCGAGGCCCTCCCCGCGGCCCACCGGGCCCGGAATGTATGCCGCGCCCCCCAGGTTCTAGCCTTGGGGGGCGCGGCATTTCCGTATGCCGGCACGCGAGAAGACAGGAACGAGGCACCAGATGACCGACCCCGTGACGCTGGACGGCCAGGAACCGATCGGCGAGTTCGACGAGAAGCGAGCCGAGAACGCCGTGCGCGAACTGCTGATCGCGGTCGGCGAGGACCCGGACCGCGAGGGTCTGAGGGAGACGCCGGCGCGGGTGGCGCGGGCGTACCGGGAGATATTCGCCGGGCTCTGGCAGGAGCCGCAGGACGTCCTGACGACGACCTTCGACCTCGGTCACGACGAGATGGTCCTGGTGAAGGACATCGAGGTGTTCAGCACGTGTGAGCACCACCTGGTCCCCTTCCGCGGTGTCGCTCACGTCGGGTACATCCCGTCCGCCAGCGGGAAGATCACCGGACTGTCCAAGCTCGCCCGCCTCGTGGACGTCTACGCCCGCCGACCGCAGGTGCAGGAACGTCTCACCACGCAGATCGCGGACTCCCTGATGGAGATCCTGGAACCGCGCGGCGTGATCGTCGTCATCGAGTGCGAGCACATGTGCATGTCGATGCGGGGCATCCGCAAGCCCGGCGCGAAGACCATCACCTCGGCGGTGCGCGGCCAGCTGCGCGACCTCGCCACCCGCAACGAGGCGATGAGCCTGATCATGGCGGGCTGACCCCGGCGCGATCCGGGTCCGCCGGGGCCGTGACGGTCAGGTCGTCGAGGCCGTGCCCGAGTTGTCGTCCTCGTCGTCCGGGAGCTTGCAGACCCGCTCGAGGAAGACGGCGGACGCTATGACGCCGATGCCGGTGAGGACCGAGAAGCCGGCGTAGACGGCCTGGTCGCGGCGGGCGGGGATGTCGAGGTACTCCAGCAGGAAGACGCCCGTGCCGCCGTACATGCCGGCCACGAGGGCGGCCACGAGGGCGCTGGCCTGGCCGAAGACGACCGAGCGGGCCGCCATCAGCGGGTCGACGCCCTTGGCGCCGGGGACGCGGTCCCGCTGGGCCTTCAGCCGGGAGCGGATCGAGAGCGCCGTGGCCAGCAGGATCACGGCGATCAGCGCGAGCACGATGGGGGCGGCGAGAGGGACGCTCGGGAGGGTCCCGATCGAGTTCCACAGGCGGGCGCCCGCCCAGGACAGGACTCCGGCCACGACGAACACGCCGGCCAGCATCCTGATGCGCAACTCTTTCACGGTGCCCCTTCGCTCCCCCGGATGTCCGGCTCAGGCGCCGGCTGCCGCACGCCCGGACGGTGGGCGTCCGGCGGCGGACTTCGGTCGTCTCGACCTTAACGACTACTCGGGCAGGTGGAGTTCCAGGTCGGGCCGGGGCGCGACGCCTTCGCGTGTCACCGCGTCCAGCAGGCCGGCGACCGGGCCGTGGCCGGGCAGCTGGGCCTCGGGGTCCAGGTCGTGCCACGGGGCGAGGACGAAGGCGCGCTGGTGGGCGCGCGGGTGGGGCAGGGTCAGGTGCGGGTCGTCGGAGACCACGTCGGCGTAGGCGACGATGTCGACGTCGAGGGTGCGCGGGCCCCAGCGCTCGTCCCGGACACGGTGGAAGGCCTCCTCGACGGCGTGCGCCCGCTCCAGGAGGGAGGACGGGGGCAGGGTGGTCTTCAGGACCACGACCGCGTTGAAGTACGACGGCTGGGTGCCGGGCTCGACGCCCCACGGCTCGGTCTCGTACACCGGAGAGACGCCCTTGATCCGCACGCCCGGGGTCTCCTCCAGCGCGTCGATGGCGCCCTGGAGGGTCTCCAGGCGGTTGCCGAGGTTGGCGCCGAGGGCGATCACGGCGCGTTTGGGGTTGGACAGCGTGCTGTCGGCGGCGTCCACCCTCTCGACGACGGACGCGGGCACCGGCTGGACGGTCGGGTCGCTGGGACCGTCGGTGAACGGGACACTCATACACGGCTCCGGATGATGGTGACGGTCACGTCGTCGAAGGGCACCGTGATCGGCGCGTCCGGCTTGTGGACGCAGACCTCGACCTCCTCGACCCCCTCGTGCTTCAGGCAGACCTGGGCGATGCGCTCGGCGAGGGTCTCGACCAGGTTGACGGGCTCGCCCTCGACGGCGGCCACGACCTCCTCGGCCACGACGCCGTAGTGCACGGTCTTCGTCAGGTCGTCGTCGGCCGCGGCCGGTCGGGTGTCCAGGCCCAGGACGATGTCCACGAGGAAGGTCTGGCCCTCCTCGCGCTCCTTGGGGAACACACCGTGGTACCCGCGGGCCTTCAGGCCGCGCAGCGCGACACGATCCACACGAATCACTCCTGCAGTCGTCGGTCACGGCCGGTGCGCACCACGTGCGGGCGGTGCGCCGGCCTCAGTCGAATCTACCCGCGGGCGCTGACATCGCCGGGCCACGGGTGGCGCGGGTCCGGGGGGACGTCCGGAGGTTTCACCGTACGTTTGCCCTGGCGAACCCGGTGGCTCACGGGGTGGTGGCCGTCCGTGCCCGGCGGTCAGTGATTCCCGCCACTTCTCGCCTCCCGTCGGCTCAGGGGGTCGTGTCCCCGCCGTTCTCGTCGTCGTTCTCCGCCAGGACCGGCGAGGCGTGGTGCGACCAGAGTTTCCAGCCCGAGGGCGTGCGGCGGTACGCGTTGGTGGCGACCACGAGCTGGCCGACGAGCGGTCCGAGCTCGTCGTCGCCCTCGGGGGCGGGGCCGCCGCTGAGGATGTTCTCCGTGCAGGTCACCAGGGCGGTGTCGCCGGTGACGGAGACGTGCACGTCGGTGAGGAAGAACTGGATGTAGTCGGTGTTCGCCATGATCAGCGCGTACGACCGCAGGACCTCGCCGCGGCCGGTGAGCACCGGCCAGCCGGGATGTACGCAGGAGACCACGCCGGCGTCCGCCGGGTCGTGGTAGCTCTCGTCGATGCCCAGGTCGGACGGGGTGAGCCAGAGCTCCGACACCTTCTCGAAGTCACCCTGCTCGAGGGCCTCGTAGAAGGCGGTGTTGGTGGCCTCGACCTCTTCGACGTCGATGTGAGGGGCGTTCACCGGGCTCCTTCCGGGCCGCCTCTGTCCGACGACGTCTCCGGTGCCGTCCGCGGGCGCGGCTTCGGCGCCGGTGCCTCCGCCGGGACCGCGGTCCGTGCTCCCGCCACCGCGCGTGCGACCCGTACCGCGTCCGCCGTCGCGCGTACCTCGTGCACGCGCACCGCCCACGCGCCGGCGTGCGCCGCGAGCGCGGAGACGGCGGCGGTGGCCGCGTCGCGCTCGCGCGCGGGCGGCGGGGCGGCCTGCGGGCCGGCGAGGACACGGCCGAGGAAGCGTTTGCGGGAGGCGGCGACGAGCAGGGGGTGGCCGAGGGCGAGCAGGCGGTCGAGGTGGGCGAGGAGGACGAGGTCGTGCTCGGCGTCCTTGGAGAAGCCGAGGCCGGGGTCGACGACGATGCGGTCGGGGGCGATGCCGCCCTCCAGGACCGCCTCCACGCGCGCGCGGAGCTCGTCGACGACCTCGGTGACGACGTCCGTGTAGGTGCCGCGGACGTTGCCGCCCTCCAGGAAGCCGCGCCAGTGCATGACGACGAAGGGGGCGTCGGCGTCGGCCACGACCGGGATCATCCGGGGGTCGGCGAGGCCGCCGCTGACGTCGTTGACGAGGGCGGCGCCGGCGGCGAGGGCCTGTTCGGCCACCTGGGCGCGCATCGTGTCGACGGAGATCGTGACACCCTCGGAGGCCAGGCCGCGCACGACCGGGACGACTCGGCGGAGTTCCTCGTCCTCGTCGACGCGGGTCGCGCCGGGGCGGGTCGACTCGCCGCCGACGTCCACCAGGTCGGCGCCCTGGGCGACGAGGTCGAGGCCGTGCTTGATGGCGGCCGTGGTGTCGAAGAAGCGACCGCCGTCGGAGAAGGAGTCGGGGGTCACATTGACGACCCCCATGACCGCACAGCGGTCCCATGCGGTCAGTCCCGCCAGGTGGCGGGGGCGGCCGGTCTGCTTGCTCATGTGTTCAGCGTAGGCCCAGGGGAGGCCTCCGGCGGTGGTGGGGCGTGTGCCTGCGAGGGCCTCCGGCGGTGGTGCGGGGTGCCTGCGGCGGCCCGTGCGGGTTCGGTGGGGGTGCGGGGTGCCTGCGGCGGCCGGTGCGGCTCCGGTGGGGGTGCGCGGATGCCTGCGGCGCCTGTGCGGGTTCGGTGGGGGTGCGGATAGCGCCTTGGGTCCGGTGGTGGGTCGGGGCCGCGTCGGGGGGTGTCCGTCCTCGGAACGGCGCGGAATCGGGTACTGACCAGCAGACGGGGCGTTGACGCGCCAACCGCTGCGGGCGGACACCCCCCGACACGTCCCCTTCCCGCCGTACGCGGCTCCCCCGCCGTCCCCACTCAGCTGCGGGCAGCCGTCGTGCGCCGCCGTCCCGGCTGCGGGCGGTCGCCGTGCCGCCGTAGCTGCGGGCAGTCGTGCCTCCCCCAGTGCCTGAACGGCCTGGGAGGTGCCCCCAGGGCGGCACGGGTGGGCGGTGGGGGTCCCCCCGCTCGAGCGAAGCCGAGAGTGGGGGAGGCACCCCGAAAGCGCCGGCCGCGCGAACCCACCCCGCGTCCACCCCCGCGCCGGGCACGCACCTGTCACGCAGCCCGCGCCTCCCGCTCCGTCACCCCGTGCACGCACGGCCGCCGACCGGCCGTCCGCCGTCGCAGGAAGCGGGGGAGCGGTGGCGTGAACGTGACGAAGCCCTCCGCCTGCATGGCGGCGAAGCCGATGCGGGGCAGGTCGGCCGACGCGCGGTAGACGACGAAGCGCGGCTCCCAGCGGGGCTGGAACTTGGCGTTGAACTTGTACAGGGACTCGATCTGGAACCAGCGCGAGAGGAACACCAGCAGCCCGCGCCACGCCCGCAGCACCGGCCCCGCGCCGATCTTCTCGCCGCGTGCGAGCGCCGCGCGGAACATGGCGAAGTTCAGGGACATCCGCGCGATGCCCAGCTTCGGGGCGGCCTGGAGCGCGGCCACGATCAGCAGTTCGTTCATGCCCGGGTCGGCCGAGCGGTCGCGGCGCATCAGGTCGAGGGAGACGCCGTCGGTGCCCCACGGCACGAAGTGCAGGATCGCCTTGAGGTCGCCGTACTCGCCGGGCTCGGCCTCCTGCTTGTGCGCGGTCGCGATCAGGCAGTCGCCGTCGGCCGGGTCGCCGATGCGGCCGAGGGCCATCGAGAAGCCGCGTTCGGTGTCCGTGCCGCGCCAGTCGTCGGCGGCCCGGCGGATCCGGTCCAGCTCGGTGTCGCCGAGGTCAGCCACGCGCCGTACCCGGGTCTCGTAACCGGCCCGCTCGATGCGCTTGACCATCTGGCGCACGTTGCGCATCGCGCGGCCGGCGAGGGAGAAATCCGCGACGTCCACCACCGCCTCGTCACCCAGTTCCAGGGCGTCGAGCCCGGTCTCGCGGGTCCACACCTCGCCGCCGGTCTCGGAGCAGCCCATGACGGCGGGCGTCCAGGAGTGGGCGCGGGCCTCGTCCATGAAGCGTTCGATGGCGCCCGGCCAGGCCTCGACGTCACCGATCGGGTCGCCGCTGGCGAGCATCACGCCGGAGACGACGCGGTAGGTGACGGCGGCCTTGCCGCTGGGGGAGAAGACGACGGCCTTGTCACGGCGCAGCGCGAAGTGACCGAGGGAGTCGCGGCTGCCGTGCTTGGCCAGCAGGGCGCGCAGGCGCGTCTCGTCCTCCTCCGTCAGGCGCGCGGCCGGGTGTTCGGGGCGGAAGGCCAGGTAGATGGTGGTGACGGCGGTGAGCAGGCCGAGGGCGCCGAGGGAGAAGGCGACCGTCCAGGACGTGTTGCCCCGGTAGTCGACCGGACCCTCGAAGCCGAACAGGCCGTACAGCACGTGCGCTATGCGGTCGGCCAGGCTCGGGTCGCCGACCATGCGGTTCGGGTGGGCGCTGACGATGACCAGCCCGAGGGCGAGGGAACCGGCGCCCATGAGGACGAAGTTGGCGAGCGCCTTCCAGCGGCTGCGCGGGTCGGGCAGCGCCGCGAACTGGCCGCGGTGGCGCAGCAACGGGGCGAGCAGCGCCAGGGAGATGAGCACCCCGACGAGGGAGTGACGGTAGGTGAGCTGTGCGACGGCGCCCAGCGGCAGCAGGGCCACGGCGGCCCGCCAGGCCCGGCGCTTGCGGCGCTTGAGTCCGTGCGCGAGCAGCAGGAGCAGGACGCCCGTGCTGAGCGAGAGCGCCGCGGCGAACGGGCCGAACGTGCCGGGCAGCACCTCGGCGACGGCGTGCATACGGCTGTGCCGGAAGCGGGGGAAGACGCCCGCGGCGATGTTCAGCAGGCCGACCAGGGTGCAGGCTCTGCCGACGAGGACGGGCACGGCCTCCGGACGCGGGCCGCGCAGCACCCGGCCTGCGCGCGTGGGGCCGGCGGCCTGGGAGGCGAGCTTCGGAACCGCACCCGACATTTCCTCATCTGTCCTGACAGACATCGCACCCGTAGTTCTGCGAGAGACCGTGGATCCGGGCCCGTTTCGGGCATCCGGCGACATTGCGCCCTCTAGGACGGTGTCTCGGGGAGAGAGGTTCACTCCCTTCCCCAAAGCCGTGTCAAAGGCCGGGGAAAGTTACGGGGGCAGCCCCTCGCGAACCCGACGGGGGGTCGGGCACCGCGTGGGAAAGCGTAGGCAGGTAGCAAGGCATGGGTCTGACAAGCAACAAGGTGCTGGCGCTGGCGGTCCTGTCCGGCGTGCTGCTGTTCGTCGGCACGGTGTGGCTGTGGCCACGTCTGGCCGGGCGGAACTGGCGTGCCGTCATAGGCAGGACGGGCCTGCTGCTCGGCACCCAGCTGGCGGTCTTCGCCGCGGTCGCGCTCGCCGCCAACCAGTCCTTCGGGTTCTACGCGAGCTGGGCCGACCTGTTCGGGCGGGAGACCGGGCAGGGCGTGGTGGTCGACCACTCGGCGGGCGCCGGCGGCCCGCTCCGGGTGGTCGGCGAGCGGCGGGTGGGGCAGGCGGGCGGGGCCCGGCCGGAGATCGGCGGCCGGATCCAGAGCGTCAGGATCGTCGGCCGTACGACGCGCATCGCGACGCCCGCGGAGGTGTACCTGCCCCCGGAGTACTTCCAGCCGCGCTACCGCGCCCGCACCTTCCCCGCGGCCGTCGTCCTGACCGGCTACCCGGGGACGACCGAGGCGCTGGTGAGCAAGCTCCGGTATCCGCGCACGGCGCTGGACCTGGCCAGGGACGGCCGCATGCAGCCGATGGTGCTGGTGATGCTGCGGCCCACGGTGGCACCGCCGCGCGACACGGAGTGCGTGGACGTGCCGGGCGGGCCGCGGACGGAGTCGTTCTTCGCCAAGGACCTCCCCGAGGCCGTCCTCACCCGGTACCGGGTGGGCCGGGGAGCGGGCAGCTGGGGCATCGTCGGGAACTCGACCGGGGGCTACTGCGCGCTGAAGCTCGCCCTGCACCATCCCGGCGTCTACGCCGCCGGCGCCGGCCTGTCCGCGTACTACGACGCCCCCAGCGACCCGACCACGGGCGATCTCTTCCACGGCGACGAGGGACTGCGGAACCGGGCCGACCTCTGGTGGTGCCTCGAGAACACGCCCGCGCCCGCGACTTCGCTGCTCGTCACCAGCAGCAAGTCCGGCGAGACGAACTACAAGGACACGCTGAAGTTCATAGAGCGGGTGAAGGAGAAGAAGCCGACGCGGATCTCGTCGATCATCCTCGAAAGCGGCGGGCACAACTTCAATACCTGGCGGCGCGAGATCCCCGCGACGCTGCAGTGGCTCAGCGGGCGGCTGGACGGCCGCTGACGCGCGGCCGCCGGCCGGTGGGCGGGATTTCCCGAAAATGATCTTGTTTTAATTCGGCTGCCGGTGGGCAGGCGGAATCCTGATGCCGTGTGAACACAGGGGAGACGGCCGTGTTTTTACGGGGCCGGGCGCCAAGATTCGCCTACGCGCGGTAAGTTTCTGGCCATGCCACGTGGACGTCACCGTCATTCCCCGCCTCTGCACAGGCTGCTTCCTCCGTCGGCGATCGCAGGCGTCTCCGTCATCTGCGCGGTCGGCCCCTGGGTGTTCAGCGAGGCGGTGGTCCTCCGCGCGCTCGCGGCGGCCGCCGCGGTGACGACGGTCGTCGGCGCGGTCGTCATGCGTCACTGGGACGCGCAGGCGGGCAAGCGCGTCGCCGACCTCACGCGCGCGCGTGCGAGCGACGAGTGGCGTCACGAGGAGCGGGTCGCCGAACTGGAGTCCGACCTGGAGGAGTCGCGCGAGCTGCGCATGAAGCTGGAGCACCGGCTGCGCGCCAAGCGCACGGAGCTGGCGGGGCTGCGCAACGAACACGCCTCCCTGCTGCGCCGGTACGCCACCGCGGAGACCGAGCGCGCCAGCGCGCTGGAGGGCCGTCGTCTGCTGGAGCTCGAGGCCGCGCCGTCGACACCCGCGCTGCCCGCGGCCCGGCCGGCGCCGGCGGAGGAGACGCGTCCGCCGGAGGCCGGGAGCCCGGAGGCCGCCGGGGAGGCGCCCGAGACGCCTGCCGTCTTCTCTCCGTCCGGTTCCCGGCTGTTCCTGAGGGCGAGCGCCGCCCTGGCGCGGTTCGGCGACGAGGCGCCCGCCGGTGAGGACCGTGAGCCCGCCGCCGACGGCGACGACGGCAGCGGTGGCGACGACGGCGACGGCGGCGGCGGCAACGGCGGCGGCGAGACCGCCGCGGCGGCCGAGGCCGCGCCGGAGGACGGGGCCCAGGGGCGGCCCGAGGCGGCCGGCGGGCACGAGGCCGCGCCCACCACCGCGCCGGGCCGGGCCGGTGACCGGCCCGACGAGTCCGCGGGACAGCCCGAGCAGTCGGCCGGCCGGCAGTCCGCGCGACAGCCCGCCGGGCACCACACGGTGCCGACCGCGGTGGCCGTCGTGCCGGCCGCTCCCGCGCGGCGCCCGGTGGTCGAGGGCGGCTTCGACTTCTTCGGCACGAAGAACGGCAAGGACGCGACGGCGTCGCCCGCCGCCCTGGAGGCCGTCCAGAACGAGGACCTCGCCGACGTCGTCGGCCAGGAGGCCCTCGCCCTCCACAAGGCCGAGAGGGAGGCCGCCTTCAAGCCGGCCGGCGAGGAGTCCCGGGACGTGGGCCAGGTGATCGACCTGACCGCCCACGACGAGACCGAGCAGATCGACGTACAGGGGCTGCGCAGCGCGGCGTCCTGACCGCGCGGAGCCGGTGGACGCCGTCAGGCCATCCACCGGTCCGGCGGCGCCTCCCGGCGCCCCGTGCGGGACCGTTCCGCCTGGCCGCGCAGCAGCTTTGCCGCCTCGTCGGCGTCCCGCAGCCGCGCGGTCACGGTCTTGTTCGCCCCCGTGTCCACCCGCACGTCGGCGACCCGCCGGGCCCGCTGCCACGGGCCCTGGGCGAGGCGGACGCTCTGGACCTTGGCGTGCGGCACCAGCGCCAGGCTCCGCCGCAGCAGCCCGCGGCGGGCGGCGAACACCGCGTCGGTGACGGCCAGCCCGTGGCCGCGCCACCACAGCGGCAGGCACCACCGGGAGCGCCGCGGCGGACGCGACAGCGCCGCCGGCACGGTCACCCCGGGCAGCACGCGTGCCACCACCGCCTCGGCGATCCCGCGCGGGGCGACCGGCAGCAGCACGGAGTTCGACGACCCGGCCACGTCCAGCTCGACCCGGACCCAGCCCCGCCGCCGCCACAGCAGCGGTTCCACGATCCGCACCGTCTGCACCCGGCCCGGCGGCACCGTCTCGTGGGCCCGGTCCAGCAGCCCGTGGTCGATGCGCAGCCCGTCCGGCGACTCGGCCACCGTCCAGTCGTACTCCCCGACGAACCGCCCCACGCTCCTCGCACCGGCCGCGCCCGCCAGCGGCAGGGCGGTCGCCAGGACCGTCCACAGGCTGTGGGTGGCCGGCCACAGCAGTGCCGGCACGGCCACGGCGGCGGCCAGCGTGCCCCAGGTCGCGCCGGTCAGCAGCAGGGAGACGGCGAGGACGCCGGGCGGCACGCGCAGCAGGTGCCGGGACGGTGCCTCGCCGACCTCGTGCGCCGTCCCGGGCGCGAAGCCCGCCGCGCGCGCGAGCAGCTCGGCCCGCAGCGCACGCGCCTCGGCGACGCCCAGGAAGGCCAGCTCGTCCTTCTTGTCGGTCCCGATGACGTCCAGCCTCAGCTTGGCGACCCCCGCGACGCGGGCCAGCAGCGGCTGGGTGACGTCGATGGCCTGGATGCGTTCGAGCCGGATGTGCGCCGTGCGCCTAAACAGCAGGCCGGTACGGATGCGCAGCTCGGCGTCCGTCACCGCGAAGTGGGTGAACCACCAGGTCAGGAAGCCGTACAGGGCGGCGGCGGGGATCAGCACGGCGAGGCCGGTCAGCAGTGTGGCCGTGGTCAGCCTGGTCAGCTGGCGCTGTGCCTGGTCGGGGTCGTGCACGGCCCACCCGGCGATCACGGCGACCGGCGCCCAGGCCCGCCGCAGCGGGGTGACGGGGTGCAGCCGGCGCTCGGTCACCGCTCCGTCGGCACCCGTGGTGCTCACAGCCCCGCCGATCGGGCCTCGCCCAGCTCGGTGAGCCGGTCGCGCAGCCGTTCCGCCTCGGCCGGGTCCAGGCCCGGGATGGACGCGTCGGTCGCGGCGGCGGCCGTGTGCAGCTGCACGCCGGCCAGCCCGAAGTACCGCCCGACGGGCCCGGAGGTCACCTCGACCAGTTGCATCCGGCCGTACGGCACGACGGTCTCCTCCCGCCACAGCACGCCCCGGCTGATCAGCAGGTCGTCGGCGCGCTCGGCGTACCGCCAGGAGCGCCAGTTGCGCTCCAGCACCACCCAGCCCCCGACCAGCACGGCCAGCGGCAGCAGCGCGAAGGCGGCCCAGGCGGGCCCCGCCAGCAGCCCGGGCACGAGTCCGGCGGCCAGGGCGAGCAGCCCCGTCCACACCACCAGCAACAGACGCCGCATCCGCAGCAGCCCCGGCGGCAGCCCGGTCCACACCGGTTCGCTCGCCGTCGTGCCCGCCTCGGCCGCCGCCCCGGGACCGGCCCCCGCCGCCCCCGCCGTGCCCGTGTCGTCAGGGCTCCCCGTCTCCATGGGGCCAGCGTACGTAGGGGAGACTGTGCGCATGACTCCTACGACGGAGACCACGGTCGGTATCGGCGGTGCCGCGGAGAGCACCGACATGGTGCTCAACATCGGCCCCCAGCACCCGTCCACGCACGGCGTGCTGCGGCTGCGGCTCGTCCTGGACGGCGAGCGCATCACGAGCGCGGAGCCCGTGATCGGCTACATGCACCGCGGCGCGGAGAAGCTGTTCGAGGCGCGTGACTACCGGCAGATCATCGTGCTGGCCAACCGGCACGACTGGCTGTCCGCGTTCTCCAACGAGCTGGGCGTCGTTCTCGCCGTGGAGCGCATGCTCGGCATGGAGGTCCCCCCGCGCGCGGTGTGGACGCGGACGCTGCTCGCGGAGCTGAACCGGGTGCTCAACCACCTGATGTTCCTCGGGTCGTACCCGCTGGAGCTGGGCGGCATCACCCCGGTGTTCTACGCCTTCCGGGAGCGCGAGATCCTCCAGAACGTCATGGAGGAGGTCTCCGGCGGGCGCATGCACTACATGTTCAACCGCGTCGGCGGCCTCAAGGAGGACCTGCCGTCCGGCTGGGCCGCACGCGCGCGCGGTGCCGTGGCCGCCGTGCGCTCGCGCATGGACGTCTTCGACGACCTGGTGCTCGGCAACGAGATCTTCCGGGGACGGACCCGGGGCGTGGGCGTCCTGAGCGCCGAGGCCGTGCACGCGTACGGCGTCAGCGGTCCGATCGCGCGCGCCTCCGGCGTCGACTTCGACCTGCGCCGCGACGAGCCGTACCTCGCCTACGGCGAGCTCCAGGACACCCTGAAGGTCGTCACCCGCGCCGAGGGCGACTGCCTCGCCCGCTTCGAGTGCCTCCTGGAGCAGACGCACAACGCCCTCGACCTCGCCGACGCCTGCCTGGACCGGCTGGGCGAGCTGGAGCCCGGGCCGGTCAACCAGCGGCTCCCCAAGGTGCTGAAGGCGCCCGAGGGCCACACGTACGCGTGGACCGAGAACCCGCTCGGCATCAACGGCTACTACCTGGTCAGCAAGGGTGAGAAGACCCCGTACCGGCTGAAGCTGCGGTCCGCCTCGTACAACAACATCCAGGCGCTGACGGAGCTGCTGCCCGGGACGCTGGTCGCGGACATGGTGGCGATCCTGGGGTCACTGTTCTTCGTCGTCGGGGACATCGACAAGTAGCCGCGCGGCGTCGACGGACCCGACCGGCCGGAGCAGCCACAGGAAGTCGCCGAGCCCGCCGGACGCGGTCAGCTCGGCCGCCTCGGAGGCGCTCGCGAGGGCGCGCACGTACGCCGCCGGGTCGGTGGAGGCGAGCGCGAGCGGGGGGCGCGCGCCCACGACACCGAGGACGCGCAGGGCGTCGCGCTGGGGGAGCAGCCGCGCGCCGGCCGTCGCGCACGCGTCCAGGGCGACGTGGGCCGTGATGTCGCACGTGCCGTCCGGTACCGGTGCCGTCTCCCGGCCCTCCCGGAAGCCGGTGAGCGTCCCGAAGGGCGGGCGGGCCTCCAGCGTGTGGGCGTAGTCGGCGGCGACGGCCAGTCCCCGTTCGAGCGTGGAGACGGCGGACGCCCACGCGGTGTCCCGGGGGAGCCCGATCTCGGCCCGCCGCCCCTCCTCGCCCGGCAGCGGCCACCAGCGCGCCAGCCACTCGGCGTCCGCCCCGCCCACCGGCTCCCCGAGCCGCTCCGTCCCGTCGCCCCGCACGAGCACCCGCCGCGCCACGCCGTCGGCGTCCACCTCCGCCACGTCCACCGGCACGTTGTCCAGCCACTCGTTGGCGAACAGCAGCCCCGTCACCCCGCGCGGCGGCTCGGCCAGCCACTCGACCCGCCGGTCGAGTCCGTCGGGGCGGCCGGCGACCTCGACGGCGTACGCGCGCGTGCGGGCGGCCACGTCCGCGGGCAGCGCGGCCAGCACACCGGTGACCAGCTCGCCCTGCCCGGCGGCCATGTCCACGAAGGCGAGCGGCGCCGGCCGGCCCAGTGCCTCGTCGACCCGGCACAGCAGCCGCGCCACGGCCCCCGCGAACAGCGGCGACGCGTGCACCGACGTACGGAAGTGCCCGGCGGGCCCCTCGGAGCGGCGGTAGAACCCCGCCGGTCCGTACAGGGCGTCCGCCGTGGCCTCCCGCCAGCCGCGCCAGTCGTCGTCCGTCCCGCCGGCCCCTGCCGTCCCCGCTGTTCCCGCTGTCCTCGCCGTCACAAGCCCAGGCTAGGCGCACAGGAGAACGGGGCCTCCACCTTGCGGAGTACGCGCGCCGGACGCGGATCGGCCCTCCGGTTGACCCCTGCACCTATTCCGCTTCCCTACGCTGGGTTACGTGCAGCGCCTCTACGACTTCCTCCGCAGACACCCGACCGGGGTCGACTGTTTCTGGGCCCTCTTCCTGCTCGGGATCTCCGCGATGTCGGTGACCACGCAGCAGGAGGCCCACGGGAGGGACGTCACGGCGCTGGTCGTCCCGTTCGTGGTGCTGCTGTCCGCGGTGATCGCGCTGCGCCGGCGCATGCCGGAGAAGATGCTGCTGCTGGCCGTCGCCCTCGGAGTGGGGCAGCTGGCGCTGGACATCCCCACGATGTCCGCCGACTTCGCCCTGCTGGTGATCATCTACACGGTCGCCGCGACCGGCGCCCGCTGGGCCTCCCGGACCGCGCTCACCGCGGGCCTGTGCGCCGCGCCCCTCGCGCAGCTGCGCTGGCCCAGCGAGAACACCGGCATAGCGGGCAACATCGCCATAACGGTCTTCCAGGCGGTGCCGTTCGCCCTCGCCTGGGTGCTCGGCGACTCCATCCGCACCCGCCGCGCCTACTTCGCGCAGCTGGAGGAACGCAACGCCCGGCTGGAGAAGGAACGCGAGGCGCAGGCCAAGGTCGCGGTCGCCGCCGAACGGGCCCGGATCGCCCGGGAGCTGCACGACGTCGTCGCGCACAACGTCTCGGTCATGGTGGTGCAGGCCGACGGCGCCGCCTACGTCCTGGACGCGGCCCCCGACCAGGCGAAGAAGGCCCTGGAGACCATCTCCTCCACCGGCCGGCAGGCCCTCGCAGAGATGCGCCGCCTGCTCGGCGTGCTCCGCACCGGCGAGCACCAGGAGGCCGGGGAGTACGTCCCGCAGCCCGACGTCCAGCAGATCGAGGACCTGGTCGAGCAGTGCCGCACCTCGGGGCTGCCCGTCGACTTCAGGGTGGAGGGCACCCCCAGGCAGCTGCCCAGCGGCGTGGAGCTGACCGCTTACCGCATCGTGCAGGAGGCGCTCACCAACACCCGCAAGCACGGTGGGCCCAACGCGGGCGCGAGCGTGCGCCTCGTCTACTTCGACGACGGGCTGGGCCTGCTCATAGAGGACGACGGCAAGGGCGCCCCCCACGAGCTGTACGAGGAGGGCGGCTTCGACGGCCAGGGCCACGGGCTGATCGGCATGCGGGAACGGATCGGCATGGTCGGTGGCACCCTGGACGCGGGTCCGCGGCCCGGCGGAGGGTTCCGCATCAGTGCGCTGCTGCCGCTGAAACCCGCACACTGACCTCCGCGCCCGTACGCACGTACGGCGTTGACACCTGTCACGACCCCGGCCGGGACCCCGGCCGGAGAACGGAAGAGGCCCCGATGACGATCCGCGTGATGCTCGTCGACGACCAGGTGCTGCTGCGCACCGGGTTCCGGATGGTGCTCGCGGCCCAGCCGGACATGGAGGTCGTCGCGGAGGCGGGCGACGGCGTCGAGGCACTCCAGGTGCTGCGTTCGACCGCCGTCGACGTCGTCCTGATGGACGTCCGCATGCCCAAGCTCGACGGGGTGGAGACCACCAGCCGGATCTGCGCGGACCCGGCCGCGCCGAAGGTGCTGATCCTGACCACCTTCGACCTGGACGAGTACGCCTTCTCGGCGCTGAAGGCGGGCGCCTCCGGCTTCATGCTCAAGGACGTGCCGCCCGGTGAGCTGCTCGCCGCGATCCGCTCCGTGCACAGCGGCGACGCGGTGGTGGCCCCCTCGACCACCCGCCGGCTCCTCGACCGGTTCGCCCCGATGCTGCCGGCCGCCGGCCAGGAGCCCCGGCACGCGGAGCTCCAGCGGCTCACCGAGCGCGAACGCGAGGTGATGGTGCTGGTCGCGCAGGGCCTGTCCAACCGGGAGATCGCGACCCGGCTGGTGCTGTCCGAGGCGACCGTGAAGACGCACGTCGGCCGCATCCTGACCAAGCTCGGCCTGCGCGACCGGGTGCAGGTCGTGGTCCTGGCCTACGAGACCGGGCTGGTGCGGGCCGGCGGACACGGCTGAGCGCGGGCGCGGCACCGGTGGGGTGCCGCGCCCGCCGCTGTGGACCGGCGGGAGGGGCTCCTCGGGGCCGGGAAGACACGGACCCGCGCGCGGGACACACCGCCGGCTGCCCTTCCCACCGGCGCCGGACTACCGGAGGAGGCCCTCCAGGAAGTCGCTGCCCAGCCGGGCCACCACCGTCACGTCCAGCTGGTGCAGGACGTACCGCCCGCGGCGGCGCGTGGTGATCAGGCCCGCCTTCTTCAGCACGCCCAGGTGCCGGGATATCTCCGGGGCCGTCATGCCGTGCGCCTGCGCCAGCTCGCTCGTGGTGTACGCGCTGCGGGCCAGGTAGCGGCAGATCCGCATCCGCACCGGGTGGGACAGGGCGGACATCCGCAGCGTGAGCTGCTCGACGGACGGCGGGGAGACCGGCTCGGCGGCGCCGACCGGGTAGTGCAGGACGGGCTGCCAGCCGTACCGGTGCAGGACCGACAGGTGCGGCCAGCCGAAGCTGGTGGGCAGGAGCAGCAGACCGCCGTCCCCGGTGGCCGTACGGCCGTCACCGAGCTTGTCGATCGTGATCACGCCGGCCGCCTCGTCCAGCGACACCGCCGGGGACACCGCGGCCAGCGCCTCGGCCAGGCCCCGGCGCCGCAGCAGCTCCGTCTTGTGGCGGGCGTCGGCCGCGAGCTGGTGGCGCAGCCGGGACCAGGCGTCCGCGAAGAACGCCTCGTCGCAGTCGTGCAGGAACTGACGCAGCCAGGCCCGGATCCGGGGCGGGTCGGCCAGCAGCCGCTCACTGAACCGCAGCTGCTGCGGCCCCCGCGCGGCGGCCAGGTCCAGGGCGCGCCGGCGCACCACGGCGTCCGAGAGCACGGAGGCGCCCTGGGTGCCGTAGGGCATGGCGCAGGTGAACTCCAGGGCCGCGTCCACGAACTGCTCGTCCGACAGCTTGTCCAGCAGGTCCAGGTCCTCGGCGAGGGTGGCGCCGGGCAACGTGCCGCGGCCGGGGATGCCGGCGAAGGGCAGGAACAGGTCCGAGAACGTCGTCCGCCACAGGAAGTCGGCCTCGCACATCCGGTCGGCCAGGTGCGGGTCGAGCCGGGCGGCGGCACCGGTCACCCAGCCCTGGAGCCCCGGATGGTGCCCCGGCTCGGACAGCGCGTGCAGCGCCATGCACAGCTCGGCCAGGGGCGAGGGCACGACGGCGACCCTCTCCGGCCGCAGCCCCGCGATGTCGATGCGCACGCTCATGCCCCCATGGTGCACGCCGCCACCGACAACGCCGTCGTCGATCGACCGCCGTCGTCAATCGGCACGACGCCGCCGGGCCCGCCGGAGCAGTCCGGGACCACCGGAGCAGCCGCGGAGCCCGCCCACCGAACCGTCAGCCCTCGTGCCCTGAGAGGCGATCCGCCATGAGCGTCACGCAGCAGTACCTCCTCGACACCCACCGCGCCCAGCGGCTCGGCGAGCCCGCGCCGCCCGCGCCCGGCACCCACGACCTGCAGGCCGTGCGCGCGTGGCGCGACCGCCGCCGCTTCCGCCGGGTCCTGGCCGGCCGCCCGGCGCACGGCCGCGTACGGCGCGCCCTGCGCCGGTGGCGGGGCCCGCGGCGGCGCTGCGCCGCTTGACCGCCCCGGGCCGACCGGTCAGCGGGGCAGCCGCGCGGCGAAGTCCGCGACCGCCGCCTTCACGTCGTCGGCCGTCCACTCCAGGCCGTCCGCCTCCACCCCGACCTCGGTGACGGCGATGCCCGGTCCGGACTCGTCCCAGGGCCGGCCGAAGAGCAGCGTCCCCGTCTCCTCGCCCTGCCGGATCGCGGCCTCCCCGACCACGTCGGCGTCGTACGGCAGCCAGACCTGGAACTCGTGGGTGTGGGGCACCCCGGGGTGCACCCGCGCCCACGGCACCCCGGCCGCCGCGAAGCCCTCGCGCAGCGCGGCGGCCACCACGCGCGCGTGCCTCGCGTACTCCGCCAGCCGGGGCAGCTCGCGCTCCAGGCCGGCCAGCGCCGACAGGGCCGTGGGGAACTGCTGGAACACGGTGCCGCCGTACCGGTGCCGCCAGGCCCTGGCCTCCTCCACCAGCGTCCGGGGGCCTGCCAGGGCGGCGCCGCCGTAGCCCTTGAGGGACTTGTAGAACGAGACGTACACGCTGTCCGCGAGGCCCGCGATCTCGTCCAGCGGGCGGCCGAAGTGCACGGTGGTCTCCCACAGGCGGGCCCCGTCGAAGTGCACCACCGCGTCGCGCTCCCGGGCCGCCCCGACCACCTCGGTCAACTCGTCCCACGTGGGCAGCAGGTAGCCGGCGTCCCTGAGCGGCAGCTCCAGCATCAGCGCGCCGAACGGCTCCTCGAAGTCGCGCACCTCGTCGGCGGTCGGCTGCCGGGGCTCGCTCGTCAGCCGTACCGGGCGCAGGCCGCTGACCCGGCTGAAGGCGTTCCGCTCGTGCACCTCGGGGTGGCCGAGGCCGTGAAGGGCGACGACCGGGTCGCCGGTGCGGCCCGCCCAGCAGCGCAGCGCCACCTGCTGGGCCATGGTGCCGGTCGGGAAGAAGGCGGCGGCCTCGTGGCCGAGCAGGGCGGCCGTCCGCTCCTCCAGCGCCGTCACGATGCCGTTGCCGTACACGTCCGACGGCTCGTCGAGGTCGTAGAGCTCCTCGGCCCCGTCGAGCAGGCCGATCCGCTCCCGGAGGGTGGTGCCGTAGCCCGGGCGGGCGAGCAGGCGCTTCGCGCTGCGATGGACGGCCACGCGCCGCTCGCGCATGCGTCCGTGCTGTTCCTCCCGCTGCTCCGGTGGCTCCGCCGTCCCCGCCTGTTCCGCGTTCTCCTCTGTGCCGGTCATGCCGGGATCATGCCGTGCGGGAGCCGGTGGGGGCACCCGGGTTTCCGTCCGCGCCGCGCACGCACCCGGAGCGGGCGGGTGCCGGGCGGGTGCGGAAGCCCACGCCCTGTGGACGACCGGACGCCCGTGGAACCGATCGCGTTAACATGACGAGAAATCGTCCGGTACCCCGAGCGGACTGGAACGGGAAGGCCGCAGCCGCGTGAACACAACCCCACAGCCAGATCCCAAGGACCGCCCCGCGCGGCTCACCGTAGGCGTCGTCGGCGCCGGACGCGTGGGCCCCGTGCTGGCCGCGTCCCTCCAGCTCGCCGGGCACCGCCCGGTGGCCGTCTCCGGGGTCTCCGACGCCTCCAGACGGCGTGCCGCGGCCCTGCTCCCCGACGTGCCGCTCATGACGCCCGCCGAGGTCCTCCAGCACGCCGAACTGGTGCTGCTGACCGTCCCCGACGACGCGCTGCCCGGCCTGGTGACCGGGCTCGCCGAGACCGGCGCGGTGCGGCCGGGCCAGCTCCTCGCGCACACCTCCGGGCGCTACGGCGCCAAGGTGCTGGACCCGGCCCTGCGCGCCGGCGCCCTGCCGCTCGCCCTGCACCCGGCGATGACCTTCACCGGCACCGCCGTGGACGTCCAGCGCCTGGCCGGCTGCTCCTTCGGCGTCACCGCGCCCGAGGAACTGCGGCTGGCCGCCGAGGCCCTGGTCATCGAGATGGGCGGCGAGCCGGAGTGGATCGCCGAGGACAAGCGCCCGCTGTACCACGCGGCGCTCGCCCTCGGCGCCAACCACCTGGTCACCCTGGTCGCCCAGTCGCTGGAGCTGCTGCGCACCGCCGGCGTCGAGGCCCCCGACCGGATGCTCGGCCCGCTGCTGGGCGCCGCCCTCGACAACGCCCTGCGCTCCGGCGACGCGGCGCTGACCGGCCCCGTCGCGCGCGGGGACGCGGGCACGGTCGCCGCGCACATCGTGGAACTGCGCGCACACGCCCCGCAGGCCGTGGCCGGTTACGTGGCGATGGCCCGGGCGACGGCCGACCGCGCCCTGGACCACGGGCTGCTCAAGCCCGAACTCGCCGAGGACCTGCTCGGGGTACTCGCCGACGGGACCGGCGGGACCGGCGGGGCCGGCGGAACAGAGCGGACCGACGGCACCGACGGCACCGACGGGATCAACGGCACCGAGGGAGACGCCCGATGACCACCACCCTGCTGCGCACCGCGGACGAGCTGCACGCGCGCGTACGTCGCGGTCGCCGGGCCGTCGTGATGACCATGGGCGCCCTGCACGAGGGCCACGCCACCCTGATCCGCACGGCCCGGCGGACCGTCGGCCCGGACGGCGAGGTGGTCGTCACCGTCTTCGTCAACCCGCTCCAGTTCGGCGCCGGGGAGGACCTGGACCGCTACCCGCGCACCCTGGAAGCCGACCTGAGGATCGCCGAGCAGGCGGGCGCGGACGCCGTCTTCGCCCCGTCCGTCGAGGAGGTCTACCCGGGCGGCGAGCCCCAGGTCCGCGTCACGGCGGGCCCCATGGGCGAACGCCTGGAGGGCGCCTCCCGCCCCGGCCACTTCGACGGCATGCTCACCGTCGTCGCCAAGCTGCTCCACCTCACCCGCCCCGACCTGGCCCTGTACGGCCAGAAGGACGCCCAGCAGCTCGCCCTGATCCGCCGCATGGTCCGGGACCTGAACTTCGGCGTGGAGATCATCGGCGTGCCCACCGTGCGCGAGGACGACGGCCTGGCCCTCTCCAGCCGCAACCGCTACCTCTCGCCCCGGGAGCGCCGCACCGCCCTGGCGCTCTCCCAGGCGCTGTTCGCCGGCCTGGACCGGCACGCCGCCCAGGAGGCGCTGCGCGCGCGGGCCCGCGAAGTGCCCGCCACGCGCGCGCGTGCCGAGGCGCTCGACGCTCTCGGCGAGTCCCGCGCGGCGGCCGACGCGCACGCCGTCGCCACGTCCGCGCCGGGCGGCGCCACGGCCGTCCGCGCCGCCGCCCGCCTGGTCCTGGACGAGGCCGCCCGCCTCGACCCGCCGCTGGAGCTGGACTACCTCGCCCTGGTCGACCCGTCCGACTTCACCGAGATCGGCGACGACCACACCGGCGAGGCCGTCCTCGCCGTCGCCGCCCGGGTCGGCGCGACCCGGCTGATCGACAACGTCCCCCTCACCTTCGGAGCCGCCTCGTGACCAGCACAGGCATACGACTGCACGCACCCGCGCCCGGCTGGGCCGTCCCGGCGGACGTCGTGGTCGTCGGCTCCGGCGTCGCCGGCCTCACCGCCGCGCTGCGCTGCGAGGCCGCCGGTCTGAACACGGTGGTCGTCACCAAGGCCCGCCTCGACGACGGCTCCACCCGCTGGGCCCAGGGCGGCATCGCCGCCGCCCTCGGCGAGGGCGACACCCCCGAGCAGCACCTCGACGACACCCTGGTGGCCGGCGCGGGGCTGTGCGACCCGGAGGCCGTCCGCCTCCTGGTCACCGAGGGCCCCGACGCCGTACGCCGGCTCATCGCGACCGGCGCGCACTTCGACGAGTCGTCAGGGGGCGGACTCGCCCTCACCCGCGAGGGCGGCCACCACCGCCGCCGCATCGCCCACGCGGGCGGCGACGCCACGGGCGCGGAGATCTCCCGCGCCCTAGTCGAAGCGGTACGCGCGCGGGGGATCCGCACGGTCGAGAACGCCCTCGTCCTGGACCTCCTCACGGACGCCGACGGCCGCACGGCCGGTGTCACCCTGCACGTCATGGGCGAGGGGCAGCACGACGGCGTCGGCGCGGTCCACGCGCCCGCCGTGGTCCTGGCGACCGGCGGCATGGGCCAGGTCTTCTCCGCGACCACGAACCCGTCCGTCTCCACGGGCGACGGCGTGGCGCTCGCCCTGCGCGCCGGCGCCGAGGTCAGCGACCTCGAGTTCGTCCAGTTCCACCCCACGGTCCTCTTCCTCGGCCCGGACGCGGAGGGCCAGCAGCCCCTGGTCTCCGAGGCGGTGCGCGGCGAGGGCGCCCACCTGGTGGACGCCGACGGCGTGCGCTTCATGCGGGGACAGCACGAACTGGCGGAACTCGCCCCCCGGGACATCGTCGCCAAGGGCATCACGCGCCGCATGCAGCAGCAGGACGCCGAGCACATGTACCTCGACGCGCGCCACTTCGGCGCCGAGATGTGGGAGCACCGCTTCCCCACCATCCTCGCCGCCTGCCGCGCCCACGGCATCGACCCGGTCACCGAGCCGGTCCCGGTCGCCCCGGCCGCCCACTACGCCTCCGGCGGCGTCCGCACCGACGCCTCGGGCCGCACCACGGTCCCCGGCCTGTACGCGTGCGGCGAGGTCGCCTGCACGGGCGTGCACGGCGCCAACCGCCTGGCGTCGAACTCGCTCCTGGAGGGCCTGGTCTACGCCGAGCGCATCGCCGCCGACATCGCGGCGGGCCACGCGGACGGCACGCTCCACGCGCGCGTGCCGGCACCGCTGCCGCACCGGGAGCGCCCGGAACACCCCCTCCTCCCGCCCGAGGCCCGCCTCGCCGTCCAGCGGATCATGACCGAGGGCGCCGGCGTCCTGCGCTCGGCGGACTCCCTCGCACGGGCGGCCGACCGGCTGCACCACCTCCACGCCGAGGCCCGCGAGGCCCTGGAGGGGAACGGCAAGACGGCCGAGCCGGGCGTCGACACGTGGGAGGCGACGAACCTCCTGTGCGTGGCCCGCGTCCTGGTGGCCGCGGCGGCACGGCGCGAGGAGACGCGGGGCTGCCACTGGCGCGAGGACCACGCGGACCGCGACGACACGACGTGGCGCCGCCACATCGTCGTCCGCCTGAACCCGGACCGGACCCTCGCCGTGCACACCACGGACACGCCAGAATTCCCCCCGACCACCCCCGGCCCCCGGCCGGCGCAGCGTCCCCAGGAGCAGTGACGACAGTGAACACCCCCGACCTTCCCCTCGCCTCCGACGGAGGCTGCGGCGACGGCTGCGCCTGCGGCGCGGACACCGACGAGGAGACGTACCTGGAGTGCGGCCTGGACCCCGCGCTCGCCGCCCTCCTGCTCGACTCCGGCCTCGACCCCGTGGAGGTCGAGGACATCGCGAACGTGGCCCTCCAGGAGGACCTGGCCCACGGCGTGGACGTGACGACGGTCGCGACCATCCCCGAGGACGCGGTGGCCACCGCCGACTTCACCGCGCGCGAGGCGGGCGTCGTGGCCGGCCTCAGGGTCGCCGAGGCGGTCCTGTCGGTCGTCGCGACGGACGAGTTCGAAGTGGAACGCCACGTGGCGGACGGCGACCGTGTGGAGCCCGGCCAGAAGCTCCTCTCGGTCACCACCCGCACCCGCGACCTGCTCACCGCCGAACGCAGCGCGCTCAACCTCCTGTGCCGCCTGTCGGGCATCGCGACCGCCACGCGCGCGTGGGAGGACGCCCTGGAGGGCACCAGGACCCGGGTCCGGGACACCCGCAAGACGACCCCGGGTCTGCGTTCCCTGGAGAAGTTCGCGGTCCGCTGCGGCGGCGGCGTGAACCACCGCATGTCCCTCTCGGACGCGGCCCTGGTGAAGGACAACCACGTGGTCGCGGCGGGCGGCGTGGCGGCGGCCTTCCAGGCGGTCCGCGAACGCTTCCCGGACGTCCCCATCGAGGTCGAGGTCGACACGCTGCACCAGCTGCGCGAGGTCCTGGACGCCGGCGCCGACCTGATCCTGCTGGACAACTTCACGCCGGGCGAGTGCGAGGAGGCGGTCGCCCTCGTGAACGGCCGCGCCGCCCTGGAGGCGTCGGGCCGCCTCACCCTGGACAACGCCAAGGCGTACGCGGACACCGGCGTCGACTACCTGGCCGTGGGCGCCCTCACCCACAGCTCGCCGATCCTGGACATCGGCCTCGACCTGCGGGAAGCGGAGTAGAGGCATGCTGCTGACGATCGACGTGGGCAACACGCACACCGTCCTGGGCCTCTTCGACGGTGAGGACATCGTCGAGCACTGGCGCATCTCCACGGACCCGCGCCGCACGGCGGACGAGCTGGCGGTCCTCCTCCAGGGCCTGATGGGCATGCACCCGCTCCTCGGCGACGAGCTGGGCGACGGCATCGACGGCATCGCCATCTGCGCGACCGTCCCCTCGGTCCTGCACGAACTGCGCGAGGTCACCCGCCGCTACTACGGCGACGTGCCCGCGGTCCTGGTCGAGCCGGGCGTCAAGACCGGCGTCCCGATCCTCACCGACCACCCCAAGGAGGTCGGCGCCGACCGCATCATCAACGCGGTCGCCGCGGTCGAGCTCTACGGCGGACCGGCGATCGTCGTGGACTTCGGCACGGCGACGACGTTCGACGCGGTGAGCGCGCGCGGGGAGTACATCGGCGGGGTCATCGCCCCCGGCATCGAGATCTCGGTGGAGGCACTCGGCGTCAAGGGCGCCCAGCTCCGCAAGATCGAGGTGGCGCGCCCCCGCAGCGTAATCGGCAAGAACACGGTCGAGGCGATGCAGTCCGGGATCATCTACGGCTTCGCGGGCCAGGTCGACGGGGTCGTCAACCGCATGGCCCGCGAGCTGGCCGCGGACCCCGACGACGTGACGGTCATCGCGACGGGCGGCCTGGCGCCGATGGTCCTGGGCGAGGCCTCGGTCATCGACGAGCACGAGCCGTGGCTGACGCTGATGGGTCTGCGGCTGGTCTACGAACGCAACGTGTCCCGAATGTAGACACCGCCGGGGCGCCCGGCGCGGGTGCGGACGCGGGGGTGGGTTCGCGCGGCCTTGCGCTTTCGGGGTGCCTCCCCCACTCTCGGCTTCGCTCGAGCGGGTGGCACCCCACCGCCCACCCGTGCCGCCCCGGGGGTACCTCCCTGGGGGTACCGCCCTTGGGGGTACCTCCCAGGCCGTTCAGGCACTGGGGGAGGCACGACTGCCCGCAGCGGCGGCGGCACGGCGACCGCCCGCAGCCGGGACGGCGGCGTATGGCGGCTGCCCGCAGCCGGGCGGCGTGGTGCGACGGCGGGGGAGCCGCGTACGGCGGGAAGGGGACGTGTCGGGGGGTGTCCGCCCGCAGCGGTTGGCGCGTCAACGCCCCGTCTGCTGGTCAGTACCCGATTCCGCGCCGTTCCGAGGACGGACACCCCCCGGCGCGGCCCCGACCCACAGACCACCGAAGGCGCTACGCGCACCCCACCGGAGCCGCACGGGCGCCGCAGGCACCCCGCACCCCCACCGGAGCCGCACGGGCGCCGCAGGCACCCCGCACCCCCACCGGAGCCGCACGGGCGCCGCAGGCACCCCGCACCCCCACCGGAGCCGCACGGGCGCCGCAGGCACCCCGCACCCCCACCGAACCCGCACAGGCGCCGCAGGCACCCCGCACCCCCACCGGAGGTCAACGCCATACGGGTGGCCCTCCCCACGCCACACCCACCCGCTATGCAAAATTTGTCCGATTAGCGCGTACCGTCACCCCATGCCCACGCCATACGGATCCCGAGGCGGCATGGCGTTCGGCGCTCAGGAGCTGCGTGTGCTCCAGCGCGCCCTCGCCCTCGCCCTGAACCCCAGCCCCGCCTCGGCCGAGGACGTCCAGGACTGTCTCCGCCTCGCGCGTTCGCTCGACGAGGCGGTGGGGGAGAGTGCCCGGCTGCGCGACTTCCTGATGGCCGATCTCGCCCGGTACCGCGCCGCCCTCCCCGGCAGCATCACCGGCTATCTCACCCTCCTCGACGAGGCCCTGAGCGCCGGCCACCGCCCCGGCGCGGACGACCTCGCCGCCCTCCGGGCCCTGCGCGGCAACCCCACCGCCGCCGCCCTCCTCTCCCGCTGCGCACCCCCGGCGCCCACCGTCACGGTGCCTGCCGCACGCACCCGCCTCCTCGCCCTCCCCGGCGGCCGCTGCGGGGACCAGGACCCGGCGGCCCGGCCCGGCGCCAAGCCTCCGCAGAAGCCGGCCCCCGACCCCGCCCCGGCCACCCCGAAACGCCCCGTCCCCACCCCCGGCGAGCTCTTCCCCCGCCGCAGGCCGACCCCGCCCCCCGCCGGCTCCCGGCACCACCTCGCCGCCGGCTGAACCGGCCTGGCTACCCTGGAACCATGGACTACGTCTCCGCGCTTCTCCCCCCGGTCGTCATGGCGGCCTTCTTCATCGGCGTCGTCAGGGTGATCGTGAAGACCCAGGGCGGGGCCCGCAAGACCAAGGAGGACGCGGCCGTCGACGCCGCCCTCGCGCGGGCGGAGAGCGCCCGCCAGGCGGCCGCGCACCCGGAAGCCTGAGCCCACCGCCCGCACCGCCACCGGCCCCGTCGGTCCCACCGGCCACCCGCACCGCCCGAAGGCCCCCGCGCAGCCCCCGCGTACGGCTCCTCCGCGCACTCGCGCGGACGAGCCGTACGCCCTTTTTGCCCCACTCGCCCACGGAAGTGAGCGAAAGGGCACGTCCGGTGCGCGATCGCCCTGGTTCCCCACTATTGTCGGGAGGGTGCCTCGCCCATTGGGAGAACTCGAAGACGCGGTCATGACGCGGGTGTGGAAGTGGAACCGCCCGGTGACCGTTCGAGAAGTCCTGGAAGATCTCCAACAGGAACGGTCGATCGCGTACACCACCGTCATGACCGTCCTGGACAATCTCCATCAGAAGGGCTGGGTGCGCCGCGAGGCGGAGGGCCGGGCCTATCGATATGAGGCGGTCTCCACCCGCGCCGCCTACGCCGCCGCGCTGATGAACGACGCGTGGTCGCAGAGCGACAACCCCGCCGCCGCTCTCATCGCCTTCTTCGGCATGATGAGCGAGGAACAGCGACAGGCACTCAGGGACGCCATCCGCATCGTGCAGGGTCCGGAAACCCCCGCGCCGGGACCCGGCTCGGTGGCGGACACCGGCGAGCGATAGCGTCCCCACATGTCAATTGCCATCACCGTCCGGCGGGCCCGCACCAGCGATGTCCCGGCCGTACGCCGGCTCCTCGACGAGTACGTCCGTGACCGCATCCTGCTCGACAAAGCGATGGTGACGCTTTACGAGAGCATCCAGGAGTTCTGGGTCGCGGAACGGGACGACAACGCCGAGGTGGTCGGCTGCGGTGCCCTGCACGTGATGTGGGAAGACCTCGCGGAAGTCCGTACTCTCGCGGTGAAGCCGGGCCTGAAGGGCGCCGGCGTCGGTCATCGGCTGCTGGAGAAGTTGCTGGAGACCGCACGCCGACTGGGTGTTCGCCGCGTTTTCTGTCTCACCTTCGAAGTGGACTTCTTCAGCAAGCACGGCTTCGTGGAGATCGGAGAGACGCCCGTGGACACGGATGTCTACGCCGAGCTTCTGCGTTCCTATGACGAGGGCGTGGCGGAGTTCCTGGGGCTCGAACGGGTGAAACCGAACACCTTGGGCAACAGCCGGATGCTTCTGCATCTGTGATCGACAGCGGAGAGCCGTCGAGAGCCGCCGAGAGCCGCCGAGAGACGACCCGCGAGGAACCCCTCGCATCCGCCCGCATCCGCAACCCGTCGCCAGGTTTATTCCACCGTCGGACCGTGTGCGGGTTCCCTATGTCCGAAACGCGCACCTTTCCGGGCCGGAGGGGGACTGCGGGTTCCCGCCGGGGGTTTGTGTTTTTCCGGCAAAAGCGGTTTGCTTTCCGGCGTACTGCAGTACTGCATATAACAAGGGGCGGCGATACGGCGGACGCCGACGGACCTCCGGCCCTCACGTTATCGATGAAAGGAAATCCGGTGGCACAGAAGGTTCAGGTCCTTCTTGTCGATGACCTCGACGGCGGCGAGGCGGACGAGACGGTGACGTTCGCGCTGGACGGCAAGACGTACGAGATCGATCTCACCACCGCCAATGCGGAGAAGCTCCGCGGTCTTCTCGAGCCTTACGTGAAGGGCGGCCGCCGCACCGGTGGCCGTGCTTCGGGCGGCCGGGGCAAGACGCGCGCTTCCTCGGGCGGCAGCCAGGACACCGCGGCGATCCGCGCCTGGGCGAAGGCGAACGGCCACGAGGTCAACGACCGTGGCCGGGTCCCCGCGGCGATTCGGCAGGCCTACGAAGAGGCCAACGGCTGATCTCCGGCCACGCCACCGACCCGGCCCGCACACACCCGGCACGCACGCTGTCGGCCCGCACGCCCTCAGCGCGGCGCCCGGGAGAGCCGGATCCGGTGGCACTGCGTCGCCAGCGTGTGCACCAGTCGCGCCAGGTCGGGGGCGGTCCTCGCGCCGCCCAGGGCCGACAGCGTCGACAGCGTCGGCAGCGAGGTCTCGACCTCGCTCCCCGTCTCGGGGGGCCGCAGCCACACGGCGGCCCCCTGCGGAACGCCACGGCCCGCCGGAGCCCGCGAGGGCGACGACGGCGGGCCGGACTCCGGGGGCAGGGGCGCGTCCATGAGACCGCCCGCGCCGACCGCCCGCAGGTCGAGCGCCAGGGAGCCCCACTCCAGCCAGTCCAGCAGCCCGGGCAGCTCGTCCGCGCCGCCCGCGGCCACCAGCAGCAGCATCCGCTCGCCCCGGAGCGCCACCGGGAAGCCGTGCTTCCGGCGCCGCAGCGCCGCATGGCCGGCCTCGGCCGGGACGTCGAGGACGTCGAAGCGGATCCCCACGCGAAGCCGTACGGGGGTCCCGGGCTCCGTCGGCCAGCCGAGGCCGCTCTCGTACCAGGACCGCGCCCGCTCCCACGCCCCGCTCCCTTCGGGCGGCCGGCGGGGGAACGGCACCGTGGAGGTCGTGGGCAGGACGCCGGCCATGCCATCTGCAACCGTCGAAAAGGCGCTCGGGTTACGCTGGGTGGTCAAGTGATTTCGCTGGGTTCCGGAAAAGGGCGCGCGCGGGAGTGTGGGGTGGCGCAAGGTTGTTCGCCCGTAGCGGAGGGAACCGGTGCGCGCGGCATGGAGTGTCAGTCCCAGCGGGTAAGACATCCCTAGTGGGAGGGGGCGACACGCAGAACGGGCCGTCTCACGTTCGCCATCGGCGTACTGGCGAGCGGGGTAAGTGCCTGGCCTGCGGGAACATCGTCTCGCACCATCGGGTTGTGGCAGATGTCGGCGTCAGGGGTCAGGAGGCCATCGACGGTGTCGGCAGTTGGAATGAGCGGTCCCCGCTTGCGGGACTAAGCTGCGGAAGGACAGGGAGGGGAAGTTCCCCCCACTGCCTGACCGCTCTGAGGAGCGATTAACGATGTTCGAGAGGTTCACCGACCGCGCGCGGCGGGTTGTCGTCCTGGCTCAGGAAGAAGCCCGGATGCTCAACCACAACTACATCGGCACCGAGCACATCCTCCTGGGCCTGATCCACGAGGGTGAGGGTGTCGCCGCCAAGGCCCTTGAGAGCCTCGGGATTTCGCTCGAGGCGGTCCGCCAGCAGGTGGAGGAGATCATCGGGCAGGGCCAGCAGGCCCCGTCGGGTCACATCCCCTTCACCCCCCGTGCCAAGAAGGTCCTGGAGCTGTCGCTCCGCGAGGCCCTCCAGCTGGGCCACAACTACATCGGCACGGAGCACATCCTGCTCGGCCTGATCCGCGAGGGCGAGGGCGTCGCCGCCCAGGTCCTGGTCAAGCTGGGCGCAGATCTGAACCGGGTGCGGCAGCAGGTCATCCAGCTGCTCTCCGGTTACCAGGGCAAGGAGACCGCCGCCGCCGGCGGGCCTGCCGAGGGCACGCCCTCGACGTCCCTGGTCCTCGACCAGTTCGGCCGGAACCTCACCCAGGCCGCTCGTGAGTCCAAGCTCGACCCGGTCATCGGGCGCGAGAAGGAGATCGAGCGGGTCATGCAGGTGCTGTCCCGCCGCACCAAGAACAACCCGGTCCTGATCGGTGAGCCCGGCGTCGGCAAGACCGCCGTCGTCGAGGGCCTCGCGCAGGCCATCGTCAAGGGCGAGGTGCCCGAGACCCTCAAGGACAAGCACCTCTACACCCTGGACCTCGGCGCGCTGGTCGCCGGCTCCCGCTACCGCGGTGACTTCGAGGAGCGCCTGAAGAAGGTGCTCAAGGAGATCCGCACCCGCGGCGACATCATCCTGTTCATCGACGAGCTGCACACGCTGGTCGGTGCGGGTGCCGCCGAGGGCGCCATCGACGCCGCTTCGATCCTGAAGCCGATGCTGGCCCGCGGTGAGCTGCAGACCATCGGTGCGACCACGCTGGACGAGTACCGCAAGCACCTGGAGAAGGACGCGGCCCTCGAGCGCCGCTTCCAGCCGATCCAGGTCGCGGAGCCGTCGCTGCCGCACACGATCGAGATCCTCAAGGGCCTGCGCGACCGCTACGAGGCGCACCACCGCGTCTCCATCACGGACGAGGCCCTGGTCCAGGCGGCGACGCTCGCCGACCGCTACATCTCGGACCGCTTCCTGCCGGACAAGGCGATCGACCTGATCGACGAGGCCGGTTCCCGGATGCGCATCCGCCGGATGACCGCGCCGCCGGACCTGCGCGAGTTCGACGAGAAGATCGCCGGCGTCCGCCGCGACAAGGAGTCCGCGATCGACTCGCAGGACTTCGAGAAGGCCGCCTCCCTGCGCGACAAGGAGAAGCAGCTCCTGGCCGCCAAGGCCAAGCGGGAGAAGGAGTGGAAGGCCGGCGACATGGACGTCGTCGCCGAGGTCGACGGCGAGCTGATCGCCGAGGTCCTCGCGACCGCCACCGGCATCCCGGTCTTCAAGCTGACCGAGGAGGAGTCCTCGCGCCTGCTGCGCATGGAGGACGAGCTCCACAAGCGGGTCATCGGCCAGAAGGACGCCGTCAAGGCGCTCTCGAAGGCGATCCGCCGTACGCGCGCCGGTCTGAAGGACCCGAAGCGTCCGGGTGGTTCGTTCATCTTCGCCGGCCCGTCCGGCGTCGGTAAGACCGAGCTGTCCAAGGCGCTCGCCGAGTTCCTCTTCGGCGACGAGGACGCGCTGATCTCCCTCGACATGTCGGAGTTCAGCGAGAAGCACACGGTCTCCCGCCTCTTCGGTTCGCCCCCCGGTTACGTGGGCTACGAGGAGGGCGGTCAGCTGACGGAGAAGGTGCGCCGCAAGCCGTTCTCGGTCGTCCTCTTCGACGAGGTCGAGAAGGCCCACCCGGACATCTTCAACTCGCTGCTGCAGATCCTGGAGGACGGTCGTCTGACCGACTCCCAGGGCCGGGTCGTGGACTTCAAGAACACGGTCATCATCATGACGACCAACCTCGGCACCCGGGACATCTCCAAGGGCTTCAACCTGGGCTTCGCCGCCGCGGGCGACACGAAGACCAACTACGAGCGCATGAAGAACAAGGTGTCGGACGAGCTCAAGCAGCACTTCCGCCCCGAGTTCCTCAACCGTGTCGACGACGTGGTCGTCTTCCCGCAGCTGACGCAGGAGGACATCCTCGCGATCGTCGACCTGATGATCGGCAAGGTGGACGAGCGCCTGAAGGACCGGGACATGGGCATCGAGCTCTCCCAGTCCGCCAAGGAGCTGCTGTCCAAGAAGGGCTACGACCCCGTGCTGGGCGCCCGGCCGCTGCGCCGGACCATCCAGCGCGAGATCGAGGACTCGCTGTCGGAGAAGATCCTCTTCGGCGAGCTGCGCCCCGGTCACATCGTGGTCGTGGACACCGAGGGCGAGGGCGACGCCAAGACCTTCACCTTCCGGGGTGAGGAGAAGTCGGCCCTCCCCGACGTCCCGCCGATCGAGCAGGCGGCCGGCGGCGCCGGGCCGAACCTGAGCAAGGACGCGTAACCCTCCGGGGTGAGCCTGTGAAGGGGGCTGCCCGGGACTTCGGTCCCGGGCAGCCCCCTTTGTGGCGTCAGCCCGCCTCCACGGTCACCTCCACGTCCGGGAAGGCGGCCGCGAACCGGTCCGCGGTGACGCGGGCGCCCGGGGCGGCCTGGACCGTGACGGAGCGTACGTCGGGCAGGCGGGCGGAGAGCACCGAGACGTCCTCGTCCCCCCGGCAGGCCGTGAGGCGCAGCCGGGTGACGCCGGGCAGGAAGGGCATCGGCCCGAGCCCCTCCGGGAGGAGCGACGCCTTCAGCCACAGGTCGGTCAGCAACGGCAGCCGAGCCACCTCCGCCCAGTCCGGGGCGGTCAGCGCCGTGCTCGGGGCCAGACTGAGGCACCTCAGGGTCTTCCAGTGCGACAGGCCCCGAAGACCGGTGGTGGCCGTGGTCCCCCGGCCGAGGGAGAGGAACTCCAGCGGCGCCGCCAGGGGAAGGCAGTCGGTCAGCCGGTCCACGGACAGCGGCTGTATCAGGGACAGATGCCGGAGCGAGTCCGCTTCACCGAGGTCGGTGAGGTCCGGGACCGCGACCAGCACGAGGGACCTGAGCGGCAGCGCCGTGAGCTGTCCGATGCCCCGCAGCGTTCCGCAGGCGGACAGCACCAGGCGCTTCAGGGAGCCCAGATCCGTCAGCGCCCCGAGATCCGTCAGTCCCCCGTTGTCGCTCAGGCGCAGTTCCTCGACCGCGTCCGGTTCGGTCAGGCACGCGATGATCTCGGACACCCCGTGCTCCCCCCGGAAGCCGACCCGGTTCCACGGCCGCATCCCGGCGAGGGCCGCACGGTGCGCGTCGGTTTCGCAGGTCAGCAGCAGCTCCGTGCGATCGAGGTGGTCCAGTACCTCCCGGGCGTACTCCTCCGGATCGAACCGGTGCCACGTTCCCGCCAGCTGCCGCCTCACGTCCAGCGAGGGATGTTCCCGGAACCGGCGGAGCACGGCCAGGGCCCCTTCCGGTTCGAGCGCAGCCGTCAGTGATGCCGTGACCGTGACGCCGTGCGCCTCGGCGTCCGTCAGTCCCTCCGGCCCCGGCAGCAGCTCCAGCACCAGTGGGCCCGCGTCCGCCAGTACCCTCGCCGCCTGGGTGGACGGTGGCGGGATCAGCGCCGCCGCCCGTGCCTCCACCTCTGCCCGCACCGCCGGGTCCAGCGCCGTCGCGTGTTCCAGGCAGGCCAGGGCCAGCAGCGTCAGGCGCGCGGTGTTCTGGGCCAGCAGCCGCCGCAGCAGGACCGCCCGTTCCCGGGGCCGGGCGTGCGCCACGGCCATGCGGATCACGTCCTCCCACTGGGTGTCGTGGGCGTGGCCGGCCAGGACGTCCAGATGGCCTTCCTCGACGGCGTACCGGGCGCCCAGGTAGTCCTGGAAGGTGCGGTGCACGAAGGACAGGACCTCCTCGGCCGGCCGGCGGAGCAGCCCGCTGCGCAGCAGCAGCGTCTGCAGGACGGTCGCCGCGTCACCGTGCCCCGTCGCGGAGGCGACCGACGGCAGGCAGCGCTCCACGATCCCCTCGGCCGTCTCCACCGCCATCTCCGTGCGTCCGCTCAGCACCAGCGCGTACGCCAGCCGCTGGAGCAGCTCCAGTTGGGCCTCCTCGCCCAGCTCCATCGCGTCCATGCCCCGTTCCCGGTCCCGGCGGGCCAGCAGCATGGTGAGCGCGGCGTCGTACAACTCCTTGCGGCCGGTGGGGAGGTAGCCGCGCCGTTCGCGGTGCAGGGCGCAGATCAGGCCGCACATCAGCGGGTTGGTGGCGAGGCGGGCCAGATCGCGCTTGGTGCGCAGGGCGTCCAGCAGTTTCGCCTCGTACTCGGGCGCCCGCGCCGCCGTGTGCCAGCGCTGGACGAACGTGGCCACGTCCGGCCGCCGCATCGGGGTCAGCGCCAGTTCCCGGAAGCCCTCGGCGGTCAGCCAGTCGGGGCGTACGGCGGTGGGGCGGGTGGTGAGCAGCCAGCGGTTGCCGGGGAAGGCGCGGACCAGGGCGAGCAGCCAGTCGCGGGCGCGGTGCCGGTCGGCGGCGGGGATCTCGTCCAGGCCGTCGACGAGGAGGAGGCCCCTTCCGGCCGAGAGGACGCGCTCCGCCCATCCCTCGGGCGGGGAGAGCGGGCAGCCCACGGCGGTCAGGAAGGCGGCGGGGGAGGGCAGGGCGCCCGCGCGGATCAGGGTGCGCAGGGGCAGGACGTGCGGCACCCGGTCGCCGGCGCGCGCGGCGGTCACCGCCAGCCACTGCACCAGCGTCGTCTTGCCGGAGCCCGCGTCGCCGCGCAGCAGCACGCGGTCGTGTGCCGTGAGGGCGTCCTCGGCGGGAAGGCGCACGGCCACGTGGGTGCCGAGGTGCTCCTCCGGCAGGGCGGCGGGCCGTTCCTCGCCCGTGGTCGCCTCCAGGCTCAGGTAGGCGACTTCGAGGGGCCAGCGGTCGGGGGAGTCGCGCAGGTCGAGGCCGTAGATGGTGATGTGGTTGTACTGCTCGGCCACGTACGGCAGGTAGCGGCGCTCGAAGGCGGTGTCGCGGGCGTCGGGGCGCGGGGTGCGGGCGATCAGTTCGTCGACCTTGGCGATCAGTTCCGTCTGCGCCCGTGTCTGTTCCACCAGCGTCCGCGCGACGAACGTCGAGCGCCGGGTGAAGAACTCCAGGACGTGCAGGCAGGCCCACTCCGTCGCGGAGTCGAGGAAGTGGCCGGCGTCGGCGGACAGGCCGGCACCGGCACCGGGAGCGTGCCGCCGCAGCCGGGCGGCCAGCTCCCGGTGGCCCAGCCGGACCGCCTGGACGTCGTCCATGTCCAGGTCCCCGAGAGCCAGCAGACGGGCCGTCAGGGCATCGGTGACGGCGGTCTCCTCGGCACGCGGGAAGGGCGGCTCGCCGGGGGAGTCCAGGGACGCCCCGACCAGCCGGCCGGCGAGCCCCCGCACCTCCGCCTCGCCGAGGCGGCGCCGCTCGCCCCGGAAGGACACCAGGCGGGACAGCCGGACCGGCCTGTCGACCAGCCCGGCGCCCGGCCCGTCCGTCACGAACAGCTTCTTCACCAGCGGGGCGACCAGACTGGACGCCAACTTCCCGCCGAGCACCGCCGGTTCCATGCACCACCCCCGTGGTCGGTCGACGAGAGGAGCCTATCGGGGGGTCAGGACAGCCGGCCGCCGTAGTCCGGCAGCTTGAACGTCTTCTCGGCGTGGCCGCCCGACAGGTCGGTGGGGGTGTTGCCGATGTTGGCGATGATCGTGTAGCCCTTCGACTCGATGCGGGCGCGCTGCGCGGTTTTGTACTCGGCCACGTTGCGGAACAGGTCGAGGAAGCCGCGGACGTAGAGGCCGGAGGACTCGTAGCCGGCGTGGTCGAGGTTCCACTCGGTGGGCGCCGCGACGATGCCCGGCCGGGCGGTGACGAAGAAGAGGGCGACGCCGTGCTCCTGGGCGTACCGGGCGGCCTCCAGGACCGGGCGGTTGGCGGGCTGCGGGTAGCTGAAGCCGAAGTCGGTCTCCAGGGAGGTGTTGTCGATGTCGAGGACGACCGCCTGCTTCTCGCCGGGCGCGGCGTCGGCGATCCGCTCCTTCAGGTACGGCAGGGCCTGGTCCATCACGGCCCGGACGTCCCGCTGCCAGGTGGCGTAGTCGACGTCGGCGGCGGCCGCATCGGCCGTCCCGGCCGCCGTACCGGTGGTCGTGGCGGGGGCGGCGCCGGCCGGGGTGACGGCCACGGTGAGCGCGGCCGCGGTGACGGCGACGGTGCCGAGCGCGCGCTTCCTGACACGCCCGGACCCTCTCGCCGGTCCCTCCTGGGCGGCCCGGCCGGTCCGGTCGGCCTGTCCGGTCTGTCCGTTCTGTTCGGTCATGGGGGGTGGGGTCCTCTCATGCCTGCGCGGATGCCTGACGGCACCAAAATTGACGCGTGCATGTTCGTCCGGACAAGTGGCGGGACGGCAACGATTGGGTTACCGGCGAGTAGTGGCACGTGGGGGACCCGATCGGTGTGGCCTCGGCCACGATCCGGGGCGTCCGAACGGCCTTGCGCGAGTGGTGCGTTAGTCGGGGAGGGGGTAGCCCAGGTCACATCCACCGGCTTCTCGATCATGATCCCCGGTGATGTGCCGCACAGGCGATTTGCCCGGTACTACGGGGAATAGTCGAAGTCGCAAGAGCTACGAAAACGGACAGACCGCCTCGAATCATCGGCCCGTACGCAGGGCTCTGAGCTGGTTTTGTCCGGAATGGCTGGTCTGTAAGGACTCGGGAAGTTTCACGCTGAAGTACTAGTTGGGGTCGTAGGTCACACCTTTGTGCGGTTATGGCCCGTCGGGTTACCAAGGTGGAGCCCGCCCGGCGAGTGCCTGTGCATCCGGCCGGAGGGGCGTTCCTGTGTTCCCGTCCCCATGAGGTTCGAATGTTCTCGCGTGTCACGTCCCGCTCTTCCCGTACGACCACCGTCCGCACCCGCGCCGCCGTGATGGCCGCCGGCCTCGGAGCCTCGGTCGCACTGGGAGCAGGGGTCGCGGCCGCCAACGGCACCACGGCGGCTTCCGGTACGTCCACCGTCGCGAACGCCGTGGAGGCCCAGGCAGCGGCGCAGGCCAAGGCCGCGAAGGCCGCTGCGAGCGCCAAGCAGGTCGCCGCCAAGAAGAAGGCGGCCTCCTGGGTGGACCCGGTCAAGAAGTACGCGCTCAGCGCGAAGTTCGCCCAGAACGGCGGCATGTGGGCGCACAAGCACAGCGGCCAGGACTTCGCCGTGCCGCTCGGCACCGACGTCGTGGCCGCCCACGGCGGCACCGTCGTCAAGGCCGGCGGCAACGGCGCCGGTGACGGCCCCGCCTACGGCAACGCCATCGTCATCAAGCACGGCAACGGCACGTACTCCCAGTACGCCCACCTGTCGCGGATCGACGTAAGGATCGGCCAGGTCGTGAAGACCGGCCAGCACATCGCCAAGTCCGGCAACACCGGCAACTCCAGCGGTCCGCACCTGCACTTCGAGATCCGCACGACCCCGAACTACGGCTCCGCCGTCGACCCGGTCGCCTTCCTGCGCGCGCACGGCGTGACCGTCTGACCGCGACGCGGCCTGCCGGTCGGGACGATCAGCTCCTGACCGGCTGAACGCGGCCGGTCAGGAGCCCCCGGCTCCCCGGTGCGCCCGGGTCACCAGGTCGGTGGCGACCTCGAGCACGGCCTCGCGCCTCTTCTCGGGGTCGCCCTCCACGTCCTGGAGGGCGAACATCCCGGCGTGCAGCGTGAACAGCGCACTCACACAGCGGACCTGGTCGACCAGGTCCGCTTCCGGGTCCATGAGGATGTCCCGCAGACCCAGGAGACGGGTCTTGAACATCTCCCCGATGCGCAGTTCCCGGATCGCGGCCTGGTTCTCCTGCATGAAGCGGAAGAGCGGTGCCGCGCCCGCCAGTGCCTCGCTGTAGCGGCGGACGATCTCCTGCTTGGTCTCCAGGGTGTGCGGCTGGAGCCGGCCCCACTCGATCAGGTCCTCGATCGGCCGTGAGAGATCCTCGAAGATGCTGACGAGGATCTCTTCCTTGGTCTTGAAGTGGTAGTACAGCGCCGCCTTGGTGACGTCCAGGCGCTCGGCGATCTCGCGGAGCGAGGTCTTCTCGTACCCTTGCTCGGCGAAGAGTCCGAGGGCCACGTCCTGGATGCGCTGGCGGGTGTCCCCGCGGCGTCGCTGCTGCTTGGTGCCGTCCATCGTGCCGCCCATCCTCCTACGCACCTCCTGCTCCGCGCACGTTCCGGAAAACTTACTTGACGCCCGGCTAGTTACGCGTCTACCTTCCCGAGTGTAGTCAACTTGCCGGTCGGCAAGTAAGTAGCGGATGCAGAGCGGTAGCTGGGGGAGTGGCAGCGATGTCGGACACACCGACGGGCAAGGCCGTCGACACCGACGGCGGGAAACAGCCGAAGAGCGTGCGGGTGGTCCTGCTCGCGCTCATGATCGCGATGATGCTCGCGATGCTCGACAACATGATCATCGGCACGGCGATGCCGACGATCGTCGGTGAGCTGGGCGGTCTGGAACACCTGTCGTGGGTGGTGACCGCCTACACCCTCGCCACCGCCGCGTCCACCCCGCTGTGGGGCAAGATCGGCGACATGTACGGGCGCAAGGGCTCGTTCATGTCCTCCATCGTGATCTTCCTGGTCGGCTCGGCACTCAGCGGCATGGCCCAGGACATGGGCCAGCTCATCGGCTTCCGCGCCGTCCAGGGTCTCGGCGCCGGCGGTCTGATGGTCGGCGTCATGGCGATCATCGGCGACCTGATCCCGCCGCGGGAGCGCGGCAAGTACCAGGGCATGATGGCCGGCGTCATGGCGCTGGCGATGATCGGCGGACCGCTGGTCGGCGGCACCATCACCGACCACTGGGGCTGGCGCTGGGCCTTCTACATCAACCTGCCGCTCGGCGTGGTCGCGCTGGTCGCCGTCAGCGCCGTCCTGCACCTGCCGAAGAAGCGCAGCGACGCGCGCATCGACTACCTGGGCGCCGTGCTGCTGACCATCGGCATCACCGCCATCGTGCTGGTGACCACCTGGGGCGGCACGGAGTACGCCTGGACCTCCGCGCGCATCATGGAGCTGATCGGCATCGGGATCGCCGCGCTGGTCGGGTTCGTGTTCTGGCAGACCAGGGCCGCCGAGCCCGTCGTACCGCTGCACATCTTCCGCAGCCGCAACTTCACGCTGATGTCCCTCATCGGCTTCATCACCGGCTTCGTGATGTTCGGCGCCACCCTCTTCCTGCCGCTGTACCAGCAGGCGGTGCAGGGCGCCTCCGCCACCAACTCCGGGCTGCTGCTGCTGCCGATGCTGGGCGCGATGCTCGTCACCTCGATGGTCGCGGGGCGGATCACCACGAGCACCGGCCGCTACAAGGCCTTCCCGATCGCCGGCGGCGCGCTCATGACCGTCGGGCTCTTCCTGCTGTCGCTGATGGACACGGACACCAGCCGCTTCACCTCCGGGGTGTACATGGCGGTGGTCGGTCTCGGCATGGGCTGCCTGATGCAGATCACCATGCTGGTGGCGCAGAACAGCGTGGAGATGAAGGACATGGGCGTCGCGTCCTCGTCCACCACCCTCTTCCGCACCCTCGGCTCCTCCTTCGGCGTCGCGATCATGGGCGCCCTGTTCAACCACCGCGTCCAGGACGTCATGGCCGAGAAGGCCGGGGCGCTGGGCAGCAAGGTGACCGAGCAGTCGGCGCAGCTGGACGCGGCGAGCCTGGCCAAGCTGCCGGACGCGGCGCGCGAGGCCTACCAGCACGCGGTGTCCGCCGGCACGCACGGAGCGTTCCTGCTGGGCGCGGTGATCGCCGTGTTCGCGCTGGTCGCGGCCGTGTTCGTCAAGGAGGTCCCGCTCAAGGGGACGGGACCGAAGGCGGCGGACGGCCCCGCCGGTGGCGACGACGCCGCGACGGCGAAGGCGCCGGTGACGGAGCCGGTCTGATCCCGTTCCCGAGGGCCCCCGGAGCGCCGCCGCCCGGGGGCCCTCGGCATGTCCGCGCCCGGGCGGGGAGACGGCCGGTGTCAGTGCCGCGTGCCACCATCGGCGGCATGGACAAGCTGCGGCAGCTACGGCTGGCCAAGGACGCCATGGACCGCGACTGGGCCGACCCGGAGCTCGACCTGGACACGGTCGCCGCACACGCCGGGTACTCCCGCTACCACTTCCTGCGCGCCTTCAAGGAGGCGTACGGCGAGACGCCCGGCCAGTACCTCACCCACCGCCGCATCGAGCGGGCCGAGGACCTGCTGCGCACCGCGGACCTGACCGTCACCGAGATCTGCCACCTGGTCGGCTTCACCAGCCTGGGCACCTTCTGCACCCGGTTCAAGGCGTGGACCGGCCTGACCCCCGGCGAGTACCGGAGGGAGCACGTGGACCGCGGGGCCGCCCTGATCCCGGGCTGTTACGCCATGCTCTGGGCCGGCGCCTTCCGCGCCGGGCCGGACGCCCGCGCACGGAGCAATTCCAGAGAAGCGACCTGAGCGGCGCGCTGCCTACCGTGACAGGCGAGCGGGAACGGCCCGTCGCGCAGACAGGAGCACGTCATGATCAAGGGTCTCGCCATCTCGACCGTATGGGTCCTCGACCAGGAACGCGCCAAGCGGTTCTACACCGAGAAGCTGGGCCTCGAGGTCCGCACGGACATCACCATGGGCGAGGGCGGCATGCGCTGGCTCACGGTCGGCTCCCCGAGCCAGCCCGAGGTCGAACTGACGCTGATGGTCCCGGGCACCGGCTCCTCGGACCCCGAATCCGCCGAGATGATCAGGAAGCTGGTGGCCAAGGGCGCGCTCGGCCCCGGCGTCCTGACCACCGACGACATCCACGGCGACTACCAGAAGCTCAAGGACCGCGGCGTCGAGTTCCTCCAGGAGCCGCAGGAGCGCCCGTACGGCACGGAGGCCTTCTTCCGCGACGACTCCGGCAACTGGTTCTCCTTCACCCAGCGCCGCGAGGGCGGTCTCGACACCGACGAGGACTTCTCCTGCTAGGGGGTGTCGTCCGGGTCGGGCCGGCTCCGGGCGGCGGTGCCCCGTGACCGACGACGCCGCGGACGCGCGTGCCGGACCCCACGACCCCGGCACGATCCGAACCACACCCCCCGGCCCCCGGCCGGCCCGCCCGTCAGGACACCCCCCGCGACGACCGGTCCGGCAGCACCGGGTAGCTCCCGGTGTTCGTCGGCGCGTGTTCCGGCAGCCACAGCACCGCCACCGCGCCCTCGGCCGGTACGTGCTCGGGCGCTCCGGCGGGCCGGACGTTGCGGAAGGTGAGCCGGGCGCCGAGCACCCGGGCCTGTCCGGCCGCGATGGTCAGCCCCAGCCCGTGCCCGCGGCCGGCCCGGTCCGCGCTGCCGGTGCGGAAACGGCTCGGTCCGTCCGCGAGCAGAGCCTCGGGGAAACCGGGGCCGTGGTCGCGCACCCGGATCACCCGGCCCTCGACGCTGACCTCGATGGGCGGCCTGCCGTGCCGGGCCGCGTTGGCGAGCAGGTTGAACAGCACGCGCTCCAGGCGGCGCGGGTCGGTGGTGACCTCCGACTCGTGCACCACGAGCACCCGCGCGTCCGGGTCCTTGGCCGCCACCCGCCGGGACACGAAGTCGCCCAGCACGATGTCCTGCAGCTCGGCCCGCTCCGAGGCCCCGTCCAGCCGGGCCACCTCCAGGACGTCCTCCACCAGCGTGCGCATGGCCTTCGCCCGGTCCAGCACCAGCTCCGTGGGCCGGCCCGGCGGCAGCAGCTCGGCGGCGGTCAGCAGCCCGGTCACCGGGGTGCGCAGCTCGTGCGCGATGTCCGCGGTGACCCGGCGCTCGGCCTCCAGCCGCTGCTGGAGGGCGTCCGCCATCGCGTCCACGGCGCTCGCGAGGTCGTCGGTCTCGTCCCGGACGACGCCGCCGATGGCCTCCCGGACGCGGACGTCCGGCTCGCCCTTGGCGACCTGGTTCGCGGCGGTCGCGGCCTTGCGCAGCCGGCGCGACAGCTGCCCGCCGATGAGCACGCCGAGCGCGCTGCCGCCTAGGACGACCGCGATGGAGCCGATGACCAGGGCCTGGTCGAGGTCCTTGAGGATGTCCGCGCTGCGGTCGGTGAACCCGGAGTGCAGGGACATCACGTGCCCGTCCTTGAGCGGCACGGCGGCCCAGATGTCCGTCACCCCGTTCGCCCGCTCGGAGACGTAGGTCGCCCTGCGCCCGTCCTCGACCTTCTTCCGCAGCCCGGCCGGCAGCTCGGGGTCGTCGATCTGGGCGTTCGGGAAGTTCAGGCGCCCGGACAGCTCGTAGTTGCGCTGGGCGATCAGGACGCGGTCGTCCGCGAGGTCGCGCGCGTTGTCCAGCATCGACACCCGGGCCGCGTTGTGCACGACCAGGCTCAGGGCGACCGCCACCAGCGCGCCGACCAGCGCGATGGCCGCGCTGAGCTTCCACCGCAGTCCCGTACGGATGCCCGCGCACCGCCGGAGCGAGGCGGCCGGGCGTCGGATGAACCCCCGCATGTCCCCGCTCAGGCCTTCAGCTTGTAGCCGAAGCCGCGGACCGTCTCGATCCGGTCCTGGCCGATCTTCGTCCGCAGCCGTTGCACGTGGACGTCGACGACGCGGGTGTCACCGCCCCAGCCGTAGTCCCAGACGCGCTCCAGGAGCTTGTCGCGCGAGAGCACCGTGCCCGGCGCGGAGGAGAACTCCAGCAGCAGCCGCATCTCGGTCGGGGTGAGCGCCACCGGCTGCCCGGCCCGGCGCACCTCCATGCCGTCGGTGTCGACCACCAGCTCGCCGAAGGTGAGCACGCCCCCGGCACCCGCGTCGGCCCGGTCGCCGCCGGTGGCGTGGCCGAAGCGGCGCAGCACCGCACGGATGCGGGCCACCAGGACGGCCCCGTCGAACGGCTTGGTGACGTAGTCGTCGGCACCCGCCTCCAGACCCAGCACCACGTCGATGGAGTCCGCCCGCGCCGACAGCATGATCACGGGCACGGTGGACTCGTCCCGGATCCGGCGGCACAGGCTCACGCCGTCGAGGCCGGGGAGCATGACGTCCAGCAGCGCGATGTCCGGGCGGTCGGCGCGGAACGCCTCCAGGCCCGACAGCCCGTCGGGCATCGCGGTGACCGCGAAGCCGTCCCGCTCCAGGGCGAGCTGCGTGGCCTCACGGATGACGTCGTCGTCCTCGACGAACAGGACGTGGGTCTGGTCTGCCATCCCGGTGCTCTCAGTCCTCGTTGTCATGGTCGGTCGCGGTCACGGTCGCCGGACGCACGTGTCGTCACCCGGCGGACGCGGGGATCGCGCACCGCGTTCATCTCTCGATCGGTCCGAGCGGCCCGATCGGTTCACCCGCCCTGCGCGGCAGCCGTCCGGAGCGTCAGCTGTCCGGGGCGGGAGCCGGCGCGGCCCCGACGGCGTTGCTGTAGTCGTTGTGCGTGCGGTAGGCCTCGGCGAAGCGCCCCCCGGACCAGCGGTACGTGATCACGTTCACGCCGGACGGCCTCGACACCGGATCGCCCTTCTCGTACACCTGCTTGCTCACCACCAGGTCGCCGCGGTCGATCTCCGCGTAGACCGGAGGCTCCTCGGCCCGGAACACATTCTGGTACCCGCCGTCCTTCTCGCGGTACACGTAACTCCCCACGCCCACCCCGTCCCCGCAGGTCAGCACGTTGACGACGACGTCCTCGGCGGCGTTCGCGGTCAGCTCCCCGTACGACACGTCGATGGGGTACTCGTCGGCGACGCACGGCTTCAGCTCGCGCTTGACCTCCGCGGAGACCTCGGGGTCGGCCTTGACGAGCCGGACCGCGTCCACCCGGTCGGGGACCTTGGACGGGGAGGCCGCGGGCGCCGGGGAGGCGGAAGCGGCGCCGCCGACCGCGTCCGCGTGGGCCGGGCCCTCGTCGCGCGCTCCGGTGCCCCCGGCCCCGCAGCCGGAGAGGGAAACGCCGACGGCGACGAACACGGCCACCGCCGTACTCGTCGCCTGCACGCTCTTCCGGTTCTCCCCGGGTGTCCGACCGACGGTCAGGCCGCGCAACGCTCCCGCTCCTCATGCTCCAGCGCCCGCGCGTCCAGATCGCGGGCGACCAGCTCCTCCCGGAGCCGGGCGAGCGCCCGGTGCAGCGTGCTCTTGACCGTTCCGGCCGACATGCCGAGGGCGGCGGCCGTCTCCTCCGTTGACATCTGCTCCCAGTGTCGCAGCACCACGACGCTGCGCTGCTTCGGGGCGAGCACCTTCATGACGTCCATCAGCAGGGCGCGGTCCGCGTGCTGCTCGGTGGAGTCGTCCACGCAGGACTCCGGGAGCTGCTCGGTCGGCACCTCCTCCAGCTTCCGCGCCCGCCACCACTCGGTCCGGGTGTTGATCATCACCCGGCGCAGGTAGGCGTCCGCCAGCCGCTTGTCCTCGATGGTCTCCCAGCGGCGGTACGTCCGCGCCAGCGCGGTCTGGAGCAGGTCCTGGGCGTCGACGGGGTCCGGGACCAGCCGCCGGGCGCTGCGCAGCAGCGCGTCCTGCCGGGTGCGGACGTACTCCTCGAATCCGAGCACCTCGCCCTGCGCCATGGTCAACCGCCTTCCGATCCCCGTGTACCGGCGGCTGGTCATCCGCCGGTCTCCTGCCTGTGGTCCCTCGTCCCCCGTGCCCGTGGGCACGGAAACGAAGGTAGGGAAGCGTTGTCACGGGGCTGTGCGAAGCAGCCTGCGGCTGACCCTCGGCTGTCCGTCGGTTGTGTAACGAACCCCGGAACGGGACACGGCGGTAGGCGACTTGAGTGCCTTATAAGGTGATTTGTCCGGCTGAGCCGTCGTGACGGAAGACCGCACGACGGCGAACACCGTGATCCGTCCGCTGTGATCCCGCTGTGCGTCAGCTCAGCGGCAGCCGGTACATCCCGTCCGCCAGCGGCTCCACCAGACCGTCGGCGACCAGGCCGTCCAGGGCGCGGGCGCGCTGGACCGGTTCGTGCCACACCCGGTCCAGCGCCGCCTGCGGCACCGGCCCGTGCGCCTCGCGCAGCACGGCGAGCAGCCGTCCGCGCACCTGCCGGTCGGTGCCCGCGTACGTCTGGCCGCGGCGCGGCGGCCCGTCGTGCGCGGGCTTGCCGGCGAGCCGCCAGGCGCACTGCGCGGCGATCGGGCAGCGGTGGCACGCCTCGTTGCGGGCCGTGCACACCAGTGCGCCCAGCTCCATGGACGCGGCGGCCCAGCGGGCGGCCCTCGCCTCGTCGTCCGGCAGCAGCGCGCGCGCCAGCTTGCGCTCGGCGGCGGTGGTGGCGTTCGGCGGGTACTGCACACCGGTGACCGCCCGGGCGAAGACGCGGCGGACGTTGGTGTCCAGCACGGCGTGCCGCCGGCCGTAGGCGAAGGAGGCGACCGCAGCGGCCGTGTACTCGCCGATGCCGGGCAGGGCCAGCAGCTGGGCGTGGTCCGCCGGCACGTCCCCGCCGTGCCGTTCCGTTATGGCGGCCGCGGCGCTGTGCAGGCGCAGGGCGCGGCGCGGGTAGCCGAGCCGGCCCCAGGCGCGGACGGCCTCGCCGGGGGCCTCCGCGGCGAGGTCCGCGGGGCGCGGCCAGCGGGCCATCCACTGCTCGTACACGGGCAGGACCCGGTTCACCGGCGTCTGCTGGAGCATGAACTCGCTGACCATCACGCCCCACGCGCCGGCCTCGGGGCGCCGCCACGGCAGGTCGCGGGCGTGCTCGTCGAACCAGTCGATGACGGGGGAGTGCAGCGGTTCGCCGGACACGACCGGGGCGGCGGACGCGGGAACGGACGGGGCGACGGGGGCCGCGGGGCCGGTCGGTCCGTTGTGCGGGGGCTTCGTGGGCGCAGTCATGACTCTCCGATCCTGCCACGGGAGGAGGGCCGCACGGGCGCACCGCCACCGACGGAGGCCACGGCACCTGACGATCGGCAGGGGCGCCGCCCCGCCGGCCGCTTGTAGCGTCGGACGCATGGAACGTCTCCACCGGCCTTCGCGCACCCGGCTCGACGGCCGCACCGGGCCGGACGGCCGCCCCGGGCACCACGGCCGTGTCGGACTCGGCGACAGGGCCGGGAGCGGTGACGGTGCCGGTACCGCTGACAGGGCCGCGTCCGGCGGCCGGGCCGGTTCCGTGAGCCGTGCGGGGTCCACCGGCCGTGCCGGCTCCGGCATCCTCCGGCGGTTCGTGCGGGGCCGCTCGATCGGCCGGGGTGTCCTGCTCTGGGCGGTCCTCGCCGTCCCGGCGGTCACCGCGGACCGGCTCGGGCTGAACGAGCCGCGGCCCCCGTGGCAGCAGGCGGCCGGTCCGGTCGTGCTCGCCGCGGCCGCCGTACTCGCCCGGCGCCGCCCCCTCACCGCGTTCTCCCTGGCCGCGGGTCTGGGCCTGGCCACCGCGCCCGCCCTGTTCAGCCTCTCCCACGGTCCCGCGCTCGCCGTCCTCGCGCTGCTCCTCGGCCTGCGCGCGACCCGGGCACGTCCCGCGGCGGCCGTCTTCGCCGCGGTGGGCGTCGCCGGCACGGCGCGGATCGCGCTGACCGGGGTGGACCCGGCGCCGGAGTGGCTGGTCATGACCGGCACGCTGCTCTTCGGCTGCGTCTTCCCCTGGCTCGGCGGACGCTACTGGCGGCAGAGCCGCGCGCTCGCCGAGGCCGGATGGCTCAGGGCGGCCCGGCTGGAGGACGAACAAAGGCACGCCGAGGAGCGGGCCCGGCTGCGGGAGCGGGCCAGGATCGCCCAGGACATGCACGACTCCCTCGGCCACGAACTGAGCCTGATCGCCCTGCGCGCCGGCGCCCTCCAGGTCGCCCCCGGGCTCGCCGCCGAGCACCGCGCCGCCGCGGCCGACCTGCGGGCGGCCGCCGCCGACGCGACGGACCGGCTGCACCGCATCATCGGCGTCCTGCGCGAGGCCGACGAGCCGGCCCCGCTGGCCCCGGCGGGCGAGAGCGTCGAGGAACTCGTCGCCCGGGCCGCCGAGTCGGGGCTCCCGGTGCGCTGGGACCCGCCGGACACCGCACCCGCCCCGGACCCCGCCGGGATCACCGGACGGCTGCTGCACCGCGTGGTGCGCGAGGCGCTGACCAACGCGGCCCGGCACGCCCCCGGCGCCCCCGTCGTCGTCGCGGTCACCGGCCGGGCGCGCGGCACGGCGGTCACCGTCACCAACGGCCGGGCCACCGGGACGGCTTCGCCCTCGGCGGGCGGTTCCGGCCTGCTCGGGCTGCGCGCCGCCGTGACCTCGGTCGGCGGCGACCTCGACGCGGGCCCGCACGGCGAGGGGTTCCGGGTCCGGGCGTTCGTCCCCGCGCAGGACACCGTCGCCACGCCCGTCCCCGCGACTGCGGCCACGCCCTTCGCCCGGGCCCGCCGCCGCGTCGCCCTCGGCCTGGGCGCCGCCGCCGGCGCCGGAGCCGTCCTGGTCGGTGCGGCCTTCGCCTGGTACGCGTACACGGAGACGCACTCGGTGCTCAGCCCGGGCGCGTACGCCGAGTTGTCCCTGGGGACGCCGCTCGCGCAGGTCGCGGAGGCACTGCCGGACCGCGTGGTGCACGACCCGCCCTCCGACCGGGCGCCCGCGCCGCCGGAGGGCGCCGAGTGCCGCTACTACCGGGCGAGCGGTGAACTCCTGGTCTCCGTGGACCACTTCCGGCTCTGCTTCGACGACGGGGGCCGCCTGGTCGCCAAGGACGTCGTCCCCCGCGTCGGGCTGTCCGGCGAAGGGCGCGAGGAGTACGAGGAGTTCGTGCGGTGATCCGGGTCCTGCTGGCCGACGACGAGGCGATGGTGCGGGCCGGGGTGCGCGCGATCCTGGCGAGCGGCGGCGAGAGCGAGGTCGTCGCGGAGGCCGGTGACGGACGCGAGGCGGTCGAACTCGCCCGCGCCCACCGCCCCGACGTCGCCCTGCTGGACATCCGCATGCCCCGCCTGGACGGCCTCGCGGCGGCCGAGGAGATCGTGCGCACCGTCCCCGGCACCGCCGTCGCCATGCTGACCACCTTCTCCGAACAGGCCTACGTGGCCCGCGCGCTGGCCGCGGGCGCCACCGGCTTCCTGCTCAAGTCCGGTGACCCCTACGAGCTGATGGCGGGCGTGCGGGCGGTGGCGGACGGCGCCGCGTTCCTGTCGCCGAAGGTAGCCCGGTACGTCATCGAGGACCTCGGCGGGGGCGGGGGCGTCGGCCGTCTCGCCCGCGAGGAACACGCCCGCGCGCGCGTGGCGCGGCTGAGCCCGCGCGAGCGCGAGGTGCTCGGCCTCGTGGGCGCCGGCCTGTCCAACCCGGAGATCGCCGCCCGGCTGCACCTCGTCGAGGGCACGGTGAAGGCGTACGTGAGCGCGGTTCTGGACCGGCTGGGGGTGCGCAACCGGGTGCAGGCGGCGATCGTGGCGTACGAGGCGGGGCTCGTCGAACCGGACGCGTGAGACCTCACCGCCGCCGGTGCGCGGCGGCGTACGCCGCCGCGGGCGCGACGGCCGGACCCGGCCCGGCGAGCCACCGGGCGGCGGGCGCCGACGAGGCGCGCAGGGCGTCGGCCAGCCGTGTCGCCGGACGGGTGCCCAGCCGTACGGCGGCGACGGCGACGGTGGCGCCCAACAGCAGGCCGGCGGCGACGTCGTGCGGATAGTGGACGCCGACGAAGACGCGGGAGAAGGCCATCAGCAGGGCGAGGGGTGCCGTCAGCAGGACGAGCGCGCGCCGGACGAGGGCCAGGGCGACGGCCGCGGCACCCGCGATGGTGGCGTGGTTGCTGGGGAAGGACCAGTCGCCGCTCGCCGGGCATGCGGCCAGCGACGCGACCGCGCCGGTGACCGCCCGGCACGGACGCTCCTCGGTGACACCGGACTTGAGCAGTTCGCTGCACACGTACGCCACAGCCGTGGCCACGGGTGCAAGGACCGCGATCGCGAAGGACCGGGGGCTGTCGCGCCGCGACCGCCACCATCCGACGACGAAGAGCGCGGCGAACAGCAGCAGTCCGGCCTCCGTCCACACCTCCGCCGTGTGCTGTACCCATGCCGGGGTGTCGTGGGCGAAGCCGGTGATGTCGCGGTAGAGATCGTCGTCCTCAAAGGTCATGGTCACTGACCGTAGGCGATGGGGCGATCCGGTCACACCCTGCGATCGGCATGTGCGGCACCTGACGATCGGCAGGGGTACCGGGGCCTCTCCGGAATGATGATCCGGAAAAGTTGCGAGTCCGAGCGGCGGGTGGGACGAGGGAACGCGTCGATCTCTCGTACAGTTTGCGCCGTGGGATCTCTGCGCAATCCGGTCGGTCCGCTTCCCTCCTCCATCTACTGGCGACGGAGGGCTGTACTGCTGTCCGTGGTCGCCCTGTTGGCGTTGCTGGTCACGTGGGTCGTGGTCGTCGGCGGCGGGGGCGGCGGGAAGGACCACGAGGACGGCGCCGACGGCAAGCACCCCGCGCCGTCGATCACCCCCGGTCCCTCGGGTTCCGGGCCGGCGATCAGCCAGGCGCCGGGCGGACGGGACGAGTCGGGCGGCGGAAGCTCCGGCGGTTCGGGGTCGGGTTCCGGCGAGGGCGGCGGTTCCGGTGACGGGTCCGGGGCAGGCTCAGGGTCCGGTGAGGCCGGTGGGGACGGCTCCGGCGGATCGAGCGGCTCCGGTGGCGGCGGCCCGGCGACCGGGGTCGGCGCGGGCGACGCGCTGCCGGCCGGGTCGAGCCTGCCCGACTGCACCGCGAACGCGGTCGAGTTGAGCGTGCGCAGCGTCCGCAACTCCTACTCGCCCGGCCAGACGCCCACCTTCGAACTGACCGCCCGGAACACCTCCGGCAGCGACTGCAAGATCGACCTCGGTCCGAAGCGCGCGGTGTTGACGATCACTCCGGCGAGCGGCGACGACGCGTACTGGTCCTCCGACGACTGCCCCAAGGGCTCGGGGAGCCTCGCGTACCGGGTGGCCGCCGACAGCGGCATCACGTCCACCGTGAAGTGGGACCGCAAGCCGAGCGCCCCCGAGTGCGGGACGCCCCCGGCGGGTTCGGCCGGGGCGGGAACCTACCTGGTGGAGGTGAAGGCCGCGGGGTTCGAGAAGGCGCGGACGTCGTTCGTGCTCAAGGACGACTGACGCCGGCGCGGACGGTCAGACGTAGCGCTCCAGGATCGACGACTCCGCCAGCCGCGACAGCCCCTCCCGCACACTGCGCGCCCGCGCCTCGCCGACGCCGTCCACCGTCTGCAGGTCGTCCACGCTCGCGGCGAGCAGCTTCTGCAGCCCGCCGAAGTGCTCCACCAGCCGGTCGATGATCGCGCCGGGCAGCCGCGGCACCTTCGCCAGCAGCCGGAAGCCGCGCGGGGACACCGCCGAGTCCAGCGTCTCGGGCGATCCCGTGTACCCCAACGCCCGGGCCACCGTGGACAGTTCGAGCAGCTCGGCGTGGCTGAGCTTGTCCAGCTCGGCCAGCGCCTCGTCGACCGTGCGGGACCGCTTCGCGGTCGGCTCGGGCACGTAGTCCCGCACGACCAGCTCCCGCTCCGGCTCCACACCGGCGATCAACTCGTCCAGCTGGAGCGCCAGCAGCCGCCCGTCGGTGCCCAGCTCCACCACGTACTCGGCGATCTCGGTGGCGATGCGGCGCACCATCTCCAGCCGCTGGGAGACCGCGGAGACGTCCCGGACCGTCACCAGGTCCTCGATCTCCAGCGCCGACAGCGTGCCGGCGACCTCGTCGAGCCGCAGCTTGTACCGCTCCAGGGTCGCCAGCGCCTGATTGGCCCGGGACAGGATCGCGGCGGAATCCTCCAGGACCCGCCGCTGCCCGTCCACGTACAAGGCGATCAACCGCATCGACTGCGACACGGAGACGACGGGGAAACCGACCTGCTTGCTGACCCGGTCCGCCGTACGGTGCCGGGTGCCGGTCTCCTCGGTGGGGATCGTCGGGTCCGGCAGGAGCTGCACGCCCGCCCGGAGGATCTTCGACAGGTCCGAGGACAGCACGATGCCGCCGTCGAGCTTGCACAGCTCGCGCAGTCGGGTCGCGGTGAACTCCACGTCCAGCACGAAACCGCCGGTGCACATCGACTCGACGGTCTTGTCGGAGCCGAGCACGATCAGACCGCCGGTGTTGCCGCGAAGGACCCGCTCCAGGCCGTCACGCAGGAGCGTGCCGGGCGCCACGGCGCTCAGCGAGGCGCGCATCAGGCCATCGGCACCGGCACTCCCACCGGATTTTCCGGGAGCTGCTGCCCGGTCGTTGGCTGCCACTGCACTCCTCCGGTCGCAGGTTCTTCTGGCGCTGCCGTGTCGCACACTCGGTCGTACGGACGGGCGAGACCAGGGCAAAGTCTACCGGCGGTCCTCCTCCTCCCGTGGGGCCTCTCGCCGACGGGAACGCGGAAGGACCCGCAGGGCGTCCCCCATGTCCGCGACTTCCAGGACCTTCATGCCGTCAGGGACCCTGCCCGGGTCGGTCGGTACCAGGGCGTGCGTGAATCCCAGCCGGTGCGCCTCGGCGAGCCTGCGCTGCACGCCCGTGACCCGTCTCACCTCGCCGGCGAGGCCCACCTCACCGATCGCGACGAGGTTCTTGGGGAGCGGGGTGTCGCTGGCGGCCGACGCGAGGGCGAGCGCGATCGCGAGGTCGGCGGCCGGCTCGGACAGCTTCACCCCGCCCACCGTCGCGCTGTAGATGTCCCTCTTGCCCAACGCGCTGATCCGGCCCCGCTGCTCCAGCACGGCCAGCATCATCGACACCCGGGACGTCTCCAGGCCGGACGTGGTGCGCCGCGGGGACGGGATCTGCGAGTCGACGGTGAGCGCCTGCACCTCGGCCACCAGCGGCCGGCGCCCCTCCAGGGTGACGGTCAGACAGGTACCGGGCACGGGCTCGGCACGACGGGTGAGGAACAGCCCGCTGGGGTCGGCGAGCCCGGTGATCCCCTCGTCGTGCAGCTCGAAGCAGCCGACCTCGTCCGTCGTCCCGTACCGGTTCTTGACGCCGCGCACCAGCCGCAGCCGCGCGTGCCGGTCGCCCTCGAAGTGCAGCACGACGTCCACGAGGTGCTCCAGCAGCCGGGGCCCGGCGATGGCGCCGTCCTTGGTGACGTGGCCCACGAGCAGCGTGGACATGCCGCGCTCCTTGGAGGCACGGATGAGGGCGCCCGCCACCTCCCGCACCTGCGCCATGCCGCCGGGGGCGCCGTCGATCTCGGGGGAGGCCACCGTCTGCACGGAGTCGAGGATCAGCAGCGACGGCTTGACCGCGTCCAGGTGTCCCAGCACCGCCGCGAGGTCGGTCTCGGCGGCGAGATACAGGTGATCGTCGATGGCCTTGATCCGGTCGGCACGCAGCCGCACCTGGCTCGCCGACTCCTCACCGGTGATGTAGAGGGTCTTGTGCTCCTCGCTGGCCGACTTGGCCGCGACGTCGAGCAGGAGCGTGGACTTGCCGACGCCGGGCTCGCCCGCGACGAGCACCACGGCACCGGGCACCAGACCGCCGCCGAGCACCCGGTCGAGCTCGGGCACGCCGGTCGGCCGGGCGGTCGCCTGCCGGCCGTCGACCTGGCCGATGGGCAGCGCGGAGGTGGTGACGCGCCCCGGCGTCGTCGTACGGACCGCGGGCGCGCCGTACTCCTCGACCGTGCCCCAGGCCTGGCACTCGGGGCAGCGGCCGAGCCACTTGGCCGTCTGCCAGCCGCATTCGGTGCAGCGGTAGGACGGCCGGTCCTTGGTGGTCTTCGTACGGGCAGCCATGCGTGAACGGTAACCGCCGCCACTGACAACGCACGGCGGCCGGGTGTCCCGGGGCGCCCGGCGCGGGTGTGGACGCGGGGGTGGGTTCGCGCGGCCCTGCGCTGCCGGGGTGCCTCCCCCACTCTCGGCTTCGCTCGAGCGGGTGGACCCCCACCGCCCACCCGTGCCGCCCCTGGGGGTACCTCCCAGGCCGTTCAGGCACTGGGGGAGGCACGACTGCCCGCAGCTACGACGGCGGTGCATGGCGGCTGCCCGCAGCCGGGACGGCGGCGCACGGCGGCTGCCCGCAGCTGAGTGGGGACGGCGGGGGAGCCGCGTACGGCGGGAAGGGGACGTGTCGGGGGGTGTCCGCCCGCAGCGGTTGGCGCGTCAACGCCCCGTCTGTTGGTCAGTACCCGATTCCGCGCCGTTCCGAGGACGGACACCCCCCGGCGCGGCCCCGCCCCACAGACCACCGAAGGCGCTACGCGCACCCCCACCGGAGCCGCACAGGCGCCGCAGGCATCCGCGCACCCCACCACACCCGCACGGGCGCCGCAGGCACCCCGCACCCCCACCGAACCCGCACAGGCGCCGCAGGCATCCGCACCCCCCACCCACCCGCACGGGCGCCGCAGGCATCCGCGCACCCCCACCGGAGCCGCACAGGCGCCGCAGGCACCCCGCACCACCCCGAGCCGGCCACGGAACAACAGCCCCCTGTCCCCTTATGAGGGATCGTTTCACCCGTACGGATTAAAAGAGCCCAACGCGCCAGTTCGCGCCACCCATAGCCGCCTACGGTCGCCGAGTGATGAGGAGCAGTCCGGACACCACGGTACGTACGACCGGCACCCACCGGGCACACCGGGAGCATCGGGAAGCGCGTGACCGCGCGGCGGCGCGCACGCTGGCGCAGCGGTCGCCCACGCCCTACGAGGCGTACCTGGACGGCCTGTTCACCTACTGTCTGTCCGTCCTGTGCGACCACGACACCGCGACCGCCGCCCTGGGCGACGTCCTCGCGCTGGCCGAGCGCCGCGACCAGCGCGGTCCCCGGGGACACCGCGGCCCCGAGCCCGCGGACCGCAGGGCCTGGCTGTACGCGCTGGCCCGCTGGGCATGCCTGCGCAAACTGGCCGAGGCCAAGCAGAAACGTCCGGGTACCCACGCCGCGGGCCGCCCCACGGCGAACCGTCCGGGCCCCGGCCGGCCACGCCCGGCGCAGCAGTCCCAGCAGTCCCAGCAGTTCACACCCCCGCCACCGACCGGCGAGGAACAGGAGCGCCGCCGCCGCGAGCTCGCCCTGCTGGCCTGGCCGGAGGCCGCCGGCACCACCCCGGAGCAGCGCGAGGCCCTCGAGCTCGCCGTGCGCCACCACCTCGCCGCCCACGAGGTGGCCGCCGTGCTCGGCATGGACCTCGCCGCCACCCGGGAACTGCTCGCCGCGGCCGCCTGCGAGGTCGAACGCACCCGCGCGGCCCTCGCGGTCGTCGAGACCGGCGCCTGCCAGGGCGTGTCCCGCCTCACCGGCGAGAACCGTTACGTGCTCAGCGCCGCCCTGCGCCGCGAGCTGGTCCGGCACGTCGACGACTGCCCGCGCTGCCGCCGTGCGGCCGAGCGCGCGGTTCCGGGCCGCTGGCCCGGCACCAGCGTCACCCCCGCCGAGCTGCCGGTCCTGGAGGCCCCCCGCGCGGCGCTGCACGTCGCCATGGCGCACGGCCCGCGCGCGCGGAGCGCGGCGCCCCGCTTCGACCGGCGCGGCTTCCCGATGGACCCGAAGGACCGCGCGGCCCGCCGGGACCGCCTGCGCGCCCGTGCCGTCACGACCACCGTCGTCGCCACCGTCGTCGCGGCCCCCGTGCTGGCCCTGTGGGCGGCCTACCGCGGTACCCCGGTCGGCGAGGGCGAGGAGGGCCGCTCGGCCAGCGCCAGCGAGGCACAGGACCCCGACGGCTTGTACGGCGAGTCGGCGGGCGGCTACGGCCACGGCTACGAGAACGCCGGCAACGCGAGCAGCACGCCCGACACCCGCTTCGGCAAGGACGGCAAGGCCGACGTCTCCGTGGAGGTCGTCAGCGTCTCCGGCGCGGGCGGGAAGGGCGCCGGTCACCTCGCCGTGTCGGCGGGGAACGACGGCGACACCACACTGGTCACCCTGACCGCGTCCGGCGACGCACCGGTGCGCTGGTCCGCCTCCACCAGCGCCCCCTGGCTCTACCTGAGCCAGTCGTCGGGAACGCTCCACCCCGGCGAGACGCTGACGATCAAGGTGTACGTCGACCACCTGCGCGAACCGTCCGGCTCCTGGAGCGCCATGGTGGCCGTCTCGCCCGCCGGCGCCGTCGTGTCGATCCACGGCTACGGCACCGCGCCGACCCCGTCCCGCCCGGACCCGCGCCCCAGCGCGCCCGACGGCTCGCCGTCCCCGACCGACCCGGGCCCGGACCCGTCGCCGTCGACCACGGCGCCGCCCGGCCCCACGCCGACGGTCGACCCGACGCACACGCCGTCCGACCCGGACCCGACGCCCACCGAGCCGGCCCCGACCGGCGGAACGGACGGCTCGTCGCCCACGCCCGACGACGGCGGCACCCCGAGCCCCGTCACGTCGTAGCGTTTCCGCCCTCGCGGCCCCCTCCCAGCGGCCCGTCGCGCCGAGCCCCGTCGCGGCGCGCCCGTCGTCTCAGCGGGGGCCGGGGTCCGCCGGGTGGGGCGCCAGCAACGGCAGCTGCGACGCCAGCCGTGCCTCGCACAGCTCCACCAGCCGGTCGTAGCCCGCCTTGCCCATCAGCTCGATCAGCTCCGGCCGGTAGCTGACGTACACCGGGTCGCCCGCGCCGTGCGCCGAGGTCGCCGACGTGCACCACCAGTGCAGGTCGTGCCCGCCCGGACCCCAGCCGCGCCGGTCGTACTCCCCGATCGACACCTGCAGGACGCGGGTGTCGTCGGGCCGGTCGATCCACTCGTACGTCCGCCGCACCGGCAGCTGCCAGCACACGTCCGGCTTGGTCTCCAGCGGCTCCCTGCCCTCCCGCAGCGCGAGGATGTGCAGCGAGCAGCCCGCGCCGCCGGCGAAGCCGGGCCGGTTCTGGAAGATGCACGAGCCCTGGAAGGGGCGGGTCTGCCGGGAGCCCTCGTCGTCCTCGGAGACCCAGCCGTTCCGGGTGCCCTCGGCGTGGTGCTGCCAGATGTCCGGCGTGAGCCTCGCCACGTGCTCGGCGACCCGCCGCTCGTCGTCCTCGTCGGAGAAGTGGGCGCCCAGCGAGCAGCACCCGTCGTCCGCGCGGCCCGCCTGGATGCCCTGGCAGCCGCTGCCGAAGATGCAGTTCCAGCGAGAGGTCAGCCAGGTCAGATCGCAGCGGAAGACCTGCTCGTCGTCCGCCGGGTCCGGGAACTCCACCCACGCGCGCGCGAAGTCGAGACCCTTCTCGTCGCCGGACGCGGGAGCCGGCGCGGGAGCCGCCGGAGAGACCCCGATGACCCCGGCCACCTCGCTCGATCCGACCTTCTTGTCCCGCTTGTCCTTCTTGGGCGACTTTCCGTCCTTCGCCTTTTTCGTCTTTGGCACGGCTCCAGGGTAAGTCGCCCGGGCCCGATGACGGCACCGCTGTCCGCCCCGCCGGCAGTAGCGTTCCCCCCATGAGACTCGGTGTCCTCGACGTGGGTTCGAACACGGTGCATCTGCTGGTGGTGGACGCCCACCCCGGCGCGCGCCCGCTGCCCGCGCACTCGCACAAGGCGGAACTGCGCCTCGCCCAGCTCCTGGACGGCGACGGCGCCATCGGTCCCGAGGGCGTGGACCGGCTGGTCGGAGTCGTCCACGAGGCGCTCCAGGCCGCCGAGGACAAGGGCGTCGAGGACCTCCTGCCCTTCGCCACCTCCGCCGTGCGCGAGGCGCGCAACGCCGACCACGTCCTCGCGCGCGTCCGGGAGGAGACCGGGGTCGAGCTCACCGTGCTCAGCGGCACCGAGGAGGCCCGGCTCACCTTCCTCGCCGTCCGGCGCTGGTTCGGCTGGTCGGCGGGCAAGCTGCTGGTCCTCGACATCGGAGGCGGCTCCCTGGAGATCGCCTACGGCATCGACGAGGAGCCGGACGCCGCCGTGTCGCTGCCGCTCGGCGCGGGCCGGCTGACCGCCGCCTGGCTGCCCGGCGACCCGCCCGACCCGGACGACGTCCGGGCGCTGCGCCGCCACGTCCGTACGGAGATCGCCCGCACGGTCGGTGAGTTCAGCCGCTTCGGCGCCCCCGACCACGTGGTGGCCACCTCCAAGACCTTCAAGCAGCTGGCCCGCCTCACGGGCGCCGCGCGTTCCGCCGAGGGCCTCTACGTCCAGCGCGAGCTGAAGCGGGCGTCCCTGGAGTCCTGGGTGCCCCGGCTGGGCGCCATGTCGACCACCGAGCGCGCCGAGCTCCCGGGCGTCTCCGAGGGCCGCGCGGCCCAGCTCCTGGCCGGTGCCCTGGTCGCCGAGGCGGCGATGGACCTCTTCCACGTGGAGAACCTGGAGATCTGTCCCTGGGCCCTGCGGGAGGGCGTGATCCTGCGCCGCCTGGACCACATGGGCCAGGGCTGACGGGCCCCGGGAGCGGCGCGAGGCCGTACCGGCGTGCGGCCCGGCCGCGTGCGCGAGCGGCCGCACCGCATCCCGCGCCTGGTCTATGGCGCTCACCACAACGGCGAACGGCCACCCCGCACCCACCCGACCGCACCCCGTAACCTGGCCCCCGTGGCAGAACCAAGGGACGTAGTCCGCATCCCGGACGCGAAGGTCGCCCTGTCGACGGCTTCCGTCTACCCGGAGTCGACGGCGACGGCCTTCGAGATCGCCGCGCGCCTCGGCTACGACGGCGTCGAGGTCATGGTGTGGACCGATCCGGTCAGTCAGGACATCGAGGCCCTGCGGCGGCTCAGCGACTACCACCGGATGCCGGTCCTGGCCGTGCACGCGCCCTGCCTGCTCATCACCCAGCGGGTGTGGTCCACCGACCCCTGGACCAAGCTCCAGCGCGCCCGGGACGCCGCCGAGAAGCTGGGCGCGAGCACCGTCGTCGTGCACCCGCCGTTCCGCTGGCAGCGCCAGTACGCCCGGGACTTCGTCAGCGGCGTGTGGCGGATGGCGAACGAGACGGACGTGCGGTTCGCCGTCGAGAACATGTACCCCTGGCGCTACCGGGACCGCGAGATGCTCGCCTACGCGCCCGACTGGGACGTGACGAAGGAGGACTACCGTCACTTCACGGTCGATCTCAGCCACACCGCCACGGCCCGCACCGACGCCCTCGGCATGATCGAGCGCATGGGCGACCGCCTCGGCCACGTCCACCTCGCGGACGGCAGGGGCTCCGCCAAGGACGAGCACCTCGTCCCCGGCCGCGGCGACCAGCCCTGTGCCGAGGTGCTGGAGGGCCTGGCGCGCACCGGTTTCGACGGCCACGTCGTCATCGAGGTCAACACCCGTCGCGCCATGTCCAGCGCCGAACGCGAGGCCGACCTCGCCGAGGCGCTGGCCTTCACGCGCCTGCACCTGGCGTCGGCCTCGGCGGCGGGGTCGCCCCGGCCGTGAGCGACGCCACCGAGGGGGCCCCGGGCGCCTCCGCCGCCCCCGCCCGCCGCCGCGGCCGCCCCCCGCGCACCGAGTCCGCCGGGACCCGCGACCGCATCCTCGCCGCGGCCCGCGAGGAGTTCTCCGAACGGGGCTACGAGAAGACCTCCGTGCGGGGCATCGCCAAGGCGGCGGGCGTGGACTCCGCACTCGTGCACCACTACTTCGGCACCAAGGAACAGGTCTTCGAGGCGGCGATCGAGGTCGCCTTCGCGCCCGCCCTCAAGGCCCCCGAGGCGATCGGCGACGGCCCGCCCGACGCGGTCGGCGAGCGCCTGACCCGCTTCGTCCTGGGCCTCTGGGAGGACCCCGGCACCCGTGCGCCGCTGCTGGCCATCGTCCGCTCGGCCGTCGACAACGACACCGCCGCCGCCGTCTTCCGCCGCCTGCTCGCCGCCCAGCTGCTGCGCCGCATCGCCGCCCAGTTCGACCTGCCGGACGCCGAGCTGCGCGCCGAGCTGGCGGCGGCGCAGCTGGTGGGGTGCGCGATGCTCCGGTACGTGATCAAGGTGGAGCCGCTGGCGTCGGCGGACCCCGAGCGGATCATCGCGCGGCTGGCACCGGTCGTGCAGGGTCATCTCACCGGCCCCTGAGGCTCCCCGGCGGCGAGACCGACATCCCGTATTCCGGACACCTTGTCCCGATCCCTGGATGACGGGCGTACGCTCGTCGGCAGTCAGAAAACTGCCGGCGCTTCCTGGCAGAACTCTCCGAAGGAGCGAGCGACGATGCCCGAGCTGAGGTCCCGCACAGTCACCCACGGCCGCAACATGGCGGGCGCCCGCGCCCTTATGCGTGCCTCCGGTGTACCCGGCGCGGACATCGGGCGGAAGCCGATCATCGCGGTCGCCAACAGCTTCACGGAGTTCGTGCCGGGCCACACGCACCTCGCCCCGGTCGGCCGGATCGTCAGCGAGGCGGTCGTCGCGGCCGGCGGCATCCCGCGCGAGTTCAACACGATCGCCGTCGACGACGGCATCGCCATGGGGCACGGCGGCATGCTCTACTCCCTGCCCTCCCGCGACCTGATCGCGGACAGCGTGGAGTACATGGTCGAGGCCCACTGCGCCGACGCCCTGATCTGCATCTCCAACTGCGACAAGATCACCCCGGGCATGCTCAACGCCGCCCTGCGGCTGAACATCCCGACGGTCTTCGTCTCCGGCGGCCCGATGGAGTCCGGCCGCGCCACCCTGGTCGACGGCACGGTCCGCACGCTCGACCTGGTCGACGCGATGTCCGACGCGGTGAACGACAAGATCTCCGACGAGGACATGCTCCGCATCGAGGAGAGCGCCTGCCCGACCTGCGGCTCCTGTTCCGGCATGTTCACCGCCAACTCGATGAACTGCCTGACCGAGGCCATCGGCCTGTCCCTGCCCGGCAACGGCTCGGTGCTCGCCACCCACACCGCGCGCAGGCAGCTGTACGTCGACGCCGCGCGCACCGTGATGGACCTGGTCCACCGCTACTACGAGCAGGACGACGACTCGGTCCTGCCGCGCGGCATCGCGACCTTCCAGGCGTTCGAGAACGCCATGGCCCTCGACATCGCGATGGGCGGCTCCACCAACACGATCCTGCACCTGCTGGCCGCCGCCCAGGAGGCCGGCGTGCCCTTCGGCCTGGAGCAGATCGACGCCGTCTCCCGCCGGGTGCCGTGCCTGGCGAAGGTCGCGCCGAACGTCGCCAAGGACCGCACGTACTACATGGAGGACGTGCACCGCGCCGGCGGCATCCCCGCCCTCCTCGGCGAGCTGCACCGCGCCGGCCTGCTCAACGAGGACGTGCACTCGGTGCACAGCCCGTCCCTGGCCGACTGGCTCAAGACGTGGGACGTGCGCGGCGGCTCCCCGTCCCCCGAGGCCGTCGAGCTGTGGCACGCCGCGCCCGGCTGCGTGCGCTCCGCCGAGGCCTTCTCCCAGTCCGAGCGCTGGGAGGCGCTGGACACCGACGCCGAGGGCGGCTGCATCCGCTCCGCCGAGCACGCCTACTCCGAGGACGGCGGCCTCGCGGTCCTCAAGGGCAACCTCGCCGTCGACGGCTGCGTCGTGAAGACCGCCGGCGTCGACGAGTCGATCTGGACCTTCGAGGGCCCCGCGGTGGTCTGCGAGTCGCAGGAGGAGGCCGTCCAGAAGATCCTCACCCAGCAGGTCGAGGAGGGCGACGTCGTCGTCATCCGCTACGAGGGCCCCAAGGGCGGCCCCGGCATGCAGGAGATGCTCTACCCGACCTCGTACCTGAAGGGCCGGGGCCTGGGCAAGGTGTGCGCGCTGGTCACCGACGGCCGGTTCTCCGGCGGCACGTCGGGCCTGTCCATCGGCCACGCCTCGCCCGAGGCGGCCTCCGGCGGCACCATCGCCCTGGTCGAGGACGGCGACCGCATCCGCATCGACATCCCGAACCGCTCCATCGAGCTGCTGGTCGACGACGCCGAGCTGGCCCGCCGCGAGCAGGCCCTGAACGGCGTGTACGCCCCGAAGAACCGCGAGCGCAAGGTCTCCGCGGCGCTGAAGGCGTACGCCGCGATGGCGACGAGCGCCGACAAGGGCGCCGTGCGTGACGTGAGCAAGCTGGGCTGACCGGCCCCCGGGGACCCGGCTACCAGGCGGCCGGGTCCCGCCCGTCGACGCCGAACACGGTCCCGTCCGGCGCACCGGCGTAGACGTGCCCGTCCGCGAGCACCGGCACGTGCAGCGTGGCGGGCACCCGGTCGGAGTCGGCGCCGAACCGCGGCGGCGTCTGCCCGAGGAGCCTCCCCGTGCGGGCGTCGACACCGAGGAGGCGCCCGTCGGGGACGGTGACGTACACGTGCCGTCCGTCGGAGGAGGGCGCCGAGCCCCGGCTCACCCCCGTCTCCAGCCGCCACCGCTGCCTGCCGGACGCCATGTCGACGGCCACCAGCGAGCCGCCCGCGCCCATGAGGTACACGGTGTCCCCGCGCACCCCGGCCTGCGCCTCGGCGACCGGGATGTCCAGCTCCACCCGGCGGACCGACCGGGTCCTCGGCGTGTAGCGCAGGACGGCGGTCGCGTCGCCGTGGACCGCGCCGTCGGCCAGGAAGTACACGGAGCCGTCCGCCATGCCCGCCGGTGTCAGCGCCCCCTCCAGGTCGGCGTCCCACCGCACGTCGCCCGTCCCCGGGTCCACCGCGGTCACGCGGGTGCGGGACCCGTCGTCCGACACGCTCGCCGCGTACGCCGTCGGATCCCCGGCGAACGAGGTGAAGTACGGCACGGCCTGCCCGGGGACGCGGCGGGACCACGCGATCTCGCCCGAGGCGCCGTCCACGCCGGTGACCCGTCCGTCGGAGGCGGTGAGCAGGAGCATGCCGCCCGCGCACCGCTGGCCGTCGTGGTCGGGCATCCCCTCGTGCCACCTCACCTCGCCGGTGGCGGGATCGAGTGCCTCCAGGTCGCCGATCAGGCCGATGGAGGGCTGCACGAGGCCGCCCGCCACGACCGGTGGTTCGCTCCGCGTCGCCTCCGTGACGTCGTGGCGCCACAGGGTGCGGCCGTCGGCCGGATCGAGGGCGAAGACCTCCCCGGGCCGCCCGCACACCAGCCTGCCCGCGCCGTACGAGCACTGCGGCACACCACTGTGCGGGGCCGGCTCCGTCTCCCACGCGCCGAAGCCCGACGCGTCCCGCGCGACGGCGGTCTGCCGCGGCGGCTCGGACCCGCCGGACCACTGGAGCGAGGCGAGCCCGCCGAGCACGGCGAGGCACAGCACCCCCGCGACCAGCACCGTGCGCCGCCCGAGCCGGCGCACGGGGCGCGCGGCGGCCCCGTCCGACGGAGGCTCCTCAGCGCGAGCCCCCTCGGCCCGGGCCTGCTCCGCCGGGGTCTGCTCCGCCGGGGGCCGCGGCGGTTCGTCCGCCGCGGCCCGCGCCGCCGGCATGAACGACTGCGTGTCGTACAGCGCCGCCACGGACCGCAGCTCCCGCATCAGCTCGTCCGGCGTGGGCCGGTCGTCCGGCTCCTTGGCCAGGCACCGCAGCACCAGCGGCGCGAGCGTCTCCGGCACGCCCGTCAGGTCGGGCTCGTCGTGCACGACCTGGTAGGCGACGACGTACGGGCTGTCCGAGTCGAAGGGCCCGCGGCCGGTCGCCGCGTGCACCATCAGCGACCCGAGGGCGAAGACGTCGGCCGCCGGGCCGACCTCCCGGGGCCGCCGGAACTGCTCGGGCGCCATGAACGGCGGCGTCCCGATCAGCTTCCCGGTCTCGGTCCGCAGTTCGCTGTCCTTCGGCCGGGAGATCCCGAAGTCGATGACCTTCGGACCGTCCTCGGCGAGCAGCACGTTGCTCGGTTTCAGGTCCCGGTGCACCACCCCGACCCGGTGGATGTCCCGCAGCGCCTCCGCGAGCCCGGCCATCAGCCGGCGCAACTGGGCCGGGTCCATGGGCCCGTTCCGTTTCACCTGCTCCGAGAGGGTCGGCCCGGGGATGAACAGGGTGGCCATCCAGGGCCGCACGGCCTCCGGGTCGGCGTCGACGACCGGCGCGGTGAAGGCACCGCTCACCCGTCGCGCCGCGGCCACCTCCTGCCGGAACCTCCCCCGGAACTCCGGGTCCTCGGCGTAGCGGGCGTGGACGACCTTCACCGCCAGCTTCATCCCGGAGGTGCTGCGGGCCACGTGCACGATGCCCATACCGCCCGAGCCGAGGCAGGACTCCAGCCGGTAGTGACCGGCATATTCCGGAAGTTCCGCTTCCGCGCCCGCTCCGTCGTTCTCCCGTGGCGCCATGGGACCACCCCCGTGCTGTTCCGCTGCGCGCGCGACGTCTCGGAGCCTAGTCGATGAGACGTGCGGGGCCGCGGCGGCTTGCTAACCTCCGCGTGCGCGTCGCGAACGTGTGTGCGACGGCTTGTTCCTGACGGAACGTTCCAAGGCGATCGACGGCACCCCGCCGCACGCGTGGGGTGCGACGGGGGAGGACATCATGACCATCGGCCATGCCGGCCGTGCCGGCCGTCCGGAAGCGACCGACGGCGACACGGGAACGGTGACGGCGACCGCGGCGGCCGTCACGTACTACCCGGTCGCCCCGGGCGTGCGCCTCAACGTCCGCAGCGGACCCGGCACCGGCTACGGCATCGTGCGGGTCCTCGCGGAGGGGGCCCGCGTCCCGGTCTACTGCCAGACGGCGGGGACGACGGTGACGGGCCCGTACGGCACGAGCGCCATCTGGGACAACGTCGGCGGCGGATACGTCTCCGACACGTACGTGCGCACCGGCAGCGACGGCTACGTCGCGTCCCGCTGCTCCTGAGCCCGCCCGGGGCCCGCGGCACGCCCGGCGCCATAATCGTTCCGTGAGCGCAGAGAACGGCACGAACGGCAACCCGGACACCCCCGCGGGCTCCACGCCCCCTGCCGGTCCCCGCCCCGAACCCCTCCGGTTCTTCGGCACCACCTGGGTGGACCACGACAACGGCTACGCCGTCCGCCGGGCCGGCCTGGCCGTCGGCTCCCTCGCCGCGGCGGCCGCCGCCTGCTTCGTCCTCCGCATCGCCTACGAGGGCCTCCAGATCGCCGACACCGGCGGTTTCGTCTCGCTGCTGATGGTCGTGATGTTCGCGGTCTGCAGCGCCCTGGCCTTCCGGCACACCTGGTCCGGCTTCACCAGCCGCCCCGACCCCGACCGCCAGTCCTCCCTGCGGGGCCTGCTCACCATCGGCTTCGTCGGCACGCTCCTCGCCTACTTCCTCCGCACCTTCACCGAGGCCCCGGGCGAGACGCTCCACCGCGCCGAGTACGACAGGGCCCGCGAGGAGTACGAGAAGCGCACCACCCGCCGCTCGCGCAACCCGTCGAAGAAGCGCCGCCGCTCCTAGGGTCGGTCGTCCGGATCGTGCCGGGGGCGCGGGGGCCGGCGCGCGTCCGCGGCGTCGTCGTCGGCCGCAGGGCACCGCCGCCCGGAGCCGGCCCGGTCCTGACGGCACCCCCCGGCCCTCCCGGTGAGCCGCGCGAACGGGCCGGCTCCCGTCCCGCCCACCCGGCTCGTCCGCGCCGGTCCCGGGCACGGCCCGGCGGAGCGCCCCGCGCGAAAGGGTCCCCTGCGGAAAAGGCCCCTGCGGAAAGGTCCCCTGCGGAAAAGGCCCCTGGGGAAAGGCCTCCGCGCCCCGCGGTCACCCGGCCACCCTGGCCGTAGGACGACACCGGGGGGCGACTCGCTGACCAGCCACGCCGCCCACCGCCCCTCCCACCCGTCCGCCCTCTTCGAGGCGATCGAGGAACTGTCCGGCCGGCCCCTGGCCGGCTCCCGCGTCGCGGACGTCGGCGCCGGCACGGGCATCGCCACCGCCCGCCTGCGCGAGCACGGCGCCGACGTGATCGCCGTCGAACCCGGCGGGGGCATGGCGGCCGAGTTCCGTCGCGGCCTCCCCGACGTGCCGGTGGTCCGCGGCGACGGCAACGCCCTCCCCCTCGCCGGCCACCACGTCGACCTCCTCACCTACGCCCGGGCCCGGCACTGGACCGACCCCGCCCGAGCGGTGCCGGAGGCGCTGCGCGTGCTGCGCCCGGGCGGAGCGCTCGCGCTGTGGTGGAACACCGGCGCCCCCCGACGTGCCGTGGGTCGCCGAGGCGGCCGAACGCACGGCGCGGCATTTCGGCCTGGACGTCTCCGCCGAGAAGCGGAACACCGGCGCCCGCGTCGCCGACCCCTCCGGCCGCATGGCCTTCACCCGTCGCGAGCTCCGCTGGAGCCGCCGCGTCCCGCTGGACGCGCACCTGGCCGACATCGCCGGCCACTCGGTCTTCCTGACCCACGGCGAGGAACACGGCGCGGTCTTCCTGGCCGAGGAGCGGGAGCACCTCCTGGCCGCCTTCCCGGACGGGCTCGCCGAGGAGACGTACGACGTCGTCCTGCTGCTCGCCAGGACCCCGGCGACTGCTTGACGCGCCGGGAGGGCGGGAGCATTATTCATCACATGATGAATTACTCGCCCCGCCCTCCCGACGACCGGACACCCCCACCCGACGCCGCCCCCGACCGGGCGGCCACCCCCGCAGTCCACGCCGAGAACCTCACCGTCGTCCGCGGCACCCGCACCGTCCTGCGCGGCCTCGGCTTCACCGTCCCCCGCGGCCGGATCACCGGCCTCCTCGGCCCCTCCGGCTGCGGCAAGACCACCCTCATGCGCGCGATCGCCGGCACCCAGGCCAAGGTCACCGGCACCCTGGACGTCCTCGGCCGCCCCGCCGGCCACCCCGCCCTGCGCACCCGCATCGGCTACGTCACCCAGGCCCCGTCCGTCTTCGACGACCTCACCGTCCGCCAGAACCTCGACTACTTCGCCGCGATACTCGACCCCGGCCGCGCATCCTCCGCCCGCCGCCGCGAGAACGTCACCCGGGCCATCGCCGACGTCGACCTCACCGGCCACGCCGGCGCCCTGGCCGGCAACCTCTCCGGCGGCCAGCGCAGCCGCGTCTCCCTCGCCGTCGCCCTCCTCGGCGCCCCCGAACTCCTCGTCCTCGACGAACCGACGGTCGGCCTCGACCCCGTACTCCGCCGCGACCTGTGGGCCCTCTTCCACTCCCTCGCCGCCGACCGCGGCACCACCCTCCTCGTCTCCTCCCACGTCATGGACGAGGCCGAGCGCTGCCACCGTCTCCTCCTGGTGCGCGAGGGCACGCTCCTCGCCGACGACACCCCCGACGCCCTGCGCACCCGCACCGACACCGGGACGGTCGAGGAGGCCTTCCTGCGCCTGGTGGACGAGGCGACGGCGGCGGCCCGCACGAAGGAGACCACGCGATGACCACCACGACCCCCACCACCGCGACCGCACTGCGCCCGGCCCCCACGCACCCCCTGAACCTCTCCCGCACCACCGCCACCGCCGCCCGCGTCCTGCGCCAACTCGCCCACGACCCCCGCACGATCGCGCTGCTGCTCCTGATCCCCTGCCTGATGCTGTTCCTGCTGCGCTACGTCTTCGACGGCAGCCCGCGCACCTTCGACGACATCGGCGCCTCCCTGCTCGGGATCTTCCCGCTGATCACGATGTTCCTGGTCACGTCCATCGCGACCCTGCGCGAGCGCACCTCCGGCACCCTCGAACGCCTCCTCGCCATGCCCCTGGGCAAGGGCGACCTCATCGCCGGCTACGCCCTCGCCTTCGGCGCCCTCGCGATCGTCCAGTCGGCCCTGGCGACGGGTCTGGCGGTCTGGTTCCTCGGCCTCGACGTGACCGGCAGCCCCTGGCTCCTCCTCCTCGTCGCCCTGCTCGACGCCCTCCTGGGCACCGCGCTCGGCCTCTTCGTCTCGGCCTTCGCGGCCTCGGAGTTCCAGGCGGTCCAGTTCATGCCGGCGGTGATCTTCCCCCAGCTCCTCCTCTGCGGCCTGTTCACCCCGCGCGACCGCATGCACCCGGCCCTGGAGGCCGTCTCCGACGCCCTGCCGATGTCCTACGCGGTCGACGGCATGAACGAGGTCCTGCGCCACACCGACATGACGGCCGCCTTCGTGCGGGACGCCCTGATCGTGGCCGGCTGCGCCCTCCTGGTCCTGGCCCTGGGCGCGGCGACCCTCAAACGCCGCACGGCATGACGGCCCGCCCCGGGGACGCCCCCTCCGGGGAGCTCGAGGACGGGGCTGTCCAGGCCGGGAGCGGGGGGCCGGAAGCGGCAGCCCCCGGGGAAGGGCAGGGAGGGGCGAGGAACCGTCGACGGCTCCCCGGGCGTCCCGCCACCTGGACGCGACGCCCGGCCCGCCCTCCCGGGTGCGAGGATGACGGCGACGGACGACACACCCCAGACAGGGCACCGGAGGGCACCGAAACCCATGACCCAGAAAGTCGCAGTCCTCGGCACCGGCAAGATCGGCGAAGCCCTGCTCAGCGGAATGATCGGAGCCGGCTGGGCGCCCGCCGACCTCCTGGTCACCGCCCGCCGCCCGGAACGGGCCGACGAGCTCCGCACCCGCCACGGAGTCACCCCGGTCACCAACGCCGAGGCCGCCAAGGCCGCCGACACCCTGATCCTCACGGTCAAGCCGCAGGACATGGGCACGCTCCTCGACGAACTCGCCCCGCACATCCCCGCCGACCGCCTGGTCATCAGCGGCGCCGCGGGCATCCCGACCTCCTTCTTCGAGGAACGCCTCGCCCCCGAAACCCCGGTCGTCCGCGTCATGACGAACACCCCGGCCCTCGTCGACGAGGCCATGTCCGTCATCTCGGCCGGCACCCACGCCACCGCCGCCCACCTCGCCCACGCCGAGGAGATCTTCGGCGCCGTCGGCAAGACCCTCCGCGTCCCGGAGAACCAGCAGGACGCCTGCACCGCCCTCTCCGGCTCGGGCCCGGCCTACTTCTTCTACCTGGTCGAAGCCATGACCGACGCCGGCATCCTCCTGGGCCTGCCCCGCGACAAGGCCCACGACCTGATCGTCCAGTCCGCGATCGGCGCGGCGAAGATGCTCCGCGACAGCGGCGAACACCCGGTCAAGCTCCGCGAGAACGTCACGTCCCCCGCCGGCACCACCATCAACGCCATCCGCGAACTCGAGAACCACGGCGTCCGCGCCGCCCTCATCGCCGCCCTGGAAGCCGCCCGCGACCGCAGCCGCGAACTGGCCTCCGGCACCAAGGACTGACCTTCCGCCGGCCCGGCGAGCCCCCGCACGGGGGCTCACTCCGCCGCGGCCACCACGTCCCCCGTCGTCACCACCCGGGCGAACCCGCCCCCGTGCAGCGACACCGCCGACGCACGCGCCAGCTCGTCCGCGCCCTGCCGCCAGCCGAAGGGCCCCTCCAGGTCGAAGGTGTACGTCGCGTCGAACGCGACCAGCACGTCGTACCCGAGGTTCCCGCCCATCCGCGCCGTCGTCTCGACGCACATGTTCGTCTGGATCCCGGCCAGCACCACCTGCGCGATCCCCTGCTCCCGGAGCCACGCCCCCAGGTCCGGCGTCCCGAGGAACGCCGAGTTCACGCTCTTCGTGATCAGCAGCTCGGCCCCGCCCCCCTTCCCGCGCCGCTGCTCCACGTACTCCTTGAAGTCGTTGCCGCCGTACCCCGTCCGCAACGGCGACCCCGGCTTGGCCGAGTCGTGCCGCACGAAGACCACCGGCCGGCCGGTCGACTGCCACACGTCGATGAGGGCGGCGATGTTGTCGTCCGCCGCCGGGTTGTTGCGCGTCCCCCAGAAGCCGAGCTCCTCGAAGCCCTTCTGCACGTCCACGACCACCAGCGCTGCGTTCTCTGCGATGTCCATGCCCACGATCGTGCCGCCGGACGGCCCCCCTCCCCAGAGGTACGGAAGTCAGCGATCGATGGTTTACTGCCACGCATGGCAGAGCACGCCACCGGGGCCTCCTACCGCGTCGCCCTCGTCGCCTTCCCCGGCATCCGGGCCTTCGACGTCTCCGTCATCACCGAGGTCTGGGGCACCGACCGCACCGACCGCGGCGCCCCCGCCTTCGACCTGCGCCGCGTCGCCGCCGACGGCACCACCGCCGTCCCGATGCGCGGCGGCCTCGCCCTCCACCCCGACCGCTCCCTCGACTGGCTGGACCACGCCGACCTCGTCGTGGTCCCCGGCCTCGACGACCACCTCACCCTGGCCCCGGCCCCGGTCCTCGGCGCCCTCCGCCGCGCCCACGCCCGCGGCACCACCGTCGCCGCCCTGTGCGGCGGCGCGTTCACCCTCGCCCAGGCGGGCCTGCTCGACGGCCGCCGCGCCATCACGCACTGGCGCCTGATCGACCTCCTGCGCACCCACCACCCCCGCGTCACCGTCGTCCCCGACGCCCTCTTCATCGAGGACGACAACCTCTGGACCGCGGCCGGCACCGCGGCCGGCATCGACCTCTGCCTCCACCTGGTCCGCCTGGCCCACGGCGCGGAGGCCGCCGCCACCATCGCCCGCTCGATGGTCACCGCCCCCTTCCGCACCGGCACCCAGGCCCAGTTCATCGAGCACCCCACCCCGCGCACCGACCGCGACGCCGACACCCTCGCCGCCGTCCGCGAGCACGCCCTGCGCCACCTTCACGAGCCCCTGACCGTCGCCGCCCTGGCCGCCCGCGCCGGCATGTCACCCCGCTCCTTCGCCCGTCACTTCACGGCGGCCACCAGCACCACCCCGCTGCGCTGGCTCCTCGACCAGCGCATCGCCGCCGCTCAGAAACTCCTGGAGCGCACCGACCTCCCCATGCCCGAGGTCGCTCGCCGGTCGGGCTTCGGCAGCGAGGTCACGATGCGCCAGCACTTCGCATCGCGCCTCGCCACCAGCCCCCGCGCCTACCGGGCCGCGTTCACCACCGTGTCCGGCACCGGCGGCAGCAGCCCGATCGCGCGATAAGCGGCATCCACGGTCGGCCGGGCCATCGCCCGCGCCTTCTCCGCACCGACCCGCAGCACGCCCTCCACGTAACCGGGATCCGCACACAGCTCCCGGTGCCGCTTCCGCAAGGGCCGCAACGCCTCCACCACGGCCTCCGCGACGTCCTTCTTCAGCGCGCCGTAGGAGTCGTACGCCCTGGCCAGCCCGGCCGGCTCCCCACCCGTGCACGCGGCGAGGATCTCCAGCAGGTTCGCGAGCCCCGGCCGCGCCTCCCGGTCGTACACGACCTCGCGCCCGCTGTCGGTCACGGCCCGCATGACCTTCTTCCGCACCACGTCCGGCTCGTCCAGCACGTAGACGATCCCCGGCCCGACGTCGTCGCTCTTCCCCATCTTCGACGCCGGCTCCTGCAGGTTCATCACGCGCGCCGCCACCGCCGGATTCGTGGCCCTGGGCACCACGAACGTGTGCCCGTAGCGCTGGTTGAACCGCACCGCGAGGTCCCGGGCCAGCTCCACGTGCTGCGTCTGGTCCTCCCCGACCGGCACCTCGTCCGTCCCGTACGCCAGGATGTCGGCCGCCATCAGCACGGGATACGTCAGCAGCGACAGCCGCACGCTCCCGCCCCGCTCACGCTCCCGCGCGGCCTTCTCCTTGTACTGGATCATCCGGCGCATCTCACCGTCCGTGGCCACGCACTCCAGTACGTACGACAGCCGCGCGTGTTCGTCCACATGACTCTGGACGAACACGGTGCACACCTCCGGATCCAGCCCCGCCGCCAGCAGCAGCGAGGCCGCCTGCCTGCTCAGCCGGCGCACCCGCGCCGGATCGTGGTCCACGGTCAGCGCGTGCAGATCGACGACGCAGAACAGCGCGTCGGACCGGTGCTGATCCACCGCGGCCCACTGCCGCATGGCTCCCAGGTAGTTCCCCAGCGTCAGATGCCCGGTCGGCTTGACCCCACTGAAGACCCGCGTCATTTCTCCACCTCCTGGTCAGGACCGCCGCCACCGTCGGCCGCCCCTCCTGGAGGGAGATACGAGAACGGCCGCCGAAGCGGCGGCCGTCGAGTGCATACGTGAGTGCGGCCGCCGTCAGGCGGCCCACCAGAACTGGGTGCACGTACGCGTCATCACGCCCCCCAAGCTACGCCCCGGGCGGACGTCTCGCCACGGAGTTGACACGGCATGTCCCCGTCCGTACTGTTCTCCGAGTTGTCCGACGTGAGAGCCGACTCCGGTCGGTCCCCGGGCAGCGATTCCGCGAGCACCAACCACTCCTCGACGAACAGTCGCGTTGTCGACGTCGTCATGGCATTGGCGCGCGTATTCGCGGAATAGAGGAATCCACGTTCGAAAGGACGCGGCCCCCGATTAGCTCGGGAGTCGGGAATCCGCTAGAGTCTCACTCGTCGGAACGGCCCAACAGCCGGGAAGACAACCCCCTCTGACGGGGAATCAGGGCCCGAAAGGATCTGATAGAGTCGGAACCGCCGGAAAGGGAA
>NZ_JBVHWR010000002.1:485584-612262 GCF_055564355.1 Streptomyces sp. NPDC029152 | reverse complement strand
GTGCAGCTGCTGCTCGACGGCCGCGCGGCGCTCGCTCTCGGAGGCGCCGGGTATCGCGGCGTCGACTCCGGCCGCGACCGCACGGCGCTGGGCGCCTGCCCACCGCGGCACACGTGCCGGTGGTGCTGCAGGAAGAAGAGGTCGGCGGCATCGAGTGGCGTCCCGTGGACCGGGTGGCCTCCCCATCCCTGCGCGAGAAGCTGCTCAAGGTCACGCCCGTCGCTGAATCCGAGGTCGCAAACGCCTCCGCCCTGCTCTACAACGACCGCGGCGAATACCTCCTCCACCTGCGCGACCACTTCCCCGGCAAGATCTGGGAGCCGGGCATGTGGTCCCTGCTGGGCGGCTGCCGAGAGCCCCAGGACGCCGCCTTGGAGCACACCGTGCGGCGCGAACTCGCCGAGGAAGCCGGCCTCCACATCGCCGGCCTGACCCCGTTCGCCACCGAGTACGCCTCCGACGACACCAGCATGACCGTGCCCATCGCCATCTGCGCCGGCCGCTGGAACGGCGACCCCCGCGAACTCCATCTGCCGGAAGGGGTGATGCTGGCCTGGTTCGCCCCCGACGACCTCCACCGCCTGCGCATCGCGGACACCACCAGCGACCTCGTACGGCGCCACGCCGCCAGCCGCCCCACCAGCACCGCGCCGCAGAGCGGGCTCGCACCGCACGAAGACCGCCGTCCAGCTTCGCCGCGCGGCACGGTCCTCAACATCATCGGCGTCCACCTCTACCTGGAACGACCAGACGGGACGGTGCTGCTCGGGCTGCGCCACCCCGACTCCGCATTCGCGCCCTCCACCTGGCACGTCCTGGCCGGCCACTGCGAGCAGGAGAACGCCATCACCTGCCTGATCAGGGAGGCACAGGAGGAAGCCGGCCTGCACATCGAGCGCCAGGACGTCGAACTCGTCCACGTCATCCACCACATCGACCGTGCCGGGGGCCGGCCCCGCATGGGGCTGTTCTTCCGCGCCCGGGCCTGGAGCGGCGAGCCGGAGCTGCGTGAGCCGGACAAGTGCATCCAGTGGAAGTTCTGGGACCCCGCCGCCCTGCCCGACAACCTCGTTCCCCACACCCGCCAGGCCATCGCAAAGATCCAGAACGGGGACCTGTACAGCGAGACGGGCCGGCCCGCATGACCGGCACACACCGTCGTATGTCCACTGCAACCGCGTGCGGCCGTGCGGACACCCGCCTCGTGGTGATCCGCGGCAACTCGGCGTCAGGCAAGTCAAGCGTGGCCCAAGGCCTGCGAGATCACTACGGCCGCGGTATCGCGATCGTGGGCCAGGACGTGATCCGCCGGAACGTGCTCAGGGAACACGACACCGCGCGCGGCGCCAACATCGCCCTGCTGGGCAGGATCGCGCGCGAAGCACTGAACGCCGGCTTTCACGTGGTGCTCGAGGGGATCCTGTACGCCGATCGCTACGGCCACATGATCACGTCTCTGGTACGGGACCACCGTGGCGTCACCAGCTGCTACTACCTGGACGTGCCGCTGGAAGCGACGTTCGTCCGGCACGCGTCGAAGGCGGATGCCGCATACCTGGCGCACGTCACCGACAGCCACCTCGCCTCCTGGTACCGCGAGTTGGATCTGCTGCCCGGCGCTCTGGAGACCGTGGTCCCGGCCGACAGCACGCTGCAGGACACCATCGCGCGAATCCAGGCCGAAACCGGCCTGGCCTCTGCCTCCCCCATCCCGCCACCGCAGTGCAAGCCGTCACAAGGAGAGTCGATGAACCCTCTGGTGCCGATGTCCGATCCGCGGGTCGCCGCGATCCCGGTACGCGAGTGCGGGGAGCCGCTCGTCGACGTGCGTGACCACAGGAGCTAATGGCCCCGCGCGTCTTCGCACGCCTCGATGCCATCGAACGAGTCCGGCGAGGCGAGGACCCGGCCTACCTGATCACACACACCTGCCCCTCAGAACATCCGCCCACCAGGAGGCAACCGTGCCCGCCGAGGATGCTGGTAGTTCCGGCTATCAGAAGTTGCGCGATGCGTGCCGCAAGGATGACTCAGTGTTCTTGGGGAGCTGCTGGCGGCGGTTGACGACAGCTGTGCCGCATACCCCGATCGGTGCCGTTTGTGAGTTGTCGGGCAGTCGGCGACCTTCACGTCTCGGCATAGCGGAACCTCTTCAATCGGTTCATGAGCTGCTGTTCCACTGTCTCCAGATGGAGGTACTGCAGCGGCAGCTCGACGCTCTCTGCGCGGGTAGGAACCTCGCGCATCAGTCTGCGGTGGCCTCGCTGTCGTAGCGGGCGCGGTTGTCCTGGATCTCGTCGTGGTGGGTACCCGCCCAGTCGACGAGGGCGGTGACGGCGTCGAGGAGGGTGGTGCCCAGGTCGGTCAGGGCGTATTCGACGCGCGGGGGTACTTCGGGGTAGGCGGTGCGGGTGACCAGGCCGTCGCGCTGGAGCTGGCGCAGGGTGTGGGTGAGCATGCGCTGGGAGATGCCGGTGACGGCGTTCTGCAGGTCGGTGTAGCGCAGGGGGCCGTGCTCCAGGGTGCCGATCACGAGCACGGTCCACTTGTCGCCGGCCCGGTCCACGATCTGCCGGATCGTCTCGCCCTGCTCGGCCGGCCAGCGGGCGCACGGCCCCGACAGTACGGCGGCCCGCTCGTCCTTCGCGTCGGCCCGCATGACGCACCTGCCTTTCCGGTTCCGCACACGCGTGTGCCTTTTGTAGACATCTCCATGCTGACGCAACATGGGGTTACGCACCAAACGTACGTAACGACCAATCGGTGTGTAGCGGGACATCATCCCGGCGTGAACCCCGCGTGGACTCTCGCCGGCACCCGCGAGACAGGACGTCACCCCCACTCAACGCTCGGGCGGCACCCGCCCGAGTCTGGAGGAAGAGCATGACCATGCGCGCCGCGACTGTTTCCCGCTTCGGGGGCCCCGAGGCCGTCGAGATCACTGAGCACCCCCTCCCTGCACCGGGCGAGGGGCAGGTGCGCGTCAAGGTGAAGGCTGCCGCGATCAACCCGGTGGATGTCGCCATGCGCTCCGGTGTCTTCGGCGGCCAGGGTCCTGTCGGGCTCGGCTTCGACGTGGCCGGTGTGGTCGATGCCGTCGGCCCTGGCACCGACTGGAAGGTGGGCGAGCGCGTCTTCGCGGTGGTGACCGGGCACCACAAGCCGCTGGGCACTCACGCGGACTACATCGTCGTGGACGCCGGTATCCTCGCTCGGTCCCCTGCCTCCCTCGACGACGTCCATGCTGCCACGCTGCCGCTGAACGCCACGACCGCCGCCCAGCTGCTCGACCTGCTCGACCTGGCTCCGGGGCAGAGCCTGCTGGTCGTCGGTGCGAACGGCGGGGTGGGCGCCCACGCGGTGGAACTGGCCCATCAGCGGGGCCTGAAGGTCACCGGGGTCGGGGACGCGGCCTTCGAGGACTTCGTCCGAGCCCGCGGCGCCGATCACTTCCTGGCCCGTGGTGAGACCTTCGAGTCGGCGTCCTTCGACGGCGTCCTGGACACCGCGAGTCTGGGCGGCGCCGCGCTCGCCGCCGTCCGCGACGGCGGCGCTTACGCCGGCCTGTGGCCGGGCAGCGAACCCGCCTCCGAGCGAGGCATCCGCGTCGAGGCCGTCAGCGTCCAGTCCGACGCCGCCCTCCTCGCCGACCTGGCCCGCCTGGCCGACCAGGGCGTGCTCTTCGCCCGCGTCGCCAAGACCTACCCCCTGACCGCCGCGGCCGAGGCCCACGCACGACTCGTCGAGCGCGGCCTGCCCGGACGCATCGTCCTCGTGCCGTGAACCGCTCGCCCGCTGACGACGGGCTCGGCGGCGCCGTGCGCAGGTGCCGCCGAGGCGCCTACCCCGCCCGGCTCCCGCACAGCTCCCTTCACGTCGACCACCTGGACGGCCCGGCCAGCAGCACCGCCAAGCTCACCGGCACCCTCGACGAGCACCCCGCCCCCTCACCTGACCCACCGCACGGCGGTACCACGAACCACGGAGGACACCCCATGACGAACATCGCTGTCTTCGGCGCCAACGGCACCATCGGCTCCGCCATCGTGCGCGAGGCCCTGCGCCGGGGCCACCGCGTCACCGCGATCGTCCGCGATCCCGCGAAGGTCACCGAACGGCACGCCGGCCTGACCGTCACCACGGGCGACGTCCTCGACCCGCAGTCGGTCACCGCCGCCGCGAAAGACCAGGACGTCGTCGTCAGCGCCGTCGGCGGCGGCGACGGCGCCGGCCACCTCGCCACCATCCGGCCCGCCGCCGAAGCACTCACCGAAGGTCTGCGCACCCTCGGCGCTCAGGCCCCCCGCCTGATCACCGTCGGCGGCGCCGGCTCCCTGCGCACTCCCGACGGCAAGCAGGTCTGGGACGCCCCCGGCCTGCCCGACTTCCTCCTGCAGATCATGCACGCCCACGGCGACGCCCTCGACCACTACCGCACCGTCACCGACGTCGACTGGACCAACCTCAGCCCCGCGGCGACGATCGCCCCCGGTGAGCGCACCGGCGTCTACCGGACCGCCCTGGACGACCTCGTCGTGGACGAGAACGGCGACAGCACCATCTCCGTCGAGGACTACGCCGTCGCCCTCCTCGACGAGATCGAGCAGCCCCGCCACCACCGCCAGCGCTTCACCGTCGGTTACTGACCACCAGCCCCGCGCAACCAGACCGCTCTACCGACGTTCCGAGCGGCCGGAATCCACTGATCCATGAGATCACCGCGGCGAGCTTCTGGTGTATCCGGGCCATGCCCCTCTGTAGCGCTCGATAGCGTTGAGCAGCCCGCCAGTTCCGCCGCCAGCAGCCAGTCTGCCTGCGATGGCCGTCTCGACGCCGTTCAGCCTTCCGCACGGGCGGTTGGCGACCCTGGCCGGGTACGGTCGGCTACCTCGGCGGCGTAGGCGTTGTCCTGCCCGCCGATGCGCTTCCAGGAGTCGGCGGTGTTCTGGTGGACACCGAGGAGTCGGCTGACCATGACCGCGGGCCGTTCGGATGCCAGCTCGACGAGGGCAGTATTGCGGGCCATGCGTGGTTGGATGCCGAGCCCTTGGAGGCGGCGGACGAGCTGGCTGCGGCTGAGGTGCTGGGCCGGGAAGCGGCCCGGGAGCAGCCAGCGTTTCCCGGTGGTGTCCGTGGCCATCGCCTGGGCGTGGAGCGCTCGAATGTATTCGTCCAGAGGCGGGGGCATCTGGGCCGGGACCTCCCCGAGCCGGAGCAGCACCGTGCTCGGGGTGACCTCCACGTGTTCGGTGGTGAGGGCAACGACCCTGGACAGGTCCTGGGCGAAGAGGAGAGCGAGGATCCCAGCCGCTTTGTCAGGCACCGGGACCTCGCCGTCGTGGATGAGCCGGTTGACCAGCTGCCAGCGCGTGTCCTGAGCGATGAGCTGGCCGGTGAAGGTGGGGGTAGGAAGGTCGACGGCCAGCTGGCGGGTGTGGCCGTTGCGGCTGGTCCGAGCAAGGAAGCCGTGTACCCGTGGGCCGCGGGCTGGGTAGTCGTCCAGCCAGGCGTCCACAAGGTCCTGGGTGCATGCGCTGAGGGCGACGTCCTGGGCGTGGAGCCAGTTGAGCAGCCGTACGACCTGGGTGACGTAGGCGCGGCCGCCATGCGCCTGTGCTTGGCTGACCAGGCGGCGTCGAGAGAAGCGACGGAGGCGCCGCAGCAGGCCGCGTTGCGGGAGGCCGGCGAGGGGACCGGCCTGAGCGACTTCGAGATCGTGCGTAAGCTCGGCGAAACCGAGTGCGGCATCAGCCCCTACCGGTTCGAAGTCCAGCGGCGTCACTTCTTCCACCTGGAGCTGACCGAGCCCACCCCTGAGCGGTGGGACAGCCAGGAGGACCATGATGGTGAGCAGGAGCCAACCCGTTTCGAGTGTTTCTGGATCCCGCTGGAAGCCGCCCACGTCCTGCAGTCGGGCCAGGCCGCGCTGCTAGGACGTCTGTACGGCTGCCCCCATCCGGTTCACGGCACACCGCAGGAGGCAGCCGATGCACCGCACCACCGAACAGCACAATCCGGCCTAGGGGGTGTCGTCAAAGTGTCACGCTCACGTCAGGAGTGAGGGTCACGGCTGCTGGTAAAACTGGGCCGTGCCCGCTACGGAGCCGGCACGCACGACTCTCTTGCCCGGTGGCCCCATCCTCCCTTCGCCCCAACCTTCACCATGGAGCCCGCTTTGCCGTTGCGGACAAGTACTACCCGCCCGATATCCCTGCTCCTGGCGACCGCGCTCACGGCCGCAACGCTCACCGGCTGCACGCTGCTGGAACTCGCCAGGGACTGTGAGGGGACCGACGACCAGGTGAAGGAGGTGGCGACGCTCGGCATCCTCGACTCCCGGCCCGACGGAGCCGCCGTCGCCCGGGGCTTCGAAGAAGTGGACGCCGGCTGCTGGGCGGACAGTGGCGATGTCGTGGTGTACGCCAGCCGGACGTATGCCTTCCCCGGCGCGCAGGCAGAAGTGACCGCGCACTACCGGACGGCGGCGGTAGGGGACGGATGGAATCCGACCCCCGAAGGTTCGCCCGACGTCCTGTGCTTCACCAAAGAGGGCATGGCCCTGTCGATCGCCTTCCTCACCGCCGAGGGCCTCGCGGAGGCCGGTTACGGAAGCCGCCCCGACCTCACCACCGGGGCCGGCTACTCGGTCAGCATCGACTCCTATGTGGACAGCGGTGCCGAAGCCAGTTGCTAGTGCTCTGACCGGGAAGGTTCGCCGGGGCGGTCGTTCGGGCGGTTGGATAGGCGGTGACGTCCGGTCCGACTGCTGGAGGTGTGGTGGCAGAGCCTGTCCGTGTGCGCAGACTGACCGACCAGGAGGGGCAGAAACTGCAGCAGATCGTGCGCCGGGGCAGCACCAGCTCGGTGCGCTACCGGCGTGCGATGATGCTGCTGGCCTCGGCCGGCGGGAACCGGGTCCCGGTGATCGCGAAGCTGGTGCAGGCCGATGACGACACGGTCCGGGATGTGATCCACCGGTCCAACGAGAACGGTCTGGCCTGCTTGGACCCTCAGTGGGCGGGAGGCCGTCCCCGCCTGCTCAGCTCTGACGATGAGGACTTCGTTGTGCAGACGGCCACCACCCGCCCGACCGAGCTCGGCCAGCCCTTCACCCGCTGGTCCATCCGCAAACTCGCCGCCTGCCTGCGGAAAGTACACGGCCACGTGATCAGGATCGGCCGCGAGGCATTACGGTGCCTGCTCGCCCGCCGCGGCGTCACCTTCCAGCGGACCAAGACGTGGAAGGAATCGCCCGCCCCCGAACGCGACGCCAAGCTGGACCGCATCGAGGAGGTACTGGAGCGTTTCCCGAACCGTGTCTTCGCGTTCGACGAGTTCGGGCCGCTCGGCATCCGGCCCACCGCCGGGTCGTGCTGGGCCGAGCAAGGCCGGCCCGAGCGGCATCCCGCGACCTACCACCGCACCCACGCAGTTCGCTGCTTCCACGGGTGCTACTCGATCGGAGACGACACCCTCTGGGGCGTCGACCGCCACAACAAGAGTGCCGCGAACGCCCTGGCCGCGCTGGAGTCGATCCGGGCTGCCCGCCCCGACGGCGCCCCCATCTACCTCATCCTGGACAACTTGTCCGCCCACAGAGGCGCCGACATCCGTCGCTGGGGGAAGAAGAACAAGGTCAACCTGTGCTTCACCCCGACCTATGCGTCCTGGGCCAACCCGATCGAGGCCCACTTCGGACCGCTGCGGCAGTTCACCGTCGCCGACTCCGACCACCGCAACCACACCGCCCAGACGCGGGCCCTCCACGCCTACCTGCGCCGGCGCAACGCCAACGCCCGCCACCCAGACGTCCTCACAGCTCAACGCCGTGAACGTGCCCGGATCCGCGGTGAGAAGGGAATCCGCTGGGGCGGCAGGCCCCTCCATGTCGCAGCCTGACCCAGCCCGGCGAAACCCATGCGGTCACAGCACTAGCTTCGGCTGCGCATCATCGACATCAGCAGCCTGTGGGTCTCGTCGTCGGCGGCGGCCACAAGCCCACGACCTGCCTCACCTATCGGGGCACCGTCGATGCCGGTGACAACGCAGCCGGCAGCCCGGCACAAAGCGATACCGGCCGCGAAGTGCACGCTCCTGGAGAGGTCGCCGCCATCGGTGACATACGCGGCGCGCTTGCCGGCAGCGACCCAGGCCAGCGCCAGCGTCGTGGACACGACCCGGGGCCGGAAACGTTCGACGAACCCAGGACGGACCAGCAGATCCACGGCTCGGAATGCCGGCGCACCCGGGAACGGCGGATCCAGGTTGACGTCCACCAATCGGGTAGCGGGCGTGGGCGTCAACAGTGCGTCGTCGGCCCCGTCATGCCGCACCCAAGCGGTCTCCCCGTCGGTGAAGAAAATCTCCCCGCTGAACGGGTCGGCCACCGCCGCCGCCCCATCGCGCAGCGCCACGTTGACGGCCACCAGCATGTTGCCGACGGCGTAGTTCAGCGTGCCGCACAGGGGATCCACCAACCACTGGCGCACAGCGTCGGCGGAGCCCTGCCGCCCGCCTTCCTCGCCGAGCACCGCGTCGTCGGGCCGTGCGGCACGGATTACGCCGAGGATCGTCTTCTCGGCCTCCACATCGGCGGCGGTGGCAAAGTCCCCGGCCCCCTTGTCGATGCGGCTGAGTCGCTGGCCATACATGCTGCGGACCACGTCCGCGCCGGCCCGCGCCCCGGCTATCGCGACAGCAGCATCGTCGGAACTCGCATATGAGTCGATCACGCTGTGCAGACTATCGAGGCGAAGCTGCCGCCCCGGCGAACCTTCCCGGTCAGAGCACCAGGCCCTATGAGGTCGGTGTCAGCTGACCGCGATCGACCCCGACCGGAACTGCCGGCCTCTGGACCGGCAACGGCCACTCTGAGACAAGCTGTGGCCTGAGTAGCGAGCACTGGGCGTCATATGTTCTCGCCCCGTACGCGATGCGTACGGTTCAGCGCGCATCGTCCGCGAAGGCCTACCCCCGGCCCGCCTCCCCGACTGCTGAGCGCGAGGGCGATCAGGCTGCGCGTCCCGCTGCTGCCGCCGGCGGCCTGCCGCGGCCTCGCGCACCGCGAGCAGGCCGCCGGCGGATCACTGCTTGACCTCCAGCACGAGCTTGCCCGTGGTGGTGCCCGACTCGATGCGGCGGTGGGCCTCGGCGGCCTGCTCCAGCGGCAGGGTCTCGACCTGCACCAACAGTTCCCCCTTCGCTGCGGCCGCCACCGCCCGGCGCAGCGCCTGGCCCGCCTCCTGAGGGAAGGCGGCGGAGAAGGCGGCAAGGTTGAAGCCGGAGACGGTCTTGTTGGTGAACCACAGTTCGTTGGCCGGGATGCCGACGTCCTCGGCGGCCGAGGCGTTGCCCATCACCACCAGGCGTCCCATCGGGGCCAGCAGGTCCAGGCCGGCCCGGCGGAGCGGACCGCCGACCATGTCGACCACGATGTCGAACTCGCCGGCGTCGGCGATCCGGTCCCGCAGGATCACCTCGTCGTAGCCGAAGCTCCGGGCGATTTCGATCTTGGCTTCGCTGCCGACCGTGCCGACCACGTGGCCCGCGCCCAGCAGACGGGCGGCCTGGCCGAGCTGGCTTCCCACGCCGCCGGCCGCCGCATGGACCAGAACGCGTGCTCCGGGCTCGATCCGGGCCCCTCGGTCGAGCACGAGGAACGCGGTGGTGCTGTTGGACGGCAGCGCCGCGGCGACATCCATCCCGATGCCCAGGCCGTCCAGCGGCGCGACAAGGTCTGCGGAGGTGACCACCACCTCGGCGTAACCACCACTGGAGACGATCGTGAGCGCGGCCACCGGCTGCCCGACGGCTAGCTCCTCGACGCCCTCGCCGACGGCCCGGATCCGCCCGGCCACCTCGATACCGGGCACGAAGGGCAGCGGCACGTCGACCACGCCGCGCCGGTAGAGGACCTCGGCGAAGTTGGCGCCCGCGTACGCCACGTCGATGGCTACCTGACCCGGCCCAGGCTCGGGGACCGTCAGGGCGACGACGCTGAGCACCTCGGCTTCGCCGAACTTGGGGATGGTCACTGCCTTCATCTGCGTGCTGCTGTTGTCCATGTCACCGATACTGCGGGCACGGCGGCCCGGCGAGCAGTGCCCGTTCATCCTGGGTGTGGCACCACCAGGTTGTGCGTCGCCGAGGGCTTGGCCGGCCCCGGCAAGCAGCGGCGGTGAGAGCCTCGCCGGAGAACTCGCCTGTTGCGTGCTCAGTACGTGCCCTGCAGGGGCGGGTAGTCGGTGTAGCCGTGGTGATCACCGCCGTAGAAGGTGGCAGGGTCTGGTGTGTTGTACGGGCCCTGCGCGGCCAGACGGAGGGGCAGGTCGGGGTTGGCGAGGAACAGTGCCCCGTAGGCGATCATGTCCGCGGTGCCGTCCTCGATACGGGCGAGTGCGTCCGGGCCGGTGGGCTCCGGGTGGGTGAGCGGGTTGAGAACGAAGACCGAGGACCAGGTCTTGCGCAGGCGTGCGGTCAGAGCCTGGTCGGCTCCTTCGATCATGTGCAGGTAGGCGAGGTCCAGGTCGCCGAGTTCGGTGACCAGGGTGGTGTAGGTGTGGTCCACGTCCGCCGCGTCGTGTTCGGCGATGTCGTTGTAGGGGTTGCCGGGTGAGATGCGGAAGCCGGTGCGTCGGCCGCCGATGGCTCCCGCCACGGCGGCGGCCACTTGCAGAGCGAAGCGGACCCGGCCGGCGACATCACCACCCCAGCCATCGGTGCGCCGGTTGGTGTTGGGGGCGAGGAACTGGTGGATCAGATAGCCGTTCGCGCCATGGATCTCCACGCCGTCGAAGCCCGCGTCGATCGCGTTGCGTGCCGCGACGGCGAAGTCGGCGATGGTGCCGGTGAGGGCATCGGTGTCCAGTTCCTGCGGGGTGACGAAGTCCATCGGCCCCTGGCGGGTGAACACCTGGCCCTTCGCGGCAACAGGTGAGGGCGCGACGGGCCACAGGCCGGAGGGAAGCAGGCTGGGATGGCCGATGCGGCCGGTGTGCATCAACTGCGCGAAGATCACTCCGCCTTCGCGGTGGACGGCGCCGGTGACCTTGCGCCAGGCGGCCACCTGCTCCGGTGAATGCAGGCCCGGCGTGTCGGGGTACCCCTGGCCGACCGGCGAGGGCTGTATCCCTTCGGTGATGATGAGGCCGGCACTCGCACGCTGGCTGTAGTAGGTCGCCATCAGATCGGTCGCGGTGGCTCCCGGCCCGTAGGCCCGGCTGCGGGTCATCGGCGCCATCACGATGCGGTTGGCCATCGTCCGGCCGGCCATGTCGATCGGGGAGAACGCGTTCGTCATGGGAATCTCCCTGCTGTCACAAAAGGGTGGGAAGAGAAGAGGAGCCGGCCGCGGCGCGGCTGCCCTGCGGGCGGTTGTGGTGTAGCGGCCGGAACGGCGTGGTCTGCGCCTGGGGGCTGTCGGGCCTGCGGTGCGCCGACGTACGTTCCTCGACCGTCGGGGTGATGTCCTCATACGCGGCGCTGAGGCGTCCGCGGAGGGTTCTTGGTGCCCGCGCAGAGCGAGGGCCGCCCTCGAGGCGGGCCTCGCTCTGCGCGGGGCAGGGAGGCGGTTCGCCCGGCGCGTGGCCGCCTCCCGTGCCCGATCAGGCGACAGGCGCCTGCCGGCTGTGGTCCCTGACCGACTTCTCGATGGTGCGCGCGCACGCAGTGAACATCTCGACCTGGTCAGGGGTCAGATCGCGAACGGAAATCTGCTCCAGGGTGCGCCACATGTCGGCGATGGGCTCCTGCAGGGCGCGCCCGGCATCGGTGAGGCTGACCACCATGACCCGCCGGTCGTGGGCAGCGGGCTCCCGGGTGAGCAGTCCGGCCTCCTGCATGCGACGAAGCGACTTGGAGACGGTGGAGTGGTCGAGGCCGACCCGATCCAGCAGCTCTGCCTGCGTCTGGCCGTCGCGGTCGAAGAGCTGCATCAGCAGCAGCTCCTGTCCCGGATGCAGGTTCAGGGCGCGCAGCATGGCGGCGGCGTGGCCTCGGTGGGCGCGGGCGAGCTGGAAGATGGCGTAGCTCAACCGCCCGTCGCGCGCCGCGTTCGGCGGCTGGGACGAGGTGGTGTCGGGCATGGCTGCTCCCTGGTCACGAGAGTGGAGTGATGGGCTAGTTGACAGTAAGGACGATCTTGCCGCGGTTGTGGCCGGCGTCGCTGGCCTGCTGCGCCTTGGCCGCTTCGGCGAGCGGGTAGGTGGCGCTGATCGTGGTCACCAGTGTGCCGTCGGCGGCCTGCCGGGCCAGTTCGGCCAGCCGGGCGGCGGAGCGGCGCTGGGGTCCCTCGGCGAAGACGATGCCGAGTTCACGGGCGCGGAAGTCGGCGGTGGTGACGATCCGGTCGGTGCCGCCGCGCAGGGTGATGGAGTCCTCCAGTGCGCCCTTGCCCGCGGCGTCGAAGACGGCGTCCACTCCGTCGGGGGCGAGCTCGCGGACCCGCTGGACCAGGTCGTCCCCGTAGACCAGCGCACTCGCACCGAGTGAGGCGACGTACTCCTGGTTGGCCGGTCCGGCGGTACCGATGACGCGGGCGCCGCGGGCGACGGCGAGCTGGACGGCGATGGTGCCGAGCGCGCCGGACGCGCCGTGGATCAGCAGCGTCTCGCCGTCCTTGACGTCGAGCAGGTCCAGGACCCGCTCGGCGCCGTCGCTCGCCACCGGCAGGGCGGCGGCGTGCGTCCAGTCCAGACCGGCCGGCTTGGGCGCGAGGACGGTCGCGGGCGCCAGGGCGTACTGGGCGTAGGAGCCGGTGTCGGACCAGCCCAGGACCTCGTCCCCCACCTTCAGGTGGTCGACGCCCTCGCCGACGGCGTCGACCACACCGGCGATCTCCCCGCCGGGCACGGCGGGCAGCGTGGTGGGGAAGATGGCCTCCATGACACCGGAGCGGATCTTGCCGTCCACCGGGTTCACACCGACCGCCCGGACGCGGACGCGGACCTGGCCGGGGCCGGGCTGAGGAATGCCGATCTCCGCCTCGTGCAGGACCTCGGTGCCGCCGAACGTGTCGAAAACGATGGCCTTCATGACTGGTCTCCTCGAGTGGGATGCCCCGCCGGCAACTTCTGTGGCCAGCCACATAAAAGTAGCACCGATTACGTGGCTAGCCAAGTAACCGCTTGGAGGAGCCTCGACGACGACTCCGTGGCCCAGCACCCAGCGTCGACGGCACAGCCGCCGCTACAGGTCGAACTCCAAGTGCTCGATGTCCGTGAACCGGACCTCCTCCAGGGAGCCGACGCGGCGGCCGCTGTCCAGGAAGTGGACCTCCTCGCGGTCGCCGGCGCCCGCCTCCTGGGCGGAGGCGCACACCGCCGGATGACCTGCGGCGAGAACACGACGACTGTCCCCGCAGTCAGCCCTAGGGTGTGCCCATGACCGCGAAGGTTCCCCTGGAGGAGACCGCCCTCAACGCCGAGCGCATCGTCCGCATCGGCCACGAGGTCCACGCTGTCTGCTCCGCGTTCGACGCCGACAGGTTCCTGGACTCGGTCATGGCGGACCTTTCCGAGCTGGAGCTGAGCGCCCGGATCGCCCGGGTCAGCGAAGGCCTGCACACCCACCTCCCGGTCACCGGCCCCGAGGCGCTCGACATCCTGCTGCGCTCACCACCGCCGACGCCCGCGGCCGCGGGGGTGACCAACGACTTCGGCCTGCACCTCTACAGCCCCCACTCCGGTTACGTCTCCCGCTACCTGCGCAGCGCCGAGCACCTGGGCCTGGCACTCGCCGCGCCGGCCCGCATGACGGGGTACTTCTCCGCTGAGCTCCCGGTGCGGCACTTTCTCGCCGACTTCCCCGACGAGACGATGAAGGCCGTCGATGCGTGGAGCCGCAACAAGGATTCCCGGGTACGCCGACTGGCGAGCGAGGCCATCCGGCCCAGCTGCCCTGGGCCCCACGGCTCGCGCTCCCCGCCGACGCGGGCCTCCCCATCCTTGAGAACCTCTTTGACGACGCGCACCTCTACGTCCGCGTCTCCGTGGCCAACCACCTGGGGGGCATCGCTGCCACCCAACCCGACCTCGTGCCGGCCACCCTTCAGCAAGGGAAGGAATCGGGCCGGCTCACCAGTGAACAGTTCGCATTCCACGCCCGGACCGCCCTGCGCAACCGGCTGAAGGAGGGCCGGCCCCCCGCCTACGCCGTCCTCGGCTGCGCCCACGACAGGCTGGCGGAGGTCTCGGAGTCGACTGTTGCACGAGGGCGTGAGGAACCTGCGGGTGGAGCAGTGGCGTTGGGGCGGGTGCGCAGACCCGGCGGTGGGCGCAAGTCTGCCGCCGAGCGCGACCCCGGTCTGGTGGCGGCTCTCGAGCTGTCGATCGAGCCGCGTGAGGTGGGTGATCCGGTGTCCCCGCTGCGCTGGACCACTGCGTCGCTGCGGGACTTGTCCCGGGAGTTGACCGATGCCGGTCATCCGGTCAGCGCCCCGGTGGTCGGCGGCCTACTGCGTGCGATGGGCATTCAGCTTGCAGGGTATGGCCAAGACCCGGTCCGGCAGTCAGGTGCCCGACCGCGACGCCCAGTTCCGGCACATCAACTCCGCCGCCGAACGCTTCCTGGCTGAGGGCCTGCCGGTGGTGAGTGTGGATACGAAGCAGAAGGAACCCATCGGCGACTTCGCCCGGCCCGGCCGCACCTACCGCCCCAAAGGCCGGCCGATCACCGCCCCGGACCACGATTTCGTCGACCCCGACACCCCGGTCGCCATCCCGTACGGCATCTACGACCTGGGGCGCGACAGCGGCTGGGTGAATGTGGGCACCGACCGCAGCACCGCCGCCTTCGCTGTGGAGGCCCTGCGCCGCTGGTGGAAGGTCCGAGGATGCCTCGACCACCCCGGAGTGGACCGCTTGCTGGTCACCGCCGATGCCGGAGGGGCCGACTCGGCCGACTCCCGCCTGCTCAAGATGGGCCTGGCCGACTTCGCCGACGAGTGCGGGCCGAGCATCACCGTCATGCACTCCCCGCCGGGTACTTCAAAATGAAACGAAGTGGAACACCGGCTGTTCTCCCGGATCACTCACAGCTTGCGTGGGCAGCCGCTGACCAGCTACGAGGTGCTGCTGGAGACCATCTCGGCCACCCGCACCAGCACCAGCACCAGACTGACGGTCCAGGCCGTGCTGGACGAGAATGCGTACCCCACCGGCCGCGCACTCACCCGGGCCGAGCGCAAGGGCGTCGAGCGGCGGGTCGAGCGTGATGAGTTCCACGGCGAGTGGAACTACACCATCGCCTCGCAGGATCCCGACCAGCGGCTTCCGGAAGATTCACGCGCCGAGTCGGGGCCACCGGTGCCGGCCGAGGCCACCTTCCTCCTCACCCATCCCGCACTCACGGGCATGCCCCGAGAACAGTTCGTGCTCCACCTCGAACCGTGCCAACAGGTCCTGACCGAAGCCGAACGCCAGAGCGCAGGCAGGGACGGCCGCGGCCGCAACCCCGGTTTCGGCACCCTCGATCACCGCCACCGCGTCCTGGCCGCCGTGCTCCGCAGCCGCAACACCGTCACCCTGACCCTCGCAGCCGAATGGATGGGCCGCAAGCGCAACGTGCTGAGCTACCACGCCGGGAGGTCCAAGCCCATGCCGGCACTCGCCGGCCCCGAACTCGCCAGAGTCCTCGTCTTCCGCCGGACCCGCCCTCCCCGCACGCTCGAAGCCTTGAAGCGCGTGATCGAGCAGCACGACAACGAGATCAACTCAAGCAGTAGTTAAATTACGGCTCCTCACCAGCGCGTCTCCCCCGGCGAAATACTTCGCCGCCTTCCGCAGGATCTCGCGTTCTTCCTCCAGCTCACGGGCCTTCTGCCGTAGAGCGGCGTCCTCCGCCTCCAACGGCGTCGGCGGCTCGGCCGTCGGAACCTCCGCCCGGCGCCACCGGGGCCGGCTCGCTCCGGCCGCCCGGACCCAGTTCCGCAGGGTCTCGGGGTTGATCCCCAGGTCGGCGGCGACCTACCTGGTCGTCGCCTCGGGCCGCGACTGGTACAACGCGACCGCGTCCGCCTTGAACTGCGGCGGACAGTTCTTCATGACCACGAGATGTCCGTTCTCAGATCCTCAGGATCCAGCGTCTCGCGTGTCCGACATCCAGGGTCAAGGCCCATGCACCTCTGCCCTGCGGAACGGACCGCGGGACAGGGGTACAGCAAGTTCTCGCCCCGCCGGGACGGACCCGTGTCGATCTGACAAGCCTTTCGGCGGAACGGGCACGCACCCGGTTGCCGTACGGCGTCCACGGTGAGGAATCATCCGGGAGATCCGGGCGGAACGGTCGCGGCGCCGAGCCCGGTCGCGCGCTCTTCCGCCACGGCGGGAGAGCGGCGGCCGTCCGCCCCCGAGGAGAGCAGGCATGACATGCGGTGGACGGTCCACGGTGAGCACACGCTTCACGACACTTCCTGGGTGCGGCTGCGCTCGCTCGACGTGGAGCAGCCGGACGGCACTCGGACCGACTACCACGTCGTGCGGCTGCGGGACCTCGCCGTCACGGCGGCCGTGGACGGCCGGCAGCGCGTCCTGATGATGTGGCGCCACCGCTTCGTCACGGACACCTGGGCCTGGGAGCTGCCCATGGGCCTGGTCGAGGACGGCGAGACGCCCGAGGCCGCCGCGGCCCGGGAGCTGGAGGAGGAGACCGGATGGCGCCCAGGGTCGATGAGGGAGCTGGTCTACGCGCAGCCGGCGGCGGGGATCACCGACTCCCAGCACTTCGTGTTCCGCGCGGACGGGGTACGGCACGTCGCCGAGCCGACGGAGCGCAACGAGTCGGACCGGATCGAGTGGATCCCGCTGAAGGAGGTCCGCGGCATGATCGCGCGGCGGGAGATCGTCAGCAGCGCGACGCTCGTCGGCGTGATGGCGCTCCTGCTGGACACGGAGGCCGGTCCCGCCGCCGGGTAGAGCCGGCCTGCCGGTCCTACCCGGAAGACCTCAGTCCTGTGACGGGCTGAAACGGTCGATGCCGGCGATGATCTTCCGCTTCAGTTGCAGCGCGGCAGCGATCTCCTTACGCGTGAATCGCGTCGGGTCCTTCTCGTACATCTCACGCCCCCGCTCCGAGGTGAACCGGTCCTCCGGGATGCGGTCGGCGTCTTCGGGCAGGAACTTGGCGACCTCCTCCAGCGCGGCGATCGAATACGTCACGGCCGGACGCGGCGAAGGTTGCGAGGTCACCTTGCGGCCCGTCGGCGGCAGGTGCTTCCGGCACCTGCCGCAGGACGCCGCACCCGGTGGCGGGTGGATCCCGTGCCGCTGGATCTGCCCGGCTTCCCCGGACCTCGCTGAGTCAGCGCATCGTGTGAAGGCGCTCGTCGCTGCCCGGTGAGCGGGCCCGTGAAGAACACCGCGCTCGGCACCGGGCCGGCGAGGTTCGTCAGCCGCCGTCGCGGGCGATCCGCCGGCCGATGCCGGTCCGGACCGGCTCGGTCCTTTCCTCGGGCACGGCGTCGGTGAGGCCGTCGAGGTGTTGGACGGCCTCACGGGTGATGTGGCGGTCGGGTTCGGGGAGCGGTGCAGCAGGTCGGCGTCGAGGTCCTGGCGCTGGAGACAGGCGGCGAGCGTGCCGACCAGGAGGTGGTCGTGGGCGGGGGCGGCGGTCAGGGCGTACAGGAGCAGGCGCTGCCATTGCCTCGTGTGGTGACCGTGCAGGGGCTGCAGGTGCTGGGCGTGGGCGAGGCAGGTGTTGACGCGGCGGCAGGGGGGTGACCAGTGCCAGCAGTTCGGACGGCACGCCGTCGCCGGCCGGGCGCCACGGTGCGGGAGGCGGGCGCGGTCGGCAGGGCGTCACGGATCTGCTGCAGAGCCGTGGCCTGCAGCGGACCGCGGGAGATCTGCGCCGCTGGGGGCGCCTTCGCGGGTGAGGTGAGAACGTGACGGTGCCGTCTTCCGGCGGGCCCCACGGCCCGGCGCCGATCGGGCGGCCGGGGCCGCGGCGGGACGCTGTGAGTGAAGCAGCGCGTCCGGGGCCCGCCTGTCCACGTTGGCCGTGGGCTGACGCGGCACTCGGCCGGGCACCGTCACAACGCAACAGGAAAGGGGCGGCACCACCCCGACAATGACGAACGTTCTGTCCAGGTCACAGAACCGGCCGCTTCCTGGGGACCTGAGCCCTTACAGGGTGGCGGGAGGGACCTTGGGCTCGGAGACGTTCTGCGGCGCGCTCGGCCGGGGAGGGCGGGTGCCCGGCGCAGGACCTGTGCTGGGTCACGGTATGCGCGGTCGGCTTCACCGCGGACTTCGCCCGGTTATGGGGGGTGCGGGCGAAATGCGTCTCCTGCGCGGCCGTCCGCGACACGGACCGGTCGCGCAAGGCGTCGTGCATCCGTTCTCGAGTGCCGTCGGCCATCCGGGGCCGAAGTCACCGCTGGGCCGCGTCCCGCGGGGCGAGACCGTGCGACACCAGCCGCCACGCACGGGCCGTCCCCCGAGGAGGACTCATGGGACGCCTTTGCCTCGCAGGCGCGTGTGACAGCGGTCTTCGCGGACAGCTCGACCGCGAAGACCACCGCCCGTGTCTCGTACCACACAGCCGGTCAGCTGCCCGGTACCTTCCGGATCTCCGCTCCGCCGTTGGGCAGCAGAGCCGACTTCTCCACTTCGACGTCGATCTCCTCGACGTCCGCGCGAACGGCCTTGACCTCCCAGTAGAAACCGTGCGTGTACCCGGCCCCGCCGATCGCCCGGACGGTGAACCTCCCGTCCCGCACCGCCGAGGCGGCCAGCGCGGAGATCTCCTCGTCTCCCTCGAAGCGGGGGGTGAGCTGTACCGTGCGCCCCTCCCGCCGGGTCAACGCCTCGAAGTACTCGGGTAGTTCGACCACGGCCCGGCCGTTCGTCAGGGTGCCCTCGCCCCGGTAGTAGACGCCGTACTCGGGGCCCTCGATCGCCGAGTGCACGAGCGTTCGACCCGCCGGGTCGAGCGGGTGGTCGATGGCGAAGTTCTTTTTCTTGGCGTAGAAGACGCCGTCGCCGAACATTTTGATCGGCCAGTCGTCGCCGCCGCGGCCGCAGTAGATGCCCCCGGTGGCGAACATGTCGAAGGTGACGACGCCGCCGCCGCTCCAGGACGGTACTTGCGAAGGCTCGTGCTGGACCCCGAGGTTGCGCTGCACGTATACCGTGCCGGCCGCGGGGTCTTCGGAGTGCCAGCCCGCCTCGACCCGCACGCCGCCCTGGTTCATCAGGTACAGCCGTTCGGGACCGTCCAGGTGGAGGCGTCCGCGACCGGCCAGGACGTCGCCGAGCACGATGTTGCGCTCGACGTGCAGGTGACCCGCCTCCGGGTCGCCCGCGTGCCAGCCCGCCGTGATGTGCACGCCCTTCTGGTTCAGCAGGTAGAGCCGGTCCGGGCCGTCCACGTGCAGCATGCCCTGGCCACGGATCGCCTTGCCCGCACCGATCACCACGTCCTCACGGGCGGCCAGGGTACGGAGCGTCAGGTCCGCGTAGGGCCGGCCGTCCACGCCGTAGTCCAGACCGGGGAAGTCCTGGCTGCGGTCGGCCAGTTCGAAGCCGTACCCGGCCCGGAACGAGAGCTGCCCGTGCTGGGTGCCCCGGCCCACGAAGCCCAGCCCGGAGACCAACTGGCCGTGCTGGTGGCGTTGCTGGTCGTTGATGCCGCCGAGGTACAGCATGCCGTTGGCGATCCGCAGCCGCTCGACGCCGCCCTGGAGGAAGTCGATGGTGTCCTCGGCGTCGTTGTTCACCCCGATCAGCAGTGAGGCGTGCTCGCCGCCACGCACGTAGTACCGGATGAATGCCTCGTCGCCGCTGCCACCGCCCGGGTCGGGTGGGAACTGGATGCCGGCCTGCCGGTGATTGCCCACGGTGGGGGTGAGGGCACCGGCCTGCACCCGCAGGCCGGAGAGCCGGCGGCTGGTCAGGTCGGTGCGCACCACGCCGCTCTGCCTGGTCACGGTGCCGAGCGGCACGTACCGGGAGTCCGCGGGCAGCGCGGCCACCAGCTCGATCCGGCCCTCCTCGACCAGCCGGGTCTCACCCTTGGCACCTCCCTCGTCGCGGAGTTCGGCGGCGTACTCCTCCCGGTGGATGGTCACCAGGTGGGTTCCGTCTCCCTGCGGCAGCGTCACCCGGACATCCTCGGGCAGCACGATCGCGCTGCCGTCCGCGTCGGTGGCCACCCCGGCGGCCACCGTCAGGTCGCTGCCGGTCGGGGTGAGGTCGAGGCCGCTCACCACTCCGGACGGGACCAGCTGGCGGAGCAGCAACTGTTGCCGGGAGAGCAGGTAGTCCTGCGTCAGGCTGAGGTCCTCGGCCCGCAGGAACATCCGGGTGTAGTAGCGCGAGCGCCGCATCGGCAGCGGAATCCGCTGGTCTTTGTTCCAGTAGATGGTCAACGTTGTCTTCCCCCGTCACGAGTCGTCTTGCGTGCTGTCGGACATGCCGGAGACGGTGTCGAACCTCAGGCCGGCGGCAGCGGCGCCGCCGCCGAGGTGCTTGGCGCGGCCGAGCCACAGGTGCACCGAGCCGTCGTGCCACCGGGCCAGCTGCCACTGCCGGACCACCCGCACCCCCGATCGTCCGACCTCCTCCTCCGGGATCGCCAACTCGGCCAGCCGGTCCGGGTGTTCCGGATCGGGGTGCCATTCCAGCAGTCGGCTATAGCCGGTCACCCGACCGGGAGTGCCGTCGGCTCCGGCCCGTTGCAGCGGCGTGCGGTGCAACCGGATCCGGTCCGGCCGCCCGTCGACGGGCCGAGGAACCAGCGGCACCCAGTGCTCCGGCACCGGGCTCGCCAGGGTGTACCGGTCGGCCGGCACTCCGGACCCGGTGGCGCGCGGTGCGGATTCCGGGGCGATGGCGGCCGAGCGTTCCCGGCTCACCGGGCGGCCGGTGGCGCCGGTCACCGTCCGCTCCACCGCCCACCCCAGGTTGGCCAGTTCGTCCCGGAGCAGCCGGACCTCCTCCACCGGGTCGGAGTGCAGCGTGTTGCCGTTGGTCGGCGGCAGCACCAGCAGATCGGTATCCGGCGCCTCGCCGGTGCGAGTGGACGGACGGAACAGCGACCAGCCCCGGCCGCCCGGCGCGGCCGGCACCAGGGTCTGCACCCCGAAGGTGTCGGTCACCACCAGCGAGCGGATCCGGGTCACCGAGCCGAGCGGCAGGTCGAGCGGTACCAGGAAGTGGTCGTTGGCGTAGACCGTTCCGTACTCCAGCAGCACCATTCGGGCCAGGTCGGCCGTCCGTGCGCCGACCGCGCCGAGGTTGACGTCGCCGTCCTCCAATTCCCAGAACCGCGTGGACGGCATCCCCGGGTAGCCGGCCGGAGTCGGCAGTACGGTGCGCACCACCCGCTCGACGACCGGCTCGGCGTGCAGGGTACGGCCGGGGTCGTGGTCCAAGTGGTACCAGTCCAGCCGGTCGCCGTCGTACTCGGCGGCGCCCAGCACCACTTCGCAGTCGGGGTGCGCGGCGGCCACCGCGAACCGGTACTCCATCCGGTCCGGTTGCCAGGCCGGGCCCTCCAGCCCGGGGACACTGACCAGGGGGAGCGCCTCGGGCGACGGCCAGGGCAGTCGTTGCTCCCGCTCGCCGGACAACGGTTCGAGCACCCCCGGCAGTTGGAGCAGGTACCCGGGGGCCGGGTCGTTCGGCCGGGCCGGTACGCCGAGCCAGTCCAGCCAGGCGGCGACGGCCGCCTGCACCGGCCCGATCAGGGCGTCCGGCACCCCGACCTCGACCACCAGCCGGTCGGCCGCGCAGGCTGCCAGCAGCGGGCGGCCGTCCGGCACCCGGCCGGCCATGATCCGAAGGTAGCCGGTGGTCGACTCGTCCGCCGGCTCCGGTGCGGTGTCCGGGAGCGGATAGCGGGTCAGCACCTTTGGTCGCAGCGCCGCGGCGCCGTGCTCGGTGAGCAGCCGGAGGAACTGCTGACCGGTCTCGGCCGACCAGCGCAGTTCCACCGCCTGGTCGGCCGGCTCGCGTTCGACCACGGCCTCCAGCGGGGCGCCGGTCTCCAGCTCGACCGAGGGACGCCCGTCGGCGCCGCTGCGGTAGCGGGTGAACCGGGCCGCCTCGGCGTCGACCCGGGCCAGCACCGGCGAGCCGGCGTCCTCGCCCTGGAACTCGCCGAACTGCCACTGCCGGGCCAGCAGCCAGAGCGGATCGGCGATGCGGGCCTCGGTGGCCGGGCTGAGGTCGGCGCTCCGGGTGCGCGGCTCCAGCCTGGTCCAGGTGGTGACGGCGGGCTCCGCCGCTCCGGGCTGAGGGGTGGTCACGGCGTCCTCCCGGTGGGCCCGGACGCGGCCGCGTCGGGGGTGAAGTCGGTGGTCAGCGCGCGCTCCTCGGGGTGCACGCTGACCGGGAAGTACAGCGCGGGCAGGAACTGGCCCACCTCGCCGAGCGAGTCCAGGTCCACGGCGCGGGCCCTGACCAGGTCGAAGGCCTCCTCGATGGTCTGGGCCAGCCGGTCGGCCCGCCACTTCGGCGTGCCGTCGGCTGAGACCGCGAGCAGCACCGCCTGCGGCGCGGCGGCGGCCGGGGCGTTGTGCTCGAAGGCCAGCCCCGTCTGCTTCCGGGCGGCGGGCACCACCTCGGTCCACTCGTCCACCAGCAGCCCGCAGACGGGCTTGCCGAGGTCGAGTTCGCCGCAGCCGACCACCAGCAGGGAGAGCGTCTCCCCTTCGGTGGGCGGGTGCTCGGCCGCCCACAGGTCCCCCTGCTCGTACGGAAGCTGAGCCGCCCTGACGGAGAGCGGCAGCTTGACCACGCCGCCCGGCTCCAGTGCCCCGGCGTAGCTCAGCACCTCCTGGAGCCGGGCCAGCGCGGGCCGAACCCGGGCGTACCGCGTCAGCCAGCGCCGCCCGGCGTGCGCGTTGCCGCCCTGCAGTGCGGTGCTCGCGGCCAGCGCGCTGGTCAGCCCGGCGGCCCGGGGCGCCCAGGCGCGCGGCAGCACCGGCAGGTCGTCGCCGAACAGCGCGTGCAGCCGGTCGAGCTGGAACTCCTGGCGGCGGGCGGCGGGCTGCGCCGGGTCGTCGAAGTCGGCCGCCGCGCAGCGGCAGTCGGCGCCGCCGGTGCACACCCCGCCGGGCCGGAACTCCCGGGCCAACCGGCAGTGTTCGGCCAGCCTCCGATCCAGCTCCAGCTTGGCCACCGCTGCCACCTCGCCGACCGGCCCGGCCGGTTCCGGCACCGCGCCGAGCACGCCGAATCCGGCGGCGGTACGCAGTCGAGCACGCAGCTCGGTCTCGGTTCCGGTGGCCAGCCCTGCGGCCGTGCTCTTCATCAACTGCCAGGCCTCGGTGGCCTGCTGAACGGTGTACGGGTCGAAGTCCGGCTGCGCGGTACTGTCCAGCGCGTCCAGGTCGGCGGCGGTCACCGGCCGGGCCTGGGCGAGCAGGTCCCGGACGGCCCCGGCGGCCTGGAGGAACTCGCCGACCGAGACCTTCTCGGCCGCCCAGTCCGGATCACCGTCGAAGTCCAGTTCCAGTACCGTGTTCTCCGGCTGGGGCCCGGCACGGAGCCTGATCCGGCGCTCCAGCTCCCCGTCGGCGGCGCCGAGCGGGCGGGGCGGTCCGATCACGTGGTCGATCACCGATGCTTGCAGATGGTCGAGGCTCACCTCCCGGTAGGGGCCGGGTTCTCCGTCCGCCGGGCGCTGCCGCTGGCGCCAGAACACCCGGTTGGCCGGCGGCAGCAGGGTGGCGGCCAGCGCGTCGGCGGCCGGAGTACCGATCAGCCGGGGCTGCTCGTCCCGGGCGGCCGGCCAGTCCCTGCGCAGCGCGTCGAACCGGCTGTCGTGGTTGACCAGCAGCAGCACCCGGTGGGTGACGGCGGTGCCGGTGTCCTCGGTCCGGACGAACTGGAGCTCGGGCGCGTTTCCGGCTCCCGCCGCCGCGTTCACGGCGGCGGCGGCCCGGGTCGGGTTGCCGGCCGCCAGTTGGTGCACGCCCTCGGCCAGCAGCGCGTCGCCGACCGCGTCCACCGCGTCGGCCAGAGCGGCGAGCACCGACTCGACGGCCGTCCGGTCCGCTGCCGGGAGGGAATCGAGTACGGCGGCCAGACCGCCCGCGCGGCGGAGGCGGTGCAGTTCCAGGCCGTCGGCCACCGCCTCGCTCTCCACCACCGGCACGGGGGTCGCCCCTGGGTCCACCCGGTGGGCCAGCACCGGGGCCAACCGGCGGAACACCGGCAGGTACTGGTCCAGCACCCGGGTGGGGTGCTCGTGCAGGCCGCGCTCGAAACGTCGCCCGAGCAGCAGGCCGAGCGGCTGTCCGGCGCGCACCCCGTCGAGCAGTTCCTCGGCCAGTCGGACCCGGCGGGAGGAGAGGTCCACCGCCAGCGGGTTGTCGTGGCCGCCGCCGTGCGAGCGCCAGGCGCTGCGCAGTACCGAGGCGGTGGTGGCCTGGCCGAGCGAGGGGGCGTGCACATGGCCGCTCTGCTCGGGCGCCGGGTGGACCGGGCCCGCCACGCCCTCGGGCGGGGTGGTCAGCGGGTTGCGGGACGGAGCCGGGCGCAGGTCGTGCAGCCAGCCGTAACCGCCCACGTGCACCCCGTCCGGCAGCGCGGCCGGGCGTGCCTGACGGCGAAGCTCCAGCCGGCGGGTCGCCAGTGAGGTGACCCAGGCGTCCAGCCGGTGCCCGGCCAAGCCCAGCGTCCCGGCCACGTGCCGCTCCAGCTCGGCCACCGGGCGTGGGTCCTCGTCCGCGTAGTCCCGGTGCAGGGTGGTGAGCGCGGCGCGGAACTCGGCCAGTTCGGCGGTCACCCGGGCGTGCCGGGCATCGGTGCCCGGCTCCGCGACGTACTCTCCGGCGGTCCGGCCGGTGCCGGGCACGGGCAGTACCAGGCGGCGGCGCAGGGTCGGCGTGGTCCGGCCGGGGAAGACGTCGACCAGTTCCGGGTCGGGCAGCTCGGCCGCGCCCGGCAGCACGCCCTCGGGGGTCGCCAGGTTCCCGGCGGCAGCCGAGTGTTCGGCGATCAACGCGGCCCGCAGCAGCCGGTGCAGCAGCGGCAGCCGTCCCTCTTCCGGGGTCCGGTCGGCCCGCAGCCCGGGGGCGGCGAGCGCGGCCAGGTAGGAGAGGTCCTCCCCGACCAGCGGAGTGTCCAGCCGGAACGAGCCACCCGCATAGGTGGCCAGCGACAGCCTCGGATCGGCAGCCCCGGTGAGACCGAGCCGGGCCAGCAGCTGCCGGGCCGGGTCGAGCAGCCGGGCCCGCCAGTCGCCGTCCGGGTAGGAGCCGGTGAACCGCCAGAGCCAGCTGACGTACTCGTTACCGAGCACGCTGCGGGCCCGCACCTCGCGGACCCGGGCGTCGGTGGCCAGGATCTCCAGCATCAGCCGGTCCGGATCGGCCGCGCCGGGGTGCACCCGCCGCACCGGGGAGCGCAGCCAGCTCTCGGTCAGGCCCGTCAGCACCCGGACGGCGGCCGCCTCCTGGTCGTCCGCGGCCTGCCAGCCGTGCAGCGCGGCCACCGGCACCAGTCCGTAGGGCTGGCTGCCGACCCGGAGCACGGGCAGCGGACCCTCGGGGTGGACGTACCGCACGAAATGGTCCAGCAGTCCACGCTGCTTCGGGAGCTGCTCCAACGGCAGCAGGTGCTTGAACAGGTAGCCCAGACTGGCCGGCCAGAGCGCCCGGCGGACGGGGCGGCCGAGGGCGCGGTCGGCCTGTTCGCCGTGCGCCGCCCGGCCGAGCGCGTTGGGCGCCCCGGCACGGGCCGGGCGGCCGCGGACAGCGCTCAGCGCGTCGTCCGGCCGCTGGCCGAGCGTCAGGCCGAGCGCGTTCGCGGTGAGCGCGGCGGCGGTCTCGGTGTCCGGGGCCGGGGCGCTCTGCTCGGCGGTGACCCGGGCGGCGAGCAGCTCCGTCCGGGAGCCCGGGCGGTGGCCGGAGGAGACCGTCTCCGTGTTGTTGGTCGGGGTGTCGGGCGGCAGGAATCCCAGGCCCTCGGTGGCAGCGTGCGCTTCCAGCAGCTCGTTCAGCCGGACGGCGGTGGCCTCGGGGGCGGCGGTCTCGTCCACGCCGAAGACCAGCAGCAGCGCCACGTCCTCCGGCACACCGGGACGGCCGGCCTGCTCCGGGACGGTGAGGGTGAGCGCCATCCCGGCCGCCTCGGCGGCGGTGAAGTCGACCAGCCAGCGCATCCCCGCGTCCACCGGCGGGCCGTCGCCGGTCGGCACTGTGGGGGCTGACGGGTCCGGTCCGAGGAGCAGTTGGCCGTTCAGCTGCCGCGACGTGCCGTACAGCGGCTTCCCTCCGGCGGTCCGGCCGACGGCGTGCCAGCGGGTCGGCAGCGCGCGGGCCACCGGCGGCCTGGTCCACCGGCCCGGCCGGTCCTTCGGCTTCGGAAACGGGACGTCGGAAGTGTCCGGCTCCATCACCCGGGCGACCCAGCCGGCGCGGGTCACCCCGTGCAGCCGGATCAGGTCCTCCCAGGCCGCCTCCTGCTGCTCCGCCCCGGAGCCGGCCGCGCCGCAGCGCTCCCAGTATCTGCGGCCGGAGTCCTCTTCCTCGCTGGTCAGTTCTGGTTCATGGCTGTCCACGTGTAGCTGGTCGGGGTAGATCCGCACCCGCAGCCGGGTGCCAAAGAAGCGGGTCTCCAGCCGGACCGGGAGCAGCGCCACCGGGTACCAGGTGGACAGGTCCCACTCGGTCCGCGGGACCGCCTCGGAGAGCGGTGTGGTCATCGGTTTGCCTCCGGTGCGGGCAGGGTCTCGGGGAGCAGGGTGCTCGCGTGGCGGGCGATCAGGACGGGGCGCTGGAGTGTGACCCGGGCCATGTCGGCCGCGTTGCGGCCGTACTCGGCGCCGTCCAGCCGCAGTCCCGCACCGCTGTGGTCGGGGTTGCGGCCGAGGCCGGGGGCGTACGGGGAGAGGTGCCGGGTGTCTCCGGTCACGTGGCCCCAGTGCAGGTCGTCCCAGTGCCGGCCGCGAAACGGCGCGGGGCTCCAGTCGGCGGGCGGAAGGTCCAGGCCGAACCGGGGTGCGGTGGGCTGTTCGCGGAGCACGAAGAAGTACCCCGCGTCGCCCGCCGTGCGGGTGGCCGCGCCCCGGGCCACCGGGGCGGTGAGCGGGAAGCCGAACAGCAGCACGTCCGGGTCGATCCGGCCGCTGAAGATCGGCGGCAGGTCGGGGCCGGCCGGGTCCCGGGTGGTCTCGCCGGTCCAGGCGGCCTGGCGCATGGTCACCACGGTGGCCGGGTAGCGCCGCAGCACCTCGCCTCGGACCACCAGGATCAGCGCATCCTCGCCGGGCGCGCCGACCGAGGTGAGGTGGCTGCCGAGCGGGCCGTTGCGCCATGCGTCGTCCTCGAACGGCGGCAGGTCGGTGAGCGGCCCGCCTGCCGAGCGGGCGTCCCGGACGTCCCAGAACTGGCGGAACCAGGTCTGCCGGGGATCGGTCGGGAACTCCCGCCAGAGCAGTTCCCGGCTCACCTCGTGGTTCAGTCCGACCATGAACGCCTCGATGAACTTCGCGTTGGCTGCCAGTGCGGTCATGGTTTCCGGTTCGACCGCGGGCAGGCCTGGTGCCACGTGCTCGGGTGACAGCCCGCGCAGCAGCTGGTAGGCGGGCAGTTCGAAGGCGAGCCCGGCGAGCAGGCGGCGCAGGCTGTCACCGGTGGCGGGCAGCGCTTCGGCCAGTGGACGGCCGCCCACTCGGAGGCCGGTCAGCACCCGGGCGGGAACCGCCCGTTCCGGGTCCAGCCGGGCGCGCAGCCGGTCGGCCTCGCCGGCCACCGGCACCGGGTCCTGCACGTCCCGCTGCAAGGCGCCGGACACCGAGAGCAGGTGACCCTGGTGCGGGGCGGCCGCCTTGGCGAAGTTGGTGACGGTCAGCTCACGCAACTGCGCGAGGTCGGCCCTGAGTCCGGCCACGGACAGTCCGGCGCCCAGCACGGTGGCGCCGGGGGCGACGGTGTGCAGCGGGTGGGGCTCGCTCCAGCGGGCCACCCCGCCGGAGCCGGTGTTCTCCGCCGCCAGGTCGAAGCCGATCCGCAGCACGGCGGCGCCGTCGATGATCCTGTAGGCCACCAGGTCGGGGGCGTTGGTGCCGGTCAGGTCGGTGACGGCCAGCCCGGTCGCGTCGCTCGGCCCGGCCATCCGCTCCATGGTGTACGGGCCGTGCCAGGCTCCGGTGACCAGGCCGCGCCGGTTGACGCCCCGTCCGACGCCGTACCGGGAGACCCAGCCGTCGGCGTCCCGTCCGTCCACCAGCACCACCAGGTGCGGGGCGCGTTCCGGGCCCATCGCCACCACGTCGACACCGACGCCGGAGATCTCGGAGAAGGTCCACGGGGTGGGGACGGAGTCGGTCCACCCCTGGGTGGCCCGGCCGTCGGCGGCCAGACTCCAGCCGATCCGGTAGTGCACCCGGTTCCGTCCCGGGTCGGTGCCGGAGACTCCGTAGGCGAAGATCAGTTCCGGCGACCCGTCGCCGTCCAGGTCGGCCAGTGTCAGGTCGGCGCCGCGCACGTCGGGGTGGAGCGGGTCGGGCAGCTGGTACGGGCCGAGCCAGCCGCCGGTGGGCAGCCCGTCGTCGTCCAGTGCCCGGCCGATCCGGTACTCGGCCAGGCAGGGGGCGCCCGGTGCGCTCCGGCGGACGGTCAGTACGACCAGGTCCGGGCGGGCACCGCCGGTGACGTGGCCGACCGCGACGCCGAGCGCGCGAGCCCGGTGGTCCAGGGTGAGCACCTCGGTCTGCGCGCCGAGCCCCCGGCCGGGGCGGCCCTCCAGGTCCGGGTCGTGCGCGGCGCCGAGCCGCAGCCGGCTGCGGCCCTGGCCGTCCTGGTCGACCAGCTGGGCGGTGAGGAAGGAGGAGAACAGGCCGAGGCTCGGCCCGAGGTCGGGGCGGGACACCGCTGGGGCGTCCCGTGGGCCGCTGCCGCGCGGGTCCACCGGCAGGCCGTGGTCCCGCCAGGCGTTGCCGACCCGGGAGGTCAGCCGCCCGTCGGCGGTGACCATGAAGGTTTCCTGGCCGGAGCGCAGATCGCCGATCACCGGGCCGATCCGGCGCGGGGCCAGGCCGTCGGGGTGCGCCCAGCGGGCGGGGTCCCAGCTCCACCGTTGCACGGTGTTGCCGTTCGGCAGGTCCTCGTCCCACTGGCCGAGCACCGCCACCTCCAGCTGCCCGGTGGGCGAGGCGACCAGTACGTGCACGCCGGGTGAGCCCTCCTGGAACCACTCCATGCTCTGCCGGCCGACCGAGACCACCTTGCGGTCCGGCAGCGGGCGGCCGTGGTCGACCGAGGAGTACCCCGCCTGGCGGGCCAGGCCGCCGCCCGGGGTGAGGTAGAAGAACCGGCCGTCCAGGTGCAGCGCGGAGGGCGAGCCGTCGATGCCCGGCACCGACTCGGTGAGGAACCAGCTCGCGGCGGCGTACGGGTCGGGGCGGTGGCAGACGAACAGCCGGTTGCCGGTGGTGGCCACCAGCACCTCCTGTGCCGAGAGCGCACGGGGGGACGCGTACAGTCGCTCGTACTGGCCGAGTTGGGCGGGGCGGCCGAGGTTGCGCCAGCTGCGGGCAGCGGTGTCGTAGAGGTGCAGGTTGCCGTCGCCGCCGAGCAGGTGGATGCTGCCGCCCAGGGCGGTCGGACGGCTGGCCGCGCCGCCGGGCGGCGCGCCGCAGTCCCGCCAGACCCAGCGGTCACCGTCCCAGCCGCGTTCCCAGAGCCGGTTGGTGTCGGTCCGTACGTAGACCCGGCCGGGCTCCACCGCGGCGCCCGAGGTGATCACCCGGCTCCCGGCGTCCGGCCGGCCGTGGTCCCGCCAGCTCCAGCCCTCGGCGAGCTTCCGGCGCTCGAACAGCCGCCCGTCCTTGGACCGGACGAAGAACCGGTCACCTCCGAGCAGGTCCCCGCCCGCCCCGGCTACGGTCGTCACCGGCTCCTCCGCCGCGGCAGGGGCGTTCCGCGGCGCGTCTGCTGCGCCCGACAGCGCCTCCTCGGCCGCGCCGCCGGTGGGTCCGGCCGCCGGGTGAGTCTGCGGTGTGCTGACGCCGCCCGCCGTCGGCGAGGCCCCGCTCGCCGGGCCTCCCTCTCCCCCACCGGCCCGCACCGCGGCACCCGCTGATCGGTCCGCCGTCTGTGCGAAGCCCTCCGTCAGCCCGCCGAGGCGGCCCGGCTTGTAGCTGTCCAGCGGCTCCTTCGAGATCACGCCGAAGGCGGCGCCGCCCGCGGGGAGCTTCGCGTCCGGGACGGCGCTGTTGCCGTCCGCCAGCCAGCCGAGCGGGTCGGCGGTCGGCGGGGCGTCCAGGCGACGGGCCAGCGGTCCCCGGGCGCGGAGGAGCCGGCGCATCGCGGTGGAGGTGGCAGCCGCCACCCCCTCGTTGCCGGCCGGATCGGGGCCGGGCGCCGGATCCGCGTCCCGGACCGGCCGGGTGAGCGCCAGCAGTTCCCCATCGGTGAACGCCCGCCCCGGCTGCGCCGCGTCGATCCGCTTGCCGTAGAGCGCGGCCGAGGCGTCCCGGCCCAGCTGCCCCTCGGCCAGCTTCCGGTTGATGTCGATCAGTTCGGCGGCCCGTTGCCAGGCGGCGGCCGCCAGCTCCTCCTGGTGCCGCTGCACCACCTCGGTGCCGAGCGCGGCGGCGGCACGGTAGCGCGGGTCGAGGTTCAGTTCACGCAGCCACTGCGGCGGTGTGTCCGCTGCCGGGAGCCGGACCTCCCCGGCGTGCGTTCCGCCGTACACCGGCGGGGTGAGCCACTCCTGGTGGTGGCTCAGCAGCCCTTCCAGCACCGTCTGCCAGCGCACCCGTTGCTCCGCCGCCCACGGGGTGCGGACCAGTGCCGGTGAGGCGAGCGCCCCCTCGAAGCCGAGCACCGAGACGCCGTCCTGCCCGGGGGCTGCGTCCGGCAGGCCACTCCCCGCCCCGTTCAGATCCACCCGGTGCAGTCCGACGCCGGCGGGCAGCACCCGTCCGCGTAGCCGCCGCACCAAGGTCTCGAAGTCCCCGTCCGGCCCGGTGGCGAACCGCCAGTGGTGCAGCACCGGCAGCGTCACCTCCGTCGGCCCGCCGTCCCGCTCGTCGCCCCATGCCGGGGTCAACGAGCCCTCCTCCCGAGCGGGCCTGCCCAGCCCGGCCCGGCAGCCCGCGTCGAAGGCGGGCACCACGGCGGCCAGGTAGCGCCGCCCGGGCAGCAGCCTGCGCGGGCAGACCAGCCGGGAGAGGGTGCGCTCGGGATGTTCGGCGAGCACCTTCGCCGGGTCCTCGTCGTCGTCCTCCAGCAGCAGCTGGGCATGCGCCCACGCCCAGGACTCGGCCAGGTCCGGCAGTTCGGCCACCGGCGCGGTGAGCCGGGGCAGCGCGTCCGGCGGGGTGGTGAGATCCACGCCTAAGGTGTTCTCCTGGAGCACCACCAGGACCAGCCAGGGGCGCAGCGCGCCGCTTCTCGGCTCCGGCCGGGCGGGGGTGAACTGCCAGGGCAGCTCGGGCGCGTCGAAGTCGATCGAGGCGAAGAGCGAGGACTCGGCGTTCTCGGTGTCCGGAGCCGGGAAGCAACGGATCACCTGTCGCTGGTCCAGCGCGGTGACGTCACCCGGGCCGAGCACCACCGCGTCCGCGTGCGCGGTCACCGACTCGGTGCCGTCCGCATCGCCCCCACCGGCCGTCAGTTCGACGGTCAGCCCCACCTCACCGCGTTGCGTCGGCAGTTCACCCCGCAACGGGTCCTCGTTCGCCAGCGCGCGCACCACGCCGTCGCGCACCCACGGCAGAAATCTCAACCCGGCCATACTCGACTCCCCCAGTCCCCGTGCCTCGCCTGATCACCGCACCCGCTGCGAACCGTCCACCCGGCACCGCGCGGACGCGCCGCACTGCGGCTTCCTCGTGACCCGTCGGCCGTTCCCCTCGTCGGCCGCGGAGCCGCACCTGCCGGATGGTCAGTCCCGGGTCAGTTCCAGCCCGGCGCCGCCGAACAGCGCCGCACCGCTCGTTCTGGTCGCCGCCTCGGCGGCCGGTCCGGTTCCGGCGAAGCCGACCAGCAGCCGCCCGGCACCCGCCGCGCCCGCCCCGGCCGCCGCGGGCCGCAGTGGGCGGGGCGGCGCCGTGACGTCGTCCACGATCCACGCGTCGTACGCGTCGTCACCGTCCAGGTCGGCGGCCACCGTGAGTCCGGTGGCGGGCAGGTCGGAGCCGTCCGGCAGACCGAGCCGGCGGCCGGTCTCCTGCCACTGGTAGCCGGGCTGCTCCAGCAGTTCGGCCGGCTCCAGGTCGCGGAACTGCCCCGGCGCGAACCGGTCCAGGATCGGATCCCCGACCGTCCCGTCCAGGCCGTTGCCCAGTGTGAAGGACCGGACGTCGAACCGGTTCGGCCCCGACACCCTCGCCGCGCCCAGGCGTTCGACCGGGACGCCCAGCGGCAGCACGTTCTGCCGCAGGCCCAGCAGTGTGCCGGGCCGCAACACCAGTCGCCCGGGCAGCTCTGGCGAGCGCAGTACCACCGGTTCCGTTCCCCCGCCGCCGGTGGTCTCCCACGCGTCCGGGCGGGCCAGTGCCAGCCGCAGCTGCTCCACCGCGCGCACCGGCTCCCGCTCGGGCGGCGCGGCCTGCCCGGGCTTGCGGGTGTCGAAGGACTTGCTGATGCTCAGGAACAGCAGCTTGAGTTTGACGTGCCCCCAGAAGCCCCACGGCTGCGGACCGCTGACCCCGATCAGCAGGTCCACCCCGAGCAGGGTCTTGCCGAACACGGAGAGGGTGACCTTCGCACCCAGCTCCGCGGTGAACCAGAACGGGTCGAACCGCATCAGCGCGTCCAGCTGGGCGTGGCCCTCAAGGGTGATCTTCCAGAACTTGATGCTCAGGTCGATCGCGCCGCCGAACTGCATGCTGTTGCTGGTGACCGCGAGGTAGGCGCTGATCCGCCCGGTGCCGTTCAGTGCGATCGCCAGCCGCCGCAGCTCGGGGAAACCGGCAGGGGGTTGGAACCCGGGGTGGAAGCCGCCGAGGGAGAGGGCGAAGGTGCCGTCGCCGTGCCAGCGTAGCCGCAGCGCCAGGTCGCCGGTGATCTGGCGGCCGAGCAGCTTGGAGTCGACCAGGCTGCCGTCGAGCGAGAGTTCGCCCCGGTCGAAGTCGATGACTCCGACCGTGTCCAGCCGCAGCCGACCGGCCTGCCTGAGGTCGAGCACCAGCTGTCCCAGCACCAGGACGCGAATCGGCTCGGGGAGCTCGATCAGCACCGCGAGCTTGGCGGTGAGCAGCCGGCCGAGCATCTCGAGCCGGACCATCACCCCGAGCACGGTGCCGGTGGTGTCCGGCGGGAACATCCGGCCGAGCGTGTCGATCACCGCCGGGGCGTTGGCGACCGGGTCGGCGGGGAAGAGCAGCGCGTCCAGCGCACCGGTCCGGGTGGCCTTGCGGACTTCCTCCACGTCGGTGCGCCGGTTGTGGCCGATCACCAGACCGAGGCCGTTCACGAAGACGCCCCAGCCGAGTGCGATGCCCGGAGTCCACTCGTAGGTGCCGGAGACCAGCAACGAGAAGGTTCCGTCACCGTCCGTCTCGCGCAGCGGACTGCCGTCCGTCGCCCTGGTGTTGAGGACCGCCACGCCCTGGAGCCGCCAGGCCGACAGGCCGCCCGCCCCGGTCAGGCCGAGCTGGAAGACCCCGGCGTACTGCCCCTTCTCCCGGTCGAGGAGCAGGTGGCCGCCGCCGTCCACCGGCCCGGCCTTGACGTCGAGCCCGGCGCCGAGCGGCGGCACCAGGTCGAGATCGGCGTCCAGCCCGAACAGCAGCCCGCCGTCCGGGGCGGGGGTGACGGCCAGCGCGGCGCCGGCCTCCTGCACGGTCACGGCCACCGGGCCGAGCCTCGCGGCAAGGTCCACCGTGGCGGCGAGCCTGAGGCCGTCGCCGTCGGCGGTGCCGCGCAGGGTCAGCGCGGTGACCCGCACCGGGCCGAGGTCCAGGTGCAGCGGGAAGGTCTTCTCCAGCCGCCCGGAGCCGCGCAGGGTCAGGCCCGTCCGGCTCGACCAGATCAGCTCCACGTCGCTCTCGGCCTCGATCGACCTGCCCCCGGCCACCGACGCCAGCAGTCCGTCCAGCGCCGACAGGTCGAGCACCAGCCGCAGCTTGCGCACGGCGACGCTGACGGCGACCTCGTCCACCGAGGTACCCGCGGTGGTCACGGTGGCAGCCACCCGGGCCCCGCCCAGCGTCACCCCGGCGCTCGCAGGATCGCCCAGCACCTTGACCGGCCCGCGCGGTCGCCAGTCCAGCGCGAGTCCGAAGCCGCCGGCGACCTCGCCGCCGTCGGCGCGCGGTACGATCCCGTCCGGGCGCAGCACCACGCCGAGCGCCCCGGTGGTGTCCACTCCGCCGGTGAGCTGCACCTCGACCGTCTCACCGGGGTGGAGCACCGCCTGCGCCGCCCCGGCGGCGTACGGGCCGAACAGCAGCCCGCCCGGCGCGGGCGGCACCGGCAGCAGGACCAGCCCGGCCTCGCCGTAGGCCGCCGCGTCCCCGTCAGCCGCCTGCACGGCGGCCAACGGCACCCGCAGCAACAGCGGGGGCGGTTCCGGTAACGGGTCCGTCGGCGTGCCGAAGTAATGCTGGTAGAGGCCGAGTTCGGGTGTGGAGCGGACGGCGGGCAGGCCGAAGGCGTGCACCGTGTCCTGAACGGCGCGCAGCAGTTTGTCGGCGTCCAGCTGCCCGCCCCAGCCGTAGGCGCGGTGCGCCAGCTCGGACGGGTCGGTGACCAGCAACACGAGCCGGTCCCAGTGCACCTCGGTGCTCCAGGCGCCCTCGGTCCGGTACCGGCTCGGCGCCACCCGCTGCCGGGTGATCACTCCGGTGAGCAGCAGCAGCGCGAACAGCGGTGGCTTCTCCCGGCGGAGCCGGTCGGTGAGCAGGTAACCGGGCAGTTCGGTGGCGAGCGAGGTCCAGAACGCACCCTGGTTCAGCGGTGCGGGCAGTCCGGTGCCGTCGGTGGTGCTCAGTCCTTTGACGGCCGTGACCACTTCGCGGACCTGCCGGACCAGCGCCGCCCAGTCGCCACCGCCGCCGATGAACGCACCGAACGCCTCGGTGGCCTCCTTGGCCTGTCCGGCCACGGCGCGCACCGAGCCGAGCGAGTCGGTGGCGGGCGGCGTCTCGGGCGGTGCCCAGCCGAGGTCGGTCAGCAGTACTCGCAGCGCCGCCTCGTCGCTGCCTGCCGCGATCAGCGGCTCCAGCGTGTCCAGTACCGCCCCGACCAGATCCTGTGCGAACGCCTGTATCCCCACACGCCCTCTCCCCCCGAGATATTGCGTCACGCGATGCGCACAATAGGTCCACATCTTCGCCGCATTGGTCATACTGTCTCGCTACTCGTTCTTTCCACAAGAGACCGCGTAGTTGACTTACCGTCAGACGGGGGACTGACCGATGGCACGCTCCGACGACTTCTTCCTGTCACCCACCGCCACAGGCGACGATCAGGAATTCCGAGCCGACAAGCGCGCGCGCAGCACCGTGCAGCCGATCATTGACGGAGTGGCGACCTTCCAGGCGATGGAACGCTCCATCGCCGAGGCCACCGACACCGTCCACCTGTCGCTGTGGATCTTCAATCCCGGCACCCCGCTCCAGGCCCGGGCCGAGGTGAACCAAATCCTGGCCGGGCGGAAGGTGAAGCGTCAGGTCGGCACCTGGGGCGAGTTGCTCGCCACCGTGGCCGGACTGGGCGTTCAGGTTCGCATCCTGCTGAACGACTTCGACGCCGTGCTGGCCAACCCGAACCACGCCAACAACTGGCGCGCCTGCCAGAAGCTCAACGCGCTCGACGCCCGCTGGGGCGGGGGCAACCTGCAGACCGTGGTCAGCATGCACGACGCCCGTAGCTCGCTCGGCGGGTCCGTGCTGGCGAGCCGGGCCGCCGCCATGCTCCCCCGACTGAACAAGGGCGGCTGGGGAACCGCTCGCACCCGGGTTGCCGAGATGCCGGGCCTGTGGCCCTACCTGACGGTGGCTTCGAGCGGTGACCGATGGGCACTGAAGACCAGCCCGGACTGGCGACTGCACCCCGCCGCCCACCACCAGAAACTCTGCGTGGTGGACCGCACCACCGGCTTCTGCGGAGGACTGGACGTCAACACCGGCCGTCTGGCCACCCCTTCGCACCTCGGTCGGCTCTGGCACGACATCCAGGTCAAGGTGGACGGCGCGGTCGCCGCCGATCTGGACCGCAATTTCCTCGGCCGCTGGAACACCGAGGCCCCGCTCTTCAACATCGTGGCCGGCACCGCCGGGCCGGGCGGCCTGGCCAACCCCGCCCGTCCGGTGACAGCAGCCGTCCCGGTGCCCGGCACCGCTGTGCCCCCCGGGTCCGGCACGGCCACCGCCCAGCTCTGGCGCACCCTCTCCACCGATTCCACCTTCAGCCCGGTGCCCAGCGTGCTCCGGTCCGACATCCGGGACGGCTTCCGGAAGGCCATCGGCCAGGCCAACCAGTACGTCTACATCGAGAACCAGTACGTCCGCTCCCCCGAGTTGGCCGACTGGCTGGTCGCACGCAGGAGCGCCAAGCCCCAGCTCAAGCTGATCATCGTGCTCCCGGTGGCCCCCGAGGAGGTGGCCGGCACCATCGACCCGGTGACCGACCACGGTCTCTTCCTCCAGCACCAGGTCCTGACCGGGCTGCGCACCGCCTTCGGGGCGGATCTCGGCCTGTACTCGATGGTGGCCCGCGCCGCCTCGGCCGGGAAGCACGCCACCAACAGCGCCGGCAGCGCGCAGATCTACGTGCACAGCAAGGCGATGCTGGTGGACGACGAGTGGGCCACCGTCGGCTCCGCCAACGCCAACCCACGCAGTTTCCAGGTCGACACCGAAGCCAACATCGCCTGGTACGACCCGGCCGCGGTGCGAGCCTTCCGGCTCACCCTTTGGTCCGAGCTGCTCGGCGCCTCCGCCAAGACCCTGGCCGGCTGGGCTCCGGCCGACTTCGTCACCCGATGGCAGGCGATCGCCGCCGCCAACGCCGCGAAGAAAGGTGCGGCGGCCGGCACCCGGCAGGGCTTCATCGTCCCGCACGACCCGGCCCGGTTCCCCGGCCACGAGCAGAACCAGATCCCGGACGCCTTCGTGGAGGCCTTCGATCCGACCGACCCGGAGCCGGAGTACGTGGTCTGAGCCCGGCACTGCCGGAAGGATCCCGAACGGGCCCGACCGCTCCGGCCGGGCCCGCCACCACCTCGAGGTGAGCGACCCGCCCGGGCCTGCCGCGGGTGCGGGTCCGGGCTCCGTCTTCGGAGATCATCACATAATGGGCCGTGGTGCGGTGGCAGGGCGCCATGAACCACGGATCATGAGCGGACGCCGCTTGCCCCTCTGATACCGCGGGCTGCCACAGGACGCTCCCGGCCGTCTTCGTCACGCCGGGCCGGCACCACGACAGCATTTGCGCCCGCGCCCTGCTCGAGCGTGTCCGCGTTCCTCGCGCCGGCCGGGCCACGGGCCTTGCCCCGGAATCTTGGACACGGGCTATGCGGCTTGGGGCAGGGTGGTTGATGTTGTGTCGAGTGCTGTCTCGTAGGTGAGGGGACTGCGTTGTCCGAGGCGGGAGTGACGGCGTCGGGTGTTGTAGCGGTGCGGCCGGCGGAACGCGTCGAGGCGGAGCTCGTGCTCGCTGGACCAGCGCTTTCGACCCTGGAGCGGCTCGCGTTTGAACGTCGTGTCGAAGGACTCGGCGAGTGCGTTGTCGGCCGAGCTGCCGATCGCGCTCATGGACTGACGGACGCCGGCCTGGCGGCAGGCGTCGGCGAAGGCCCGGCTGGTGTATTGGGTGAGTTCAATCGGTCGATGCAACAGCCGCCGCACCATACCCGTCACCCTTTGGGAGGTGTGGGTCACCGTCGTGGCCACCATTTGCTGCGCTACTCCGTCGAGCACCAGCCACACGACGGGTGTCACCAGCGCGGTGACCTCTCCGATTCCGAACCCCAGCGGCTCGCGACGCCCGTCCCTGTGGCCTAGTCGCCGTGTCACCGTGGCGTCGTCGAAGCGGTGAAACCCCTCCACAAGCGGCAGTTCTTCCGGCGCGACGGACGCCACTACCGAGCGCACCAGATCCCGCACCGGGTACAACGGAACGTCGCTGGGACTGTCGGTTCCGGATTCCACTCGTCCCCCAGACATCCTGCACCTTCCCGGCCCGCGCAGGACCGGCCTCACAGGATTTACTGTGGCACGGGAGTGACGACGCCACAGAGCTTTCGGGGACGAGGAGCGATGCAGTCAGGACGCCCGCGCCGTTACATTGGAACCTCGAAGTCCGAACAGGACCAGGTCACATCCCCCTCCGTGACCGCACCGCCCCGGCCCAGCCCCCGGCACGGGGGCGGACGCATGTCCGAGCCCCGCACCGCGGCTACGGTGCTCGCATGAGCCAAGGGCGCCCCGCCCACCGGCCTCACGCTCAGCGAGGCCGGCAGACGGCGACTGGTCACGCTGCTGCGGCCGAAGGCCCCGCGGATGGCCGAGCGGCTGGTCGAGGAGATTTTCGCCGCCCTGGACGAGCAGACCGTGACGGTCCCTGGCACCGAGGCGGCCGCGTTGATCGCTTCCGAGCCTGCCCGGATCCCTGGCTGCTGTCCTTGACCAGCGGAAACTTCTGGTCGGGCGGATCGAGGAACTCCTGGAGAACCACCCTCGGCTCGCCGGGTCAGCTCGTCGCGCACGATTTCGTCTCCGTCCCGGGGTTCGGTCTCCCCCGGCATGCCGGGCTTACGCAGCGGCTAGAACTCATCGGCGCGGGCCGCGATGCGCTGCGCCTCTCGGACGGCGGCCTCCGTTCGGCGGCGGTTGCGGCTTCGGCGGCGAGCTCGGCCTGGACGACGTCGTCGGTGCCCAGGTCGTGGACGGTGCCCGCCGCGGCGGCGAGCAGCTGCCGCGGCGCTCCCACTTCTCGAGTTCCGCCCGGCCGCGGGGTCGTCGGCCAGGTCCTCGTGCCGGGAGTCCGGCCGGGCGAAAACCGGTGTGGTCAGCCCCAGATGGACAGGCGGCTGGCGTACGGCGTGACGTCACAGAAGTAGCTGACCGTCAGGCCGCGCGCCACGTAGTCCTTGCCGGCCGCGTCGCAGGCGGCGGCGGTCGGGTACATGCCGACGTAGACGAGGCCGGCGGCCTGGGCGGACGGGGCGAGCAGCAGGGCGGCCGCGGCCAGCAGTCCGGTCAAGCTCAGGGTCGAGATCGCTTTGCGCATGGGTGTGGTGCTGCCTTCCTGTTCCGGGGGCGAGCGTGCGGGCGTTCCGGTCGTGATGGTCCCGGCGCTTGGTGAGCAGCTTCCCCTACGGCGGCCCGGAGGGCAATGGTCCAGACCAAATCAGTCCTCAAGGGGCCCCGCCATGGCACCGGCGTCCATGCCCTGGCCTGGCGGCGTACGACGCGACGGCCGATGCGAGCCGGGTCGGCCGGCTCGCGGGGCGCGGCAGCGCGCGGCGCCCGGACGGCACCGCTGTCGGCGACGGCCCGACAGGAGCTCGGCGGCCTCCTCTGCCCGGGCGACGACACCCCCGTGGGCGGGACGCCGCTTTTCCGCCGGCCGAGGCATCCGCGAGGCCATGAACCGGAGCCGGCCGAAGGTGTCGTAGCGGCCCAGCAGGAGCGTCGACGGCGCGGTCACCCGGCCCGTCACGGCGGCGACCACGGCCTCCGCGCTGGCGCGGGCCCACGGGTGGAGTGTCGGTAGTCGAGAGTTGCAGTATTCGCCCGCAGGGTGAGCAGCCCCGCAATCGCCCCGGTCACCTCAGCGATGACGAGGCGTACGGCTCTCTCCGTGTCAGGCGCTGTCTGCGAAGACGCCGGATCAAGCACACGATCCCGGGGCCGAGGGACCATAGGGCGAGCACAGCGGTCGTCGGCACCTCGCAGGCCGCGGCACACCCGTGGAGTTGACCTTGCCGCCCTCGTAGGTGCCGTCCTCCTTCTCACCGCCGGTGTGCACCTTGACGTGGATGTGGCAGGTGCGCGGTTCCGGGTGTAGCCGGAGTAGACGCCGGACGCGTCGCAGTGCCAGATCTCGACGGCGGAGTTGCGGAGGGGCTTGCAGGTCGCGCTGTCCACGGCGCGCAGTACGAGGAGGAGCGGGATCCCTGCGCGGTCCTCGACCAGGTTCTCCCGGAAGAGTTCGTAGTCGATGTAGTAGGGGCCCTCGATCTGCTCCGTGGTCAGCGACATGCAGGCGCTGGACGCGGAGGCAGCCGCCTTCACCGAATCGAGAGTGCCGGCGCCGGCGGTGCTCCGGTCGGCGGCTCTCGCGACAGCGCCCGTCCCACTGAGGGCAACAGCACCGGCCGCACCGCCCAGGACCAGCATGCGGCGGCGGGACACGAGCCGGGAGACGAGAGCGTTGTCTGGTTCTTCGGGAGAAGTTCTGGACACGTCCATGACAGACCCTTCTGGGCTGTGGGTTTCATGTGGATCGACCGCCCTTGAAGCGCCGGCCTCTGGACGGTGGCGGTCTGGGCGAAGCCCACCACGGCCGGAAGCGACGTTCAGGTCGTTCGCTGCTGGCCCGGGGTGAACTCGGAGTCACTGCGCGACTGGGTACGGGCGGTCGGGGCGAGGCGTTGCCCGGTCCCTCACCCGGGGAGGGGGCGCGGGACCGGGACGGTTCGTGCCTGCTCAGCCGGTCGTCAGGGCGGTGTCGTCCACGATGAAGTTGGTGGCGAGGTAGGCGTCCTCGACGCCGGTGAACTTCAGGGTCACCGTCTGGCCCGCCAGCGAGGACAGGTCGAGGGACTTCTTGCTGTAGCCGGAGGCCGCGTTGGCGTTCGAGTACGTCGCGAGGGTCTTCGAGCCGGCGGTCACCGTCAGCTTGTCGTAGGCGGTGCTGCCGATCTCCGCGGTGTCGATGTGCAGGTAGAAGGTCAGGGTCGCCTTGCAGCCCGCGGGGATCGTCACCGACTGGGACAGCGTGTCGGTGTGCGCGGAGCCCCAGCCGTTGAGCCAGGCCGTCCAGGAGCCGCTGTGGGCCGGCTCACGGGTGTCGTTGTTGATGACGCCGCTGTTGGTCCAGCCGGTGTCGCCCGACTCGAAGCCCGGGTTGGCCAGCAGCTGGGCCGAGGTGCAGCCACCACTGCCACCGCCGCTGGTGCTGACGGTCCAGGAGAAGGAGGCGGTACCGGTCGCGCCGGTGGAGTCCTTCACCGTGACGGTGGTGCTGTAGGTCCCGGCCGTGGTGGGCGTGCCGGTGATCACGCCGGTGGAGCTGTTGATGGACAGGCCGGTGGGCAGGCCGGAGGCGCTGTAGGTCAGGGAGCCGCTGTTGGTGCTGGACGCCTGGACCTGGAGGCTGACGGCGGTGCCCACGGTGGAGGACTGGCTACCCGGGTTGGTGACCGTCACGCCGCTGCTCGGCGGGGTGATGTGGCTGCCGACGTTGATGCCCGCGAAGGCGTTGCCGACCGCCGCGTACTGGGCGGAGTTGGTGCCGTACAGCGCGGCCGCGGCGTTGAGGGCCGCGGTGCGGGCGCCGGCGTAGTTGGTGCTGGACGTCATGTACGTCGTCAGCGCCTTGTACCAGATCTTCAGCGCGGCGTCGCGGCCGATGCCGGTGACTGCGACGCCGTCGGAGGTCGGGCTGTTGTAGGTCACGCCGTTGATGGTCTTGGTGCCGCTGCCCTCGGAGAGCAGGTAGAACATGTGGTTGGCCGGGCCCGAGGAGTAGTGGACGTCGAGGTTGCCGAGGGAGGAGGACCAGGAGTCCGCGGAGTTGCCGTCCTTGCTGGGCTTGTCCATGTAGCGCAGCGGGGTGCCGTTGCCGTTGATGTCGATCTTCTCGCCGACGAGGTAGTCACCGGGGTCGGAGCTGTTGTTGGCGTAGAACTCCACGCCGGTGCTGAAGATGTCCGAGGTCGCCTCGTTGAGACCGCCGGACTCACCGCTGTAGTTCAGGCCCGCGGTGTTGGAGGTGACGCCGTGGGTCATCTCGTGGCCGGCGATGTCCAGCGAGGTCAGCGGGGTGCTGTTCTGGGCGCCGTCGCCGTAGGTCATGCAGAAGCAGCTGTCGTCCCAGTACGCGTTGGCGTAGGCGTTGCCGTAGTGCACGCGGGAGTAGGCGGCGACGCCGTCGTTCTTGATGCCGCTGCGGCCGAAGGTGTCCTTGTAGAAGTCCCAGGTCTCCTGCGCGCCGTAGGCGGCGTCCGCGGCGGCGGTGGCGGCGGTGGAGTTGGTGCCGTCGCCCCAGGTGTCGCTGCTCTGCGAGAACAGGGTGCCGGTGCCGGAGGTGGCGTGGTTGAGGTTGTACGTCTTGTGGCCGCCGCGCGTGGCGTCGGTCAGGGTGTACGACGAGCCCGACTTGGTCGAGGTCAGCGAGACCTGGCCGCTGTAACGGGTGTTGCCGACGCCGGCCTCGATGCCCTGGTACTGGTACAGCTCCTTGCCGGTGGTGGCATCGGTGATGACGTGCAGCCTGCTGGGCGTGCCGTCGTCCTGGAAGCCGCCGATCACGGTCTCCCAGGCCAGCGTCGGGGTGCCGTCGCCGGCCCAGATCACCTTGCGTGCGCTGTTCGTCGAGGGCTTGGCGGCGTCCAGGGCCTTGGCGGCCTTCAGAGCCTTGCCCTCCGCGGCGGCCTTGGTGAAGGTCGCGGTGGTGGAGGACACCGCGATCTTGCGCTTGTTGTTGTACGTGGTGCTCACGGTCCCCTTGGCCCGCGAGGCGGGCGGGGTGTGCACGACGAGGTCGCCTCCCAGGACGGGCAAACCGTCGTAGGTACGCTCGTAGCGCGTGTGCAGCGTTCCGTCGGCGTCCTTGACGACGTCCCTGACGACCAGCTTCTCCTTCGCGCCGAGGCCAAGGGTGCGCGCGGTGCTGGTCGTCTTGTCCTGGACGCTCTGGATCAGGGCCTTGTGCTGGGCCGGGCTGAGCTCGGCCTCCAGGGAGCCGGTGCGCAGGGGGCTGAGGTGGTGCGCGGCGGGGGCGGAACTGCCCTCGGCGGCCGCAGCGGCGGTGCTCGCGAGAGTGCCCGCGAGGCCCGCCGTCAGTGCGAGCGCCGCAAGGACCGCCGTGTGTCTGGTGGGGTGCACGTCTGCTCCACTTCCGTAACGGGGAGTCAGTGGGGATGCGCCTGAGTATGAGCGTGGGCATGGCAAAAAGGGGACCTCCCATCGGGCATAAGACCGGTGTTATGACCAGCCGGCCCGGCCCCCTCCAGGCCGTCCGTCGCCCTGCATATGCTGGTGAAATGCAGCTGGAGTTGAGGCATCTGGAAGCCGTCCGCGCGATAGCGGAAGCGGGCAGCCTGGGGCGTGCGGCGGTTCGGCTCGGGGTCTCCCAGCCCGCCCTCTCCACACAGCTACGGCGTATCGAACAGGTCACGGGCGGCGAGCTGTTCGTCCGCGGCAGGAGCGGCGTCGAGCCCACCCCCCTGGGCGAGTTCGTGTTGTCCGCGGCACGCCGAGTGCTCGGCGAGATGGATGCCCTGACCGCCGGAACGCGTGCCGCCGCACCCCATCCGACGCTGCGGCTCGGCTGTGTCCTGCTCGTCCTGGTGGACCGGTTGTTCGAGTACCTGGAGGAGGAACTGCCCGGCCATGAGGTCGACATCGCCACCGAGCACTCGGCGACCACGCTCACCCGCATGCTCGGTGCCGGGAAGTACGACGCGATCCTGTACGGAGAGGTCGGCGACCACGAAGTGCCGCTCCCCGACGGCGTGGCTGCCCGCACCCTCATCCCGAAGGAACCCGCCTGCGTGCGTCTGTCGGCCACCCACCCCCTGGCCGGGCAGGAGGAGATCGAACTCGCCGACCTGGCGGGCGAAACCTGGACGGCGCTGACCGACGACGACGACGGCGGCCCGGAGGCCATGACCGACGTCTGCCTCCAGGCCGGCTTCACGCCGAAACTGCGCTACCGGATCGCCGATCGCAAGATGCGTTGGGAACTGATCGCCGCCGGACGGGCCATCTCCATGTGCCAGCCCACCTCTCCGCATGTCGAGGGGACGGTCCTGCGCCCGCTGGCCGGCGACCCGCTCACCGAACGCATCCGGATCGCCTGGAACCGGGCCGCAGTCACGGAGCAGCGCGCCCGCCTGCTGTACCGGGCCGCGGGACGCGCGTACCTCGCCAGCATCCCCAACAACACCTTCTACCGCACATGGTGGGAAGCCCGCCCCGAACTCCACCCGGTCCTCGTCTGAGCGCACCGGCAGGCAGCGGGGATGCGGCCTTCGCAGTGCAGGAAGACATCCGGGGGATGGACGGCCCGGGCGGCGGTGCAGCGGACACGGGCGGGCGGAGGCCGGCGGGTTCGCCCTGGGTCAGCTTGTGGGCGGCCTGGCGATGCTGCCGACCGCCTTCGGCCGCGGCGGCAGCAAGAACGACGGCGTTGGCCAGGAAGGAGGGTGAGCCAAGTGGTGAGCTGGCGGGCCGGCCCACCACCGCGAACACCACCCGTAGCGCCAAGCCCGGCAACTGCTTCAGGAAGGCACGGACTTGCCACAAACGGTCTCCTTGCTGTGGCGGGCCTTCACCAGGCCGCTGTCGACCAGAGGATGACGCGTCAAGGGACGGGTGATCCATATGAAATTCACAGGCTGATTCATATGAGATTCACAGACAGCGTTCCTACTGTCCTGCGCATGCCGAGGCCTTCCCCCGAAGAACCAGACAACGCTCTCGTCTCCCGGCTCGTGCCCCGCCGCCGCATGCTGGTCCTGGGCGGCGGGGTCGTGAGGGGGCGAGGCTCCAGGATCGAGGCCGCGCCGGAGCGGCGGGAAGGGGTGGGTCGGTCGGGGGCGGGCACGGTGTCCTCGTTCCTCCGGCCCGCCGACCGGGTCGGCGGTCGTTCGGCCCGCACGCGGATGTGCCCACGAGCTGGGGCCACCGCGAGGAAGGCCCCCCTGTCCGCGGTCTGACGACCAGCCCCGGCAGGGGTCCGTTCTCACCTTGGTCAACCCTTGCGGGGTGAGTTTGTCCGTGTCCGACGCCACACCACCCGGGCGGAGTTCAGCGGGCGGGACGGGTGCTGGACGGCGAGGCTCCGCACCGCCAGTCCGAGGGCTTCCGGCCGCGGAACGTCTCGCCGCTCTCGATCCGCGCCTTGTTCCGGGCGAACTCCCGCTCGACTGCCGACATCTGCCGGGGCGCGCAGCCGGGGTGTCCCCAGCCGACGTCATCCACCAGTGCGGCGCCACGTCGATCGCCGAGTCCCGGGAGTACGCGACCCACCTCCCGCAGGAGGTCCGGGGCCGCTGCCTGGCCACCGACTTCCTCGGCGCCGAACTGCCCGAGGCCCTGGCGCTGGCGGAGGTCGTGGTCTCCCGCAGCGGCGCCGGCACGATCGCCGAGCTGACGGCCCTGGTCAAGCCGTCAGTGCTCACCCCGCCGGCGACGTAGGCCGGCAACGAGCAGACGCACAACGCCCTGCACCTGCAGGAGGCGGGGGCCGCGGTGGCGTTGGTGCGGGAGGCGGTCACGGCGGAGGGCCTGCGTGAGACGGTCGCGCCGGTCCTGGCCTCGGTTGAACGGCGGGAGTCCACGGCGGAGGGCTCGGAGCCTTGGCCGGCCGGATGCGGCGGAGCGGCTGCTCGGCGTCGCCGTGTGAGCTGCAAATACTTGATCACTTTGCCACCTGACATCAGTCGGGTGGGAGCCAGCCCCGGCCGGAGCAGGAACGGCAGTCCTGCCAATGATCGCTCTCAAAAACGTCCCCTTTGCCCCCGCAGTTCCAGCATCGCGCCCACCCAGCACTGCGGTACCGCTGCGCGTCTTCCGATCTGCGTCTCGCCCTCGACAGGTTTCCCACCACAGAAACCACTATGAGCACAATACCGACAAAACGGAGAAAACTACCGCTTGAAGCGCTTTCGGACGACTGGGAACTTATCCCTCCCGCGAAGAACAACAAGACGCCCAAGAGTCCCATTTACTCCCCAGAACCGGATGGGTTCGCATCCTTGCCCGTAGAGCCTTCGACACCCAGCGACATTTCCCCTTTTTATCCCCTTCGGGAGGTTTTCGTGGAATCTCTCCCATCTTGGGCCTTCGCTTCCGCACGGTCTCTTTCATGACCGGAACGGTTCGCGCGTCTCAATCGTGGCCCGGTGCACGGACCGGGACAAGGGTCACGACTACGACAAGCTACCGGACCGCTGTCACCGCGGAGAGCCCCGCGTCGGGATCCGAGACTCCAACTCCCCGAACCGCAGAAGGTCCAGCGCGCGCAACCCTGGTTCGCCCCGCGCGGTCAGCGCCGCGGCCAGGACCTCATCGGCCACTGGTGGTTCGTTCCCGCCGGCCGGCTGCATTGTCTCGTCGCTCACCCGTGCACCGTAGGGCCCGGCGGACGGCCTCCGGGCCAGAACCGCATGGCCCAGCCCACCCGCTCACGCCGTTCCGTTGCCACCGCGCCCTTACCTCAGATCACTCCGCAAGCGATACGGTTGAATGCTGGTTTCACCTGATCTGATGAGCTCCACCGTTCTGGTTCGGCGTTGCGCCGGAACGGGTGGCAGATTCCGTGGTGCACGTCGGTGGCTCATCACCGGCGTCCGCCTCATGCCGCTCGTGCCCGCGGGCGACGACGTCTCCCCGGCCGTGCTCCGTGACATCGCGGTGCGCGCCATCACCGCACTTGTGTTCCCCGAGATTCCGCCCAAGCCCCCCAAGCGGACGAATGTGCGCACTGTCCGCGACACGGGGCGCTTCTGGCCGATCGTCAGGGGGACGCTGCAGGAGCCGGCGTGGAGCCAGGTCAAGGCGAAGACGGCAGAGGCGCGCACCCGTCTGTGGTCCGCCGCCGTTGCCCAACTGTTCTTGCACCGGGGCAACATCCTTTCCGCCCTGGGCTTCTTCGGTGTTCCGGAGACCGCTAAGGGCGCCGGACAGGACCCTCGGTCACTCAAGGTGCTCCTCCTCGGGGCAGAGGCCGGCGACGCGACCGCCTGGGCCGCCCTCGTCCAGCGGATGGCACCGGCGCTGATTCACGCTCCGCAGCCGTTCATCACCGCTGGTCAAGGCAGCGAGGCGGGCGACGGCCGCAAGGGTGTGCGCCGTACTCCCAAAAGCGCCCTCGCCGCCCTCACTCTGGCGTACACGGCAACCAGCGCCCCGGGCATCAGCCGGGCTCTTCTCCTCGCCTTCGCGAAGGCCGTGCTGGAGCACCCGGACGCGACGCAGCCGCCCGAGTCGGAAGACGGCACGCCTCTGATCTGTTACGGAGAGCAGCACTGGGTCAAGGACCGGACGCCGATCACCGCGGGAATGGTGATCGCTCCTGACATCGAGGGCCGGCCCACCGACTACGTCGCCGACAAAGCATGGTTCGACGAGACGTTCCCCGTGGAGCTCGGACACCCGGCCCCGGGCACCCTCGGAGGCACCACCACCTCCCCCACGGCCGGAACGAGCGCGGATCCCACTGTCACCACCGTGCACGGCGCACCGCCGGCCGACCCGCACGACCAACTGGCCACGCTGCGCCGGGAACTGCCCGCCCGTGTCGAACTCGTCGAGGGCGGCTACCAGCAGGCCGTGGACTCCGCCCATACGCTGATGACGGATTTTGAGGAGGCGCACCGCCTGCGAGTCCTGCTCGGAGAGGACGCGCTCCCGGCCGAGCAGCGCATCGAGTGGATGGAGAAACTGACGAAGGTCCGGGCCGCGGCCCAGGCCAGCGTGGCGACGCTCGAACAGGTAGAAGCGCTGATCCTGCAGGTCTGACCGGTGCGGCAGAGCCCGAACCCGTCGTGTGTCGGCGGGCTTCTCGAGGAAGTTGAGGAGCCCGCCTCCTGCTCTCCCCCGAGGGGTGACACGACCGGCTACGTGACAGTTCAGTGGACGTCGGTGACGGCGCTCACCGCGGCGACGACCGGGGCCGTGGCCTGGCCGCCACAGGTGACCATGTTCACGTTCGGCGCGTCGAGGTGGGCATCGCCGTTGACCGGGGGCAGCACGTAGGGACCGATGGCCGCCGGGGTGAGGTCGATCAGGGTGCGGCCGGGTGGGCGCAGCACCTCCTCGTGGCGCTTGTGGGCGTCGGCGGAGGGCGCGTCGAAGACGAGCCTCACGTCGGCGAACTCGTCCATCGTGACGAGACCGTCGATTCCCTCATGGGCGATGACCACCTTCGGGCGGCGAGTGCGGGCCAAGCCGTCAGACTCCGGGTCGATGCCTGCCATCGTGGCGATCTCCAGGGTCTCGGACAACCGCAGCACCTTGATCATGAGGTCGGTTCCGATGTTGCCCGACCCGATGACCGCCACCTCGGTCCGGGGGTTCGTCTCGCTGCTCACGCGTCGTCTCCTTCCCCTCCTTCGGCGGCGAACCCGACCCGCACGGAGCCCAGGTTCGAGATACGGGCTTCGAACGCATCGCCCGGGGCGACCATGGCCGTCGGGCCCAGGGCCCCGGTCGGCACGAGGTCACCGGCCCGCAAGGGGGCACCCATGCCGGCGAGGGCCGAGGCCAGCCAGGCGGCGGCGTTGAGGGGACTGCCGAGGCGGCCGGCGCCGGTCCCCTCGGAGGCCGCCTCGCCGTTGCGGGGCATCGTCATCCGTACGGACCGGAGGCCGGCCGTGCTCAGCGGTACCGGGGGGCCGCCCAGGACGTACAGCCCGCAGGAGGCGTTGTCCGCGACGGTGTCGGTGGTGGAGATGTCCCAGTCCTTGGACCTGGTGATCTCCCACAGAGCGGCAGCCAGGTCTGTCACGTGTACGGGGCAACGGATGTCGTCGGTGAACGAGGTGCCCTGCCGGGTGCCGTCGGCCAGCGCGTGCACCAGCCTCTCGTGCTCGGACCGGCCGTTTCCGATGATCAAGGACGTACGGGCGACGGTCGCCGTGTCGGGGCACAGGAGGCGTACGGCGGTCTCGGCGGTGGCCTTCGCGGCCCCGTAGGGGGTGAGGGGGTCCGGAAGGCAGGACTCGTCACAGCAGTCGCGGCCCGTGCCGGAGAAGACGGGTCGGCAGGGTGTCGGTGCCGCTGTCGTGCGCGGCCCGACTGACGAAGGCGACGGACAGGTCGGCAGCAGTCGCGCCGTACGCACCGACCTGCGGTCCGAGGACGAGGGGCCGGCTGGTCTCAGTGGAGGCGTTGGGGCCACCGGTGGCGCCCCAGGCGGAGCAGTCGGCGCTGGACCGGTATCTGCCTGCCCCTGCCCCTGCCCCTGCCCAGTAGGCCACACACGGCATCAAGATCGAGACAGACCTAATGAAGTCCTATTGGCTGAACGGCTCGCCCTCCGCGGCCGTGCGCCTGCCGCCCGGGCGCCCCATGCCGCGCCCGCCCGTCCGTTCCTTCGCGAGGACGGGGCTCCGCATGCACCCTTCCCGACTTGCACGTGATTACATAATTACGTAATCTCGTCCTCATGGATCTCGAAGAGCGCGTTGCCGAGCTCGAACGGCGCGTGACAGAACTGGAGGGCACGGGCCCGGCCGCGCCCCCCGTGGGAGAAGGCGACTTCTGGGCCCTCGACGCGCTGAAGGCGCGGCATCCGGTGACGCAGGAGGCGGACGGCGCGGTCCTGTTCACCGGGACGGTGCGTGTGCCCACGGGACACCGGTACGAGTGGCAGTACGGCCTCCTCACGGAGACGCTGTTCGACCACGACTGGCAGGACGCCGCCGAGTCGTTCGCCGCGCTCGGCAACCCCGTGCGGCTGCGGCTGCTGCGGGAGATCCTGGGCGGCCTGCGCACCGCTGCCGAGCTGGCCGCGCTCGAGGACGTCGGCACGACCGGCCAGATCTACCACCACCTGCGCCAGCTGACCGGCGCGGGCTGGCTGCACACGCCCGAGCGCGGCCGGTACGAGGTCCCCGCGGGGCGGGTGGTTCCGCTGCTGGTGGTGCTCACGGCCGCGCGTCCCGTCACCTGACCATCACCTGCACGAGGGGGAAGACATGTCGGAGAATCGACGCAAGATCGCTGCGAGGGTCCAGCACGGGCTGTGGCTGATCTTCTTCGTCCAGATCGCCGTCAGACTGTTCGTGGACCTGCCGTACGACTACTGGATGGGCTGGCTGCCCGCACTCGGTGCGATGGCCGTCAGCCTGGTGGGATCACGCTCCGCCCGCCGGAGGATCGACGAGCGGCCCCCGGCGCCGGTGGAGGTCGCGCCCCCGGTCACCGGCCGCTGGTCCGCCCTCAACAGCCCCGCCGACAAGGTGCCGAGCCACGGAACGCACAGCCTCGCACAGACCTACGCCATCGACATCGTGGCCGAGCCGGCGGACGGCCCCTCCCGCCCCGCCCCCGTCTGGTTCTGGCCCGTCGCCCACCGCAACGAGGCCTACCCCGCCTTCGGGGCGTCCCTGCACGCGGTGGCCGACGCCACCGTCGTCCGCGCCCAGGACGGCCAGCGCGACCACCTCAGCCGCAGCTCACTCATCGGTGTTCTGTACTTCTGGCTGATCGAGGGTGCCTGTAGGACGCTCGGCGGGTCCCGCCGCATCGTGGGCAACCACGTCGTCCTCGACCTCGGCGAGGGGACGTACGCCCTGTACGCACACGTCCGGCGCGGCTCGCTCGAGGTCCGGGCGGGCGACAGGGTCGTCGCCGGCCAAGTGCTCGGCCGCTGCGGGAACTCCGGCAACTCGACCCAGCCGCATGTGCACTTCCAGCTGATGGACGGGCCGGACATGGACACGGCGCGCGGTGTGCCGTTCAGCTGGCGCGGGGTCGGAGTGCCCTCCGGGGGCGAGGTGTTCACGGTCGGCGCGGAAGCAGCGGCGCCCACGTCGCCCAGCGGTGCGTGACGCCGGGCCGTATCCGTCACCGGCGCCGTCCCGTCGCCCTCGAGGAGTCACGGGCTGTGCGGCAGCGGGGCGGGGTCGTCGGTGCAGGTGTGCCGGGAAACGGCGTAGCGCACCGGGTCACCGGCCGGCCACGGCGATGACGGCGGCGCCGAGACGATTGCGCGCGGCGTGCGTCGTTTGTGCGGGCCTACGGCTGGCCGTCCATGAGGCCGAGGTCGTTCCATGCTGGCTGGACCTGGCCGGAGGCGCGGCCGGTTTCGGTGTCGGTGAGTTCACCGAGGACGGCCTGGGTGACGGCGACCATGGCGGTGAGGGAGACGGTGCCCTGGACGCCCTCGATGAGCGTGACGATCAGATGACCGGCGTCCTCGGCGAGGGGGGAGGCCCCTCTCCGGCCGCCGCCGGGGCCACGCGAAAGGGACCCGCTCAGGTGGCGACGGCCGTGCGGAACTCCTGCGTCATCTACGGGACCGGACTCGGCCTGTCGGGCGCCGGGTCCGATGGCACATCCGACCTCCCGGCGGATACATGAGCGACCCCCGGACCTGTCAGCCTGGGGGTCGGCACCTGTTCGCGGGCGGAAGGGAGCCTATGCCCGTCCCGGCCGCCGGACGCCTGTGCCACGACTACAGGGCACCTGGAAGGGCCTTGGGCTCGAAGACGTTCTGTGACGCGCTCGGCTGGGGGGTGGTGGACGTCTGGCGCAGTACCCGGGCCAGGTCGCGGTGGATCCGGTCGGCTTCACCACGGACCTGGACGGGGATGTCGCCGCGTTCGGCGACGAGGCGGTCGTAGACGGGGGTCTGCTGGAACACGGTGGGGCGTTTCCTTTCAGCGGACGGTTCACCGGACCAGCGCAGCATACGGGCCCGGCCGTCACTCCCCCTGCCCCAGGCAGACCCTGGGACCCGCCCAGCCGCTGCCCGCCGGACCGTCGCGTTCACCATCGGACTGCCCCGTGTGACGGCCACGGCCTAAGGTGGCGGAATGATTCCGCCTGACGGCCGGACGGCCCTGGACCTGCTGGATGCCCACCTCGAGGCGCTGTGGGGGACGTGGGAGGCGTCGGACGTGCTTCCGGCCGAGCCGCCCGGACTCGCGGCGGAAGGAGCAGGCGAGCTCGTCCACTGGGCCCTCGGCCGGCTCCGGAGCATCCCGCGCGAGCCCAAGGACGCCTTCGCCCGTGAGATCGGCGACCTGATCATGGAATTCCGCTCCCGCCGCAGCCCCTGGAACGCGGCGGCGCTGCGGCTGTTGTACGACCAGTGCATCTTCGTCGCCACCGGCCCGCGGCGGCACGAGGAGTGGACGCATGACGTCCACGCCGTGCTGCACCGGACGGTCACCGATCCCCGCGGCTGGCTCCGGCTGGACATGGACTGCCCCGACCCCGCCCGCCAGGACGTGCCCGCCTACCCCTTCGACCCGCCGGCCCCGGCCGACATGCGCGCCCACCTGCATCCCCTGAACGCCCGGGCGGCAGCCGCCGCGCTGGCCGTCATGGCGGAGGAATGGCAGTCGGAGCAGGTCCCCGTCCGCTCCCGTCCGGACCGGGACGCCCTGCTGGCGGACGCCCGGTTGCTGCTCGAGCGGTACGGGCCCGGCGCGCACTACTGGACCAATGCGACGGCCGCCGCCTCCACCCCGGCCCCCGACTTCCTCGCCTCAGGGCTCCAGGGCACTGAATCCCACCGTTTCCACACCACTGAATACATCGCCGGCCTCGACATCTTCGAGGACCTGGGCGTGATCGCGGTGAACGACGAAGAGGTGGGCGTCTTCTGGTCCTTCGGGGCGTACTGACAACCACCGCACGAAGGCTGCTGGAACGCAGCGGCCCGCCCTGGGTCCGCAGCACCACCGAGTGCTTCGCGGATGTCGTCCACACATTTCGCGTGAGCGAACTCGTTGGTGCAGGCCCGTGGGAGCCTTACGGACGGACATCGCACAACTGTTCGTCCATGAGTGTCATCATGACCTTCTCGGTGTCGGGGCCGCCGTCACTGGTCACGTACACCGAAACGGACCGGGTTCCGTCGTGGGTGATGCCGGCCCAGGCCCGGTAGCCGAGGAGTTCACCGCGGTGGCCGAAGTAGCTGCCGCCGCAGGTGAGCGGAATCTGTGCCAGTCCGAGGCCGTACTTCAGTCCTTTCCCCAGTTCGGTGGCGGGCACGGTGGCCGTCATCTCGTCGAACTGCTCCGCGTCCAGCAGATAGCCGCCGAAGAGGGCCGTGTAGAACCGGTTCAAGTCGTGGGTGGTGCTGATGACCGAGCCGGACCCGGAGGCCATGCTCGGATCGAGCAGCGTCACGTCGGTGCCGGGGCCCCCGCCGTCACCGGCTCCGAACGCGGTGTAGGCGTGAGCGTGCGGACCCAGGACGAAGGGGAAGGTGCCGGGGACGCTGGTGTCCTGCAGTCGGAGCGGACGGATGATCCGGTCGGTGACCTCGCGTTCCCAGCTCCGGCCGGTGATCTGTCGGACGAGCATCGCTGCGAGTACGTAGTTGGTGTTGGAGTAGGACCATGCGGGGTCTGTGCCCGCGTGGGCAGAGGGAGGCGCGGGCCGTTGCCGTAGGGCCATGCCCACGAGCTCCTCGGGGCTGTAGGTGCGCATCCGCTCGGCTCGGTAGCCTTCCGCACTGCTCATGGAGGGAACCTTCGGGATGTCAGGGATACCGCTGGTGTGCTGGAGCAGGTCCCGAACGGTGACCCGGTTCCCGTCGTAGCCGTTGCCACGGACGACGCCCGGCAGCCACTGTTCGACCGTGTCGCTCAGCGACACCCTCCCCTCGCCCACCAGTTGCAGCACGACCACGGCGGTGAACGTTTTGGTCGCGCTGCCTATCCGGAACCGGCCCTCTGCCGGCACCGGCCTTGCCGTACCCCAGCGGGCCGCCCCGGCACTGTCGGAAAGGCGTACGCCCGGAGACAGCACCTCGGCGGAGACGCCCACGACACCCGTGTCGTGGATTGCCTCGACCTGGCGGGAGAGAACATCGTCGTGCCGTGCCGCCACCGCGGCGGCAGGACTGGGCGATGCGGAGAGAAGCACGGTTGTGGTCAGGGCGGTCAGGGCGAGCAGCCCCAGCCGCCGATTTCCTGTCACGTACACCAAGAGCCCCCTTGTCGTCCCGCCGACGTGTAGGGACGCTCGCGGGTCGACGGCCGGCGCATCGTCCCGTTCGGATGCGGTAGTTGTCGGACATCCCACCAGCCGGGTGAGGTCCGGCCCAGCCTGCTGCCCCCAGCAGGGTCGGCCGTGCCAGCCCCCAGGCGGTGCCGGAAGCCCTCCCTACCCGAATCCTGAGGGCAGCCCCCTTGCCTGTCCCGATCACGACCCCAGTAGGGCCGGTCACAGTTCGTGACACAGGTCCGGTTCACCGAAACCTCGGCGGTCGCGGTTCAGGACCCGGGCGAGGCGGTGGCGGTTCCGCTCGAACCCGGGTGGAACCCCGGTCGCGACGTCGGCGGGCGCCGCGACCGGGACGCGGCTCAGCTGATCGGGCCGAAGATCTCGGTGCGGTCGAAGTCGGCATCCATGCCGTCCAGCACCGCTCCCAGTTGCTTCTCCTCGTACTTGAAGTGCGTCTCCATGACCGCCTCGATCCCGTCCAGATGACGGTGTGCCACCTCCGGGTCGGTCGAGTCGGCCACCGCCTTCTGCAATCCGCCGATGAGGTGCTCAATCATGTTGTGGTCCTGAGTCAGCTTCGCAACCACCGGCGCCAGGTCGGGTCGCGCCCGTACCAGTTCCGGGAACAGCGAACCGTCCTCGGCTCGATGGTGGCCGGACAGGGCAGCGCAGAACCCGTGGCAGAACAACAGCAGGTCGGTGGCGGCGTCGGCGGGGTCGCCACCGTCCAGTCCCGCCCGCGCCAGCGCCAGCGCGTTGCGCAGCTTGCCGTGCACCCGCTGCAGCTCCCCGCCCCAGGCGGTGACGCGGTCAGTCGGCAAGAACGCCCTCCTGCCGCAGCCAGGCCGCGCACGCGGTCGTCCAGGACGCGGTGTGCGGCTCGCGCGCAATGAACTTATGCGGCTCGCCGCCGTATTCCACGCCGTCGGCCAGGCCGATACCGTGGCTGCCGCCCGGGTAGACGTGCAACTCCACCGGTACCGCGGCCGCCGCCAGCGCCCGGGTCCACTCCAGGGCGTTGGGCAGGCCCGGCGGGTCCTGGGCGGTGGCCCACACGAAGGTCGGGCACACCGACGCGTCCACGTGCTTGGCCGGGGACAGTTCGTCCTTGATGGGCAGCAGGTCGCCGAGCAGGTTCTCGACCACCGGCGGCGGGAGCAGGTCGAGGTCGGCCAGCGCATAGGCCAGGATCGCGAAGTCCGGTCGGGGCGGGTCGGCGACGCCCTCCTCGATGGACAGGACCCGGCCGGTCATGAGCAGGCCGGCGAGTTGGCCGCCCGCGCTCGATCCGATGACGCCGACCCGGCCGACCTCGAGGCCGTGGTCGCCGTTGCGGATGTGGTCCAACCCGGCCCGGGCGTCTTCGAGCGGGGCCGGGAACCGGTCCGGCAGCAGCCGGTAGGACAGGACGAAGGCGTGGATGCCGATGCCGGACAGCCAGCGCGCGTAGCCTTCGCCCTCGTGCGCTGGAAGTTCCCGGAAGCCGCCGCCGGGCAGGACGAGGACGGCGGGTCGGGGGCCGAAGAACCGGTCCTCGGCGGGGTAAAGCGTGATCTTCTGTGAAATTGGGGTGGGAATGGCCGCGGCCACCTCTCGATACGGCGCCTCCATGCCTGACGATCCATCCGCCACCGGCACGCGACGCTGCCTGAAACTATAACCGCCAGGATCGGATGGGCAGTTGCGTCGAGTTGCGGCAATGGCGTCAGGGTGAGCACGCGGTCTCCGAGGACCGCGAGCCGGTGTCATCGCCTCACACGTCGTTCTCGGCAACGTCAGGCCCTGTCACGCCTCGTGGGGTAAGCGACCTTCGCCAGGACGAGGGCGTTCGACTCGTCCCTCATGGCGCCCGGAGCCCCGGCTCCATGGCCCGCACTCCGTCGGCCCGTGGCCACATCGTCTCCGCCCCTCACTCGAACGCGCCAAACACCGAGAAGCCCATGCCGAGCGAGCCGACGGCCTTCGGGCAGCGCAGGTCAGTCGTCCTTCCTTCCTCGCCGTGGCGTCACGAGCCGGCCCGCCCCGCCCGCCAGGCTCGGCGGAGGGGGGCAGGATGCGGGCGCTGAAGGTGGGTTCGGCGAGGTCGACGGTGATGTCGGCGTCCTCGAAGTCGAGGGCCTGCCCGGTGAAGGGGAACCACGCCTTGAAGACGGCTTCCTCCATGCAGAACAGCAGCCGGTTCCAGCGGGGGCCAGGGTCCGCCGCCGCGAGGAGCCGCAGGTGACTCCGTTCCGTCGCCGGCGAGGTCGCTTCGAGGATCCCCTCGGGCAGCGGCGCGTGGGGTTCCGCGTCGATGCCGATCGGCGCGTACTCCGTGGCTCTGCCCAGAACCGCGCCCCGGTACCCGGTGCAGTGCGGTGAGGCTCCCGGCGACCTCTTCCGGCCAGCGGGGTGCGCCGCCGTCGCCGGGCATGACGGGGCCGGGGACAGGCGCAGGCCGGCGAGGGCCCGGCGGGCACGCATCCGTACGGTGGTGAACTCCCGTCTCCTGGACTCCACCACGTTCCGGACGACCGCCCCCTTCTCCGGGTGGAGAGTGGCGTCGACCGGGTCGTCGGAGGCCTCCGCGTACGTGAGGCCGGCCGGGAGGATCCGCTCGATCACGGCGCGCTCCTCGGCACGAGAACCGGGCGCGGCACGTTCCTGGGGTGGCCGGGTCGCTTCCACTCCCTGGGGTAGCCGACCGACACCTCTTCGAACCGCACGCCGTCGTGCCGGGTGGTCCGGGGAATGTGGAGGTGGCCGTAGACGGCCACGGCGGTGTTGAACCGGCGATGCCAGTCCGCCGTGCGTTCCGTCCCGCACCACTGGGCGAACTCCTGGTGCCTCAGGATCCTCGTGGGCTCCCTCAGCAGGGGCCAGTGGTTGACCAGGACGAGCGGGACGCCGGGGTCGCACGCGGCGAGGCGCCGCTCGGTGTAGGCGACCCGTGCCGCGCACCAGTCCTCACGGCTGGCGTACGGGTCGGGGTGCAGGAAGAACTCGTCGGTGCACACCACCCCCGCCTCGTAGGCCTGGGCGAGCGACGCCTCCTTGTTCGCGGCCGTGGGGGTGCGGAAGGTGTAGTCGTACAGCAGGAAGAGGGGCGCGACGCGGACCGGGCCGCCGCCCCCCTCCCACAGGGCGTACGGGTCCTCGGGGGTGAGCACGCCCAGATCGCGGCAGACGTCCACCAGGTACTGGTACCGCTCGACGCCCCGCAACTGGACCGGGTCCATCTTCGGGGTCCACAGCTCGTGGTTGCCCGGGCTCCAGATCACTCGGGCGAACCTCTCGCTGAGCGTCCGCAGGGCCCAGGTGATCTGCTCGGTCAGCTCCCCCACGTCACCGGCCACGATCAGCCAGTCGCCGTCCGAGGACGGGCGGAGCCCTTCGACGATCTGCCTGTTCTCCGCGTGGGCGACGTGCAGGTCGCTGATGGCGAGGAGCTGCGGCCGGCGCTCGCTCACTGTCCCTCCCCCTCGGCCGCGACCGCCGCGTCGGCCTCGCCGAACCGGAAGAAGGTCCGGTAGAGGTCGAGTCGGTGGTCGAGTATCGGTGCTTCATACAGTACCGGGTGGCCGAGCGCCGCGGCCGCCCGCAGCAGCGCGGTCTCCCTCGGCTTCGTGATCACGCCGGCTCCCACGCACCGCGGCGGGAGGTCCTGCGGGGAGAACGGCACCGGGTCGTCGGCGCGCATGCCGAGCGGGGTCGCGTTGACCACCAGGCCCGCGTCCGTGAACACGGGCGTACGGCTCCCCTCCGCCCGGCCCGGCCGGTACGCGTCGAGCCGCGCGACAAGCGCGTCCAGCTTGCCGGCGTCCGGGGCGTGCAGGGGCACCCGCGCCACGCCCGCCGGCAGCAGGGCCGCCGCGATCGCACTCCCGGCCCCACCGGCGCCGACGACCGTGACGCGCATCCCCTCGGGGCGGTGTCCCGCCTCGGCCAGTCCGGTCACGGACCCGATGCCGTCCAGGTTCCCGGCGGTCCAACGACCGTCCGGTTCGCGCCGCAGCGCGTTGACGGTGCCGGAGGCCGCGACGGCCGGGCTGACCTCGTCCGCGAGGCGCAGGCCAGCCGCCTTGTGCGGAATGGCCACGAGCATCCCGTCGAGATTGTCCGTCTTCCGTAGCCCCTGGAAGACCTCAGTGAAGGCGTCCGACCGGACGCGTACCGGAAACAACACCGAATTCAAGCCAAGAGCGGCGAACAGCAGATCAAGGAGGGACGGCGCCCGTACTTGGGCGACCGGGTCACCGACCACGGCATAGAGACGGGCCGCCCCCGAAATCGACAGAGCCCGAGAAGATCTGTTCTCCACGGGTCAGCCCTTTCCCACCGGGGTCCCGCGGTCCCGCGCGGAGACCTGCCGAGTCACGACCGTCAACACGGGGGACGCCGAGCCACCTCGGAGGGACGACTCCGCTCCCTCCCCCGGGAGACCGTGGAACTGTCTCCGCCCACCCACGAATGAAAAACGAAGATGCCCTACCTGCTGCACATCGACTCCTCCGCCCTCCCCCACCGATCGGTCTCCCGTGACGTCGCGGCCACCTTCCCGTCCGCGCGGCAGAAGGAGAACCCCGAACGCGGCCTCCTGGGCGAGCGCCTCGGTACGCCGGCGGGGCACGACGACCTCGGCGTCCACCTCGATGCGCAGACCGCAGGATTCCGCGTAACCGACGACGTGTCCGAGGGGGAAGACCGACGACCCGGCGCTCGACCATAAGCTCGACCAGGAGGTGCCGGCGGGCCTGGACGTGCATCTGGTGCCGGACGACTACGCGACCCGCAAGACTCCGGCGGGCAAGACCTGGCTGGTGGCCCGTCCCCGCTTCCATCTGCACCTCACGCCCACCGCATCGTCCTGGCTGAACCTGGTCGAGCGGTGGTTCGCAGAGCTGACGAACAAGCGGATACGGCGAGGAGTCCACGGAAGCGTCCAGGCGCTGGAGAAGGACATCCGTACCTGGATCGCCGCATGGAGCACCGATCCCGCCCCCTACGTGTGGACCAAGACCGCGGACGAGATCCTCGAACGCCTCGCCGGCCGTCCGAACAGAATTCCCGGCTCGGAAGACCAGGGCCGCGGGCAGGGCCGTTGGAGAAGGTGGCGGACGTCTTGCAGTACGAAGGCGTCTGCCTGGCCTTGATGACGCAGCCCGCAGCCGGTAAGAGCGCTTCTCGGCGAGGCTGCAGCGGCCACTGGCTTCGCTGACGGTGGTGCACTTGCTGTCATTTCAGCTGTCCGTCACACCGTAGACGTGCGCGCTGACGGTGGTCCGGCGTCCACCAGCGCGCGGTAGCCGCCGGAGTGCCGGACGACTGCGTACCGCACCGGTGGACGCCCTCGCCGACGTTGCCGGAGGGCGCCGGAGCAGGCCGCGCGCCAATTCGTTCACGCGGAGCCGGGTCACCTCCACGTCCGGGCTGCCGTGAGCCGCCCGGCGCTGCCGCCACGTCAGCTGGGGTTCCCGCCCGGCGAGGGAACGTCCCCGGCGAAGACGTCCCGTCGCCGCGGGGTGCCGACGGCGACTGTCAGCGCAGACGCGTGACGAAGACCTGTCGGTCGCCGGCGGTGGACGACTCCCCCAGCAGGTCGCGCGGTACCGCGTCGTACGCCACCGTGCGGCCGTGCGCGTCCACGGTCGGGTCGGACGCCGGCCTCTGGTTGACGGTGCCGTCGGGCCGGGCGGTGACCATGTCCGTGCGGCCGGTGCGCAGGTCCAGCAGGTAGATCACCTGGAGCGGACCGCGCGGCTCCCTCTCCTCGGCCGCCACGAAGACGATGTGCCGGCCGTCCGCGCTGAGGCGGCCGGTATGCGTGGCGAACTGCGGCTTGGGACCCAGGATGTGTCGCAGTGCTCCGCTCCTGAGGTCCTTGAGGAAGACGTCACCGGTGTCGTTGGTGCCTCTGGGCTGCAGGGTGCGGCACTTGAAGCGGAACACGACGTGGCGGCCGTCCCGACCCATCACCGGGTCACCGACCCCGTACTCGGCCGGATCGTCCTCGCACCCCGGGTCGACCCGTACCCTCTTGTCCGTGCGCCGGTCGAGGGCGTAGACGTGCGTCTCGCTGCCCTCGGGGTCGCCCGTCCCGGGGTCTGAGGCCAGGTAGGCGACATGCCTGCCGTCGTGGCTCAGAGACGGCCTCGCGACCCGCTGCTCATCGCCGGCCAAGGGGTCGTCGACCCACTCGCCGGTGCCCCGTGCGAGGTCGCGCAGGCGGATGGCAGGGAGTGCTCCCGTGTCCTGCGTCGGCCGGGCCGTGAAGGTCACGTACCTGCCGTTGCCGCTGATGACCGGGGCGTTGGCGCTGCTGAACCCGGCATAGGTGCCGTCCCTGACCAGTTCGGTACGGCCCGTGCGCACGTCGTACACATGGGCGCTGGCCCTGTCCAGCGTCGGGAAGGCCACCCGCATGCCGTCGGCGCTGATGGACGGGGCCGTGTACGGCGCGCCCTTGTCCATGCCGTCGGCGAGGTCACTGGCCCAGTGCACCTTCCCGGTCCGCAGGTCCTTCACATAGACGTCGTCGACGTCGTCGGTGTCACCCGGCGCCAGGTCCGAGGCGCGCGACCAGAAGGCCACGTAGCGGCCGTTGGCACTGATCGCTGCGTACTGGCTTTGTCCGTTGCCCATCACGTCGTCGGACGTGACGTTCACGTAGTCCGTACCCGGCTTCAGTTCCAACGCCCCTGCGGGCGTCGTCTGCACGGTTGCGCACACCGCTGCCGCAGCGGCGACGGCAGCCGCTCTCCACCCATGACGCATTCTTTCCCCCCGGCCGGCATGTCTCCCCCGGCCTGCGGCCAGGGCCCAGGTTCATGCAAACGTCCTGCAGGTGCCCAGTCAATGCGCTCTTTGCCGTACAACCCGGAGGTCTGATCGACTGTCCGCGCCCGCGTCCGGGACGGGACGGACCGAGGTCCGGCGCGGTACGGGCCGACCGCAGCGCCGGACGCCGCGTCTGTGATCCCGGCGCGAGGCGGTCGCCTGACCCGTCGAGGTGACCGCGTGCGCGCGCCGCCCGCCGTCGGACTCCGGATCCGGACCTCCCTCCCGCGATCTACCGGTGGCCCGGCCGCGGCTCGATGGGTCCCGAGGGGTTCGCCGTGCGGAAGACGTGACACTCCTGTCACAGGCGTGTCCGTCGTCGTCTCGACGGCGAGCGGGGCGGTGGCTTCCCGGGCGAGCCCGTCTCGCGGGCGTTGCGACGTCGCACACCTTGGACGGGTCAGGTCGAGGGTTTCGTAGAACTCGTCACCGCCGAGGATGGCCGACGGGTCGGTGCCCGGCCCCCGGTTGTCGGCGAAGGCGATGTGGCGCCAGTGGCCCTTGCCGTCCCGGACTTTGGGGTTGTCGTCGATGCCACTGCTCATGAGGAAGGTGCCGTCGAGCGCGCTCGACGACCTGACGGTGATCCCGCGCGCCGCCTACCTTCAGCTACACCCTCACGGCCAGCCGTCCATGCGCCGCACCACAGCCCGAGCCCTGTACGTCGAACCTCCCGGCGACGAGCACCAGCACGGGTGGGGGACCTTCCACGGCCGCAGGGTCGGCGGGAAGACCAACGGCTACTCGGTCATCCTGCGCACCGGCGCCCTTGGCGTGCAATTCACCTCACTGCGCCTGGAGCCGGGCTATGAGATCGCCCGGTACGGGGAGAACGGGCAGCAGCTGAGGCTGTGGCCACCCACCGAAGCGCTCTCCTGGCCGCCGCCCACCCCCACGCCCGACGACGAGCTGGCCTCCATGCACCCGGCCCGGGCGTGGGCGAAGAAGCGGAAGGCCTGACGACGCAGACGTGAGGGCGGGGAGCGTGACAGCCCCGCCCTCGCCTCATCTCGGCGCCGTCCCGGTCCGTTTCTCCGGACCTCTCGTCGAATCCGCCGTGCGTCTCTCCACCCTCTCGGGTGTCGGTCACCACCTGGCGGCCCAGTAGAGAGCGTTCATCGTGGCGCGGATGGGAGCTGCACCGTACCTGATGTGGCGCCACGCGCTTCCGTTATTGGTGTAGTTCATGCGGTACCTGCCGTTGGTGGTGGTGCGGAGCTTGCTGTGGTTGAGGCCTGTGACAGCCGCGTACCGTACGAGGTGCTGCGCACCGCTCAGCTCGGGCGATGCCGTGTTCACGGGGGCCACGTGATCGGCGTGGGAGGCGATCAAGGTCCAGTCGGTGCCCTGTTCTGCCTGGGGCAGAGCGGTGCCGAGCCACGACATGAAACCGGACGTGGCGCGCATGTCCGCGCACTGCTGTCCGTCCGTGCAGAGGTAGGCGCTCACAGCTCCCCGGTGGGGCGTCCCGAGCGTCACGACGTCCTCTACGTACAGCTTCGGGGGAAAGCCGGCCTCCTTGCGGTCGGTCCCAGTCAGCGCCGCGCGGGCGATGAGGCCGCCCATGGAGTGGCCGACCATGTCCACGGTCTTGCCGTTGACCGTGTACCGGTTGTAGATGTCCCAGGCTAGCTTCTTCCCCAGCTCCTTGATCGGCGTGTCCGCGTCGCCGTCCCGTGCGATGTTGACGGTGCAGCCCGTGCCCTCGTCGACGGCGTAGAAGCCGACCTTCACGAACTTGCCCGTCCAGCCCCAGGACTTCATGGCCCTGGCCGCTTTATTCCACTTCCCGCATCCGGTGGACGTGAAGGACGGGTCGTAGCCGTGAATGAGGTAGACAGGGTTGTTGGCGCTGTCGGTGCGGGCCGGCGGGGTCGCTGCCACCGAGGCCGAGGCGCTGGTGACCGATGTGGCCAGAGTGCATATGACACTGCCGATCGCCATGGATAAGGCGATCCTGGTCTTCTTTCTCGTCACTGCGAACATCGAGAGCGTCTCCTCTTCCGTCAGTTCAGCACTGCCGCCACCAGCTCGTGGGCGGCTCCCGAGTAATCGTCAGGAGATGAGACGCCGATGCCAATGACTCAGCCTGTCCGGGTCCTGTCCCGGACAGGCGGGACACGTCCGACCTGCACTTTCCGGAGGAGGTGCTGACCGATCACCGGCCATGGCGGTGGTGGAAAGGAGTACCGCTGACCTGATGGAGCGCCACGTTCGGGCGCTGGACGGCGGAGCGTGCGAGGTCTCAAACAAGCCCGAGCCCTCGCAATCGAACACCAGACGCGGCGCCGGCTGATGAAGCTGCGCGGGGAGGCTCTCATCGACCGCATCACGCTGCCGCAGGCCACCCGGCCGCCGCCTGCACCCCACCCGGTACGGGGTGCAGGTGGCGACCGGGTGGCTCGAGCTGCGTGGTCGCCGGCCCCCGCGGGGTGCGACCGGCCCGACCACGGTGCGGCTGGGCGTCGGGCACGGGCTGACGGTCACCAAGACCTCGCTGGCGTTCCTGCAGGACGCCCGCCGCCGCGGCGACCTGTGACAGCCGCTGGCCTGGTTCCCCGAGGTCCACCACCCGCTCGGGGGCGGTGAGGCCGTCATCCCCGGCGCACTGCTCTACTACCGCAGCCGCGGCACCGGCGGGGCGGACACGGCGAGGACGGCGAGGACGGCGAGGACGGCGAGGACGGCGAGGACGGCGAGGACGGCGAGGACGGCGAGGCGATGCTACGGGCCTTCGTGGAAGTGGACCGGGCCACGATGGGACCCGAGCGCCTGGCCACCAAGCTCGGCGCCCACGCCCGTCTCCGCCAGTACGTGCCCACTCCCCCACCCAGGATCGGCCAGCAGTTGGTTGTCCGGGAGGAGAGCTGGCGGCGACGCTGCCAGCTGTTCCCGCGGCTGCTGTTCGTCCTGGACGGCACCGGGCCCACCGGCATCCACACCCGCGTCAAGGCTCCGCAGGCCGCTTGCCCGAGGGCTCGGACGGGCCGCAGCCACGACCGAGCTCCTGCGACACGGCCCGGTCGCACCCGTCTGGCGCCCCCTCCCCGGCCCCGACCACCGCGTCAGCCAGATACACACCGCTGTGTCTGGGTACCTGGGAGCCCTGCCGGCTCGGGGTTGCCACAGAAACTTCTCTGCAACCGCACCCGAAACCGAAGGAAGCGTGTGATGAAGGAACCCGGTGCCGCCCTCAACCCCCTGACCGAGGTCTGCCGCCTCAACGGTCCTCTCCACGACGACCAGGGCCGGATCACTCTGCAAGGCTTCTGCAGCCTGGTCGCCGGACCCAGCGAGGAGGAACGCCGCGGAATCGCCGGCGTCGCCTTCGACACCGACGACGGATCGGAGCGCACCTACAGCCGCAGCACACGGGGCGATGAGAGGTGCAACGTGCTGGAAGGCGTCCGGATCCGGCCCGCCGCCGAGGTCGTCACCCGCCCAGGAGGCGACGCTGATGATCTCGCTTGCGGCATCGTCCCGGCCGCCGTCTCCGCCGGCCTCGCCCTGCGTACGGTGCCCGACCAGAGCGCCGACACGGAGAGGAAGCAACTGCGGCACTGGGCCGGCGAGCAGGTCGGGGCCGGCTACGTGCGGCACTGGAGGACGCTTGAGCCGGACCCGCCACGCTCCGCGCCGGGTATCGGCAACGGCGGCGGCGCCCCGGCAGTGCTGCTCGCCGCAGTGTTCGACGCGCCCGTGCCGTTCTCCGGCACCGGGCTGCCCGCGGGCTATGGGCGTGACTGCGGCGAGAAGGCCGGGGTCGCGGCGCTGCTCCAGGCGGCGAGAGCCTCGCCTAGCTGCTCGACGACCTACCGAACCGCCTGCGCGCCTGAGCGGTCGGCCCCGTGCGGGAACCCGTCCGCCGCCAGGCCGGCGCACCGTATTCCTCGTGACCGCAACCGGAGGAACCGCCATGGAGCCCGACGACCAGATCATGCAGGGACCCGGGGAACGACGGGTCGCCGAAGCGGCCGAGAAGATCGTCGCCGAGGGCCGGCCGCGGCTGCACCGCACCTGGACTTCCCTGGTGGCGACCTCGCTGCTGGGCGGCATCGACGTCGGCGTCGGAGTGATGGCACTGCTGTTCGTGCGGCACGCGACGGGCAGCGAACTCCTGGCCGGCCTCGCGTTCTCCGTCGGCCTCATCGCCCTGCTGCTCGGGCACAGCGAACTGTTCACCGAGGGCTTCCTGGTTCCTGTCGCCACCGTCATCGCGGGCGAGGCCACCTGGTTGCATCTGCTGCGGATGTGGGCGACGGTGCTGGTGATGAACCTGGTCGGCGGCTGGGTGTTCGTCTGGCTGGTCATGCAAGCCTTCCCCGACCTGCACCGAACAGCGGGTGAGGCGGGCGCGCAGTTCGTCGACGGGGGCTACACACTGGGCACCTTCTGCCTCACCGTGCTGGGCGGCGGTGTCATCACCCTCATGACCCGCATGCACCACGGCACCGATTCCATGACCGGCAAGATCACCGCCTCCGTGTGCACGGCGTTCGTCCTGGCCGGGTTCGGACTGTGGCACTCGGTCCTGGATTCCCTGGTCGCGTTCGCCGGCCTGCACACCGGCCGGACATCCTATGGATACGCCGCCTGGCTGGGATGGCTGGCCTGGGCGGTTGTCGGCAACATCGCCGGCGGCCTGCTGCTCACCACGGCGCTGCGCCTGGTGCGCAGCGCTCCCGTACTGAGCGACGACAGCCCGTCGGTGACGGACGGCTCCTGAGCCGCGGGGCCCGGTCCCGCTGGCCCTGAGCGCGGGTGCGACCGCCGCTTGCTCCAGTCCCGGGTGCAGCCGATCGCTTCCCACCTGGCGTCGGTGAACTTCTGCCCGCAGTCCTTGCGCACCGGCCACCGCGCCTTCGCCGCGCGGTCTTCCGCACCGCACGGCGCTGCTGCTCGTGACGGGCGGCCGCCTGGCGGTGGCGAGGTAGGCGTCCGGCGAGGACCGCCACGCGCGGGGGCTGGGCGCGGGTGGAGCAACTGGGTGAAGTCCTCTTTCTGGAGAGCGCGGGCCGCGCGTAGGCATCTCGTACGTGCCGCTCTCGCGGGCCTCGGCCCAGAGGGGCGTTCGGTGATGGGCGTCAGCTAGGGCATGAACGACACGTTCATGCGGCGTACGAGGACATGTGGCCCGGCCATCGGTGAGACGGCCCCGGCCCATGCCTCCAGCACCGGGGCCGGGGCCGGGACCGGTGACGCGTCGACGCTGGTCCCCACCGAGGCCGGCAGGGGGCGGCCGGCTCGTCGGGGGCGCTGCCGGTCCGGCTCCTTCCCCTCCGACCGCACGGTGGTCACGTGCACGGGGTGCCCCGCCACTCCGTCCTCTCTGTCTCCGCCGTCGTCGATCCGATGAACCGCTTTGCGAAGCCGCTCCGCCATACATGGCAGGCTTCGCAGGGCGGTCTCGCCATCCGTTGCCTTTGCGGCATGCGCCACCGCATCGCCCGCAAGGGCATCGAGTCCTCCACCCAAGCTGGGTCGGCACCGCTCGACGATCGAGCGGACGATGTCCTGGCCCGCCGACTGCCGTCGCCTGTACCACCGCCAGGAACGCCAGGCCCGACACTTCCCGGCCTGATCCGCGCCATCACCTGCGCCCCCAACTGCCACCACGGACTAGCCAAATGGGACGAGGTGCTGGCCTCGCCCGCACGGTACGAGGCTCAGACGGACCGACGGGCCGACGGACCGGGCGGCGCTTCGGGCCGCGGGGCGCGGGTCCAGCCACGAGGACCCCCGAACTCGTCGATCTTCACGTACAGTTCGGTGATGAGGGCGTTCCACGTTCTCGTTCGTCACACAACGAAAACGACGCCCTCTCCGCGTCCGTGAAGAGGCGGACCCGCATGACAGACCGTGCCGTCCTGGTGTTCCCGAAGGAACGGGACCGCGTCAACAGCCTGCCCGCCGATCGCACGAGCGGCCTCCTGCTGCACGCCGACGGCCTCGGCGAGCAACCAGGAGTTCACCCACGACCTGCGCAACGAACCCCAGGTCGACCGGTCGGCCAGGGGGATGCCGCTCCACCGCTTCGTGGTGGGGCTCGCTGCGGACTGCACGATGACCCAGGAGATTGACCTGGCCGTCACCGTCGCCGCCGCCGGCTACGCGGTCCGCACCGCCGTCGACGCGCACCTCGACCATCCCGTAGCCCACCCCGGGGGCCCGTCGGCCCTCCGGGAGCGCCGGGTCGACGACGTCGATCCGGCCCGGGCCCTGCGCCTCCTCGGCCCCGCCGTGGAGGAGCTCCGCGACCCGGAGAACCCCTTCGGGCCGCTGACCACCCTTTCCGACAGAACAGATAGGAACCTCTGTGACCGGAAGATCCCCTCGTTCCGCCTGGATGACGGGAATAGTCGCCGCCGGTGTCGCCGCCGGTCTGCTCGGCACCGCGGTCCCCGCGAACGCGGTGGTCGGCGCCGCCGTCACCGACGCCTCGTACGCGTTCACCGCGAACCTGCACATCGGTGAGGGCGACCAGACACGAGCCTGCTCGGGCGCGCTCATCGACGCGCAGTGGGTCCTCACGGCCGCCGCGTGCTTCGCCACCGACCCGGTGGCGGGCGGCACGGTTGCCGCGGGCAAGCCCTCCCTGAAGACGGTGGCGACCGTCGGCCGCAACGACCTCCTGGGCACCGGCGGCCATGTCAGCGAGGTCGTCGAGCTGGTACCGCGCGAGGGCACCGACCTCGTGCTGGCCCGCCTCACCGCCCCGGCGACCGGGGTCACCCCGGTCCCGCTGGCCGCCACGCCCGTGGCCCAGGGGGAGGTCCTGAAGGCGGCGGGCTTCGGCCGTACGAAGACCGAGTGGCGCCCCGACAAGCTGCACGCCGCCACCTTCGGTGTGGACGCCGTCACGAGCGGAGCACTGTCCCTCTCGGGTGCCACCGCCGACGACGCGATCTGCGCGGGCGACACCGGCGGCCCGCTCCTGCGCCAGAAGTCCGGCGGCGGCTTGGAGCTGGTCGGCATCAACACCCGTTCCTGGCAGGGTGGCTGCTTCGGCTCGTCCGAGACGCGTACGGGCGCGCTGGCGACCCGCACGGACGGCATGCGCTTCGGCGGCGCGGCCCTCGCGGCCGGCCAGACGCTCCGGGCGGGCGACGTCCTGGTGTCGGCCTCCGCCCGGGTGGCGATGCGCGCCGACGGCGACCTGGTCGTCTCGTCCGTCGCGGGCAAGAGCCTGTGGTCCACGGGCACGGCCGGCAACGCGGGCGCGACGGCCCACTTCGGCGCGGACGGTAATCTCGTGGTCCGCGACGCCGCAGGCACCACGACTCTGTGGCAGTCCGGCACCAGCGCGACCGGCGGCAGAGCGGCCCTCCTGGACTCCGGCGACTTCGTCATCCGCGACGCGTCCGGTGCCGCCGTGTGGTCCAGCAACACCGCCGTCCGCGGCGACCTCGACCACGACGGCCGCAGCGACATGTCGGCCTGGTACGTCTTCCCGCAGGGCACGGACGCCACGTACAGCTTCTCCGGCAAGCCGGACGGCAGCCTCAGCGGCTACAAGAAGACGTACACCTCGGCCGTGGGCCAGTGGGGCAACGAGCACATGAAGCGCGCCACCGGCGACTTCAACGGTGACGGCCGCGCCGACTTCATGGCGATCCAGGGCTACGGCGACAGCAGCGTCAAGCTGTTCATCGCGCTCGGCAAGGCGGACGGCACCTACAGCGAGCCGAGCAAGGCGTGGGAGGTGGTCCCGAACCACGTCACCTTCCACGAGACCTACATGACCCCGCTGGCCGGCGACTTCAACGGCGACGGCTACGACGACGTGGCGATCTGGAACGTGGACAGGACCACGGGCGTCACCAAGCTGTGGACGCTGACGTCGAACGGCAACGGTGGTGTCGTGCGGCTGATCCCGTCCGAGTGGTCCGGCCCCAAGGGCACCTGGCTGGCCTCCCGCTCCAAGTTCGTGACCGGCGACTTCAACGGCGACGGCCGCGACGAGGTGGGCCTCCTCTACGGCCAGGGTGACAACAGCATCAAGACGTACGTCTTCCCCACCACGCCGACCGGTGTCTTCACCACCCCGACGACGTGGTGGACGGGCCCGGCGGCCACCACGTTCGACTGGAACCGCGCCCGCCCGCGCACCGGCGACTTCGACGGCGACAGCCGCGACGACCTGATGTTCTGGTACGACCACACCGACGGCACGGACACGGTCCAGACCCTTCTCTCCACGGGCACCGCCTTCGGCCCCACGCCGAAGCTCACCCTGAGCGGCCGCCTCGACGTCTCGTCGATGCAGCTGGTGGTCGGCGACTACAACGGCGACGGCCGCGACGACCTCGGCGCCATGCACGGCGACTCGTCCACCGGCGTCGTCCGCCTGTGGACCTGGACGACCAAGCCCGACGCCATGTTCAACGGCGCCCTCCTGGGCTGGGAGTCCTCACCGAACAGCTTCGTATACGGCCAGACGCACCTCATGCACCCGTACTACGTCTGACTTCCCCTCCCACACCCGCAGGCCCGGCCCGCTCCCACGGCCGGGCCTGCGGCCACCCCGGAACCGCCGGCCGGGTCGACGCCCCGGTGCACCAGCCGGGTTTCGTGTCCTGAGCCGGCGGTTGCGAGGAGACGGGGGACGGGGACGGCCGGGTTCTCCAGCCGGCTCTTGCGCGGGCGATCGCGGCAGGGATCCACGAGGGTGAGCCGGTAGGTGGGGGCGCGGATGAGGCGCTCGGGCTCGGTGACGCGGTCGTAGCGCCTGACGGTGTCCAAGGCGAGGTTCAGGCGCCGTGCGCACTGCAGAAGTCCGACTCCGCGCTCGCGCAGGGCGTGGACCTGTTGCCGGCGCTCGCGGGTGGTGGTGGCCTGTCTCCTCTTCCTTACGGACGGCCTCGGCGAGGCGGTGCCACAGGCGCCGGCGGTCGCTGATCTGGACCTCGTCGGGCAGGGCTCGGCGGACCGCCTCGGCGTAGGTGGCCGATCCGTCCCGGCACACGGCCTCGATGCCCGGATGTCCGCGCAGCCAGGCTTCCACAGTGACGGCTTCACGGCCGGGCAGTACCTCGATGCGCTCACCGGACCCGGCGTTGATGACGGCCGTGGCGTAGCCCTGCCGGCGCCGCAGGGCGAAGTCGTCGATCCCGATCTCCCGCGGGATCCGCACCCCCGGCACGGGCGCCCGCCCCAGCAGCCGCAGGACGCAGGCGCACGACACGGGCACGGCCAGCGATCGGGCGAGCCGGACGGGCGCCCGGCCGCACAACTCCATGACCACCTCAGAGAGCCGGCCGGTCAGACGTGTGGTGCGGCGCCGATGGCGCTCCAGAAGACCGGGGACCTGCTCTCGGAAGGTCTGCCGCCTGCAGCCCAGGACCGGACAGACCAGCCGTCGTGTCCTCACCCGGACCACGACCTGCCGGCCGTCGACCATCGGCTCGAGGCCGGACGGCAGCCCGGTCTCGGTCTCGAACACCGGCAGCTGGCACAGGTACGGACGCGCGGTCCCGGCGGCCGGGTTTCACAGGACGGTGTCCCCGTCGAGAACGAAGTACCGGTTCAGCGCCCGCCTCCTGCGGGGTGCGGGCGACGATCCTCCGGCGCGCCCGCTGCCCGGCCCGCCCGCCTGGGGGCGGGCCGGGCAGCGGGCGGTGGATCAGGAGGTGCGGCAGACCGTGCCGTTGAGGGTGAATGTCGTCGGGGTGGGGTTGGCGCCGTTGTTGGTTCCGACGAAGCCGAAGGTGGCGGTGGAGCCGCCGCGCGGGGCCAGCTCGGCGTTGGCACCGTTGTCGGTCACATGGACGCGCGTGCCCGAGCTGGTGACGTTCGCGTTCCAGGAGCTCTGCACGGACTGGCCGGTGGAGGGCCAGGTGAAGTCCAGGGTCCAGCCTCTGATCGGGGCGTCGCCGACGTTGGAGACCGTGACGGTGGCGACGAATCCGCTGCCCCAGCCGCTGTCCACCCGGTAGGTGACCAGGCAGCTGCTGTCGCGCGGAGCCGTGGTGGCGAAGGTCAGCGGCTCGGAGGGGCGCGAGAGGCGGCCGTCGGCGTCCCGGGCGAGGACGTTGACCGTGTGCTCGGAGCCCGGCGGCAGGTTGTGCAGCGTCGCCGAGGTGGAGGTCGAGGTGGCCAGCAACTGGGCGTTGGTGCCCAGGCGTTCGTACACCTCGTAGCGCACCGCCTTGCCGTTCGCGGGGGCCGTCCAGCTCACCGTGGCGGTCGAGCTGCCTACTGCGGTGGTCTTCGGTGCCCCGGGTGCGCCGACCGAGGCCGCGGCGGCGTGCGGGGCGACGGTGATCGTGGTGATCGAGTACGGCGGCAGCACCTGGTCGCCCCCGGAGGTGGCGGCCACCCGGGTGACATCGGTGTCGCCGCGGCCGTAACGGTGCACGACCGGCGCCTGGGCAGTGGGCGTGTATCCGGCGTAACTGATGTCTGCAGTGCGGGAGTTCAGCGGGTCCTTGTTGATCAGCATCACGCTCAGCGTGCCGTCGGCCCGGTGCACGGCGTGCGCGGAGACCTGGTCGCTGTCGGTGGAAGAGGCGACCATCGTGTCACCGGGACGGCCCAGCTTGGTCAGCGACTTGATGCCGAAGTACGGGTGGAACGGCGTGTTCACGGTCGGCTGGCAGACGTCGCCGACGCAGCCGCCGCTGGAGAGCAGGCCGAAGTCGTTGAAGTCGGTGTCGCCGTCCACCGTCTCCACCTTGGTGGGCCCGTTGTGGACGTTCCACCAGTCGACGTTGAAGACGCCGTTCTCCAGCGCCGTCATGTAGGTGTCCGCGGCGAACAGGCCGTTGGGGCGGCTGTTCATCTGGACGTTGGAGTTGACCTCGGTGAGCGCGATGCCGATCTTCGACGAGCGTTCCCCGGCGTACCGGTCGATCTGCCGGCGGACCTCGCGGAGCTGCCCGGGCAGCCGGGCGGTTCGGTCCAGGGCTTCGTCGGCGGTGGCGCCGCCCGGGTAGGAGTGCACGACGGTGAAGTCGATCGTGCCGGCGACCGCGGACAGCACGGTGTGGTTCCAGTCGGCCGAGTCACCCGGGCCGGTGATGCCGTCCGGCCAGTCGCCTGGTGTGGTCAGCACGGCGCCGACCTTGATCGTCGGGTCGACCGCCTTCATCGCCTCGGCGTAGGCGAGGACGTTGCGGGCGTACTCCCGCGGGCTCTTGTCCGGGTGGTCGTCGGCCTCCCAGCCGCTGCCGTAGTGGCCGTTGCCGTAGATCTCGTTGCCGATCTCCCAGTACTTCGCCCCGTAGCCGCGGGTGACGTTGGCGTACCGGACCCAGTCGGCGGCCTCCTGCGGGGAGCCGGTGCCGTAGTTGGCGATGATCATCGGCTGGGATCCGGAGGCGCGGACGCTGTCCATGAACTCGTCGAAGGTAGTGCCGGGCGCCACGTAACCGCCGGGGGCGGTGTGGTCCTTCCAGTGGTAGATGTCGCCGTAGGAGCCGCCCGGGTAGCGCATCGCGCCGACGCCCGCCTCGCCCAGCAGGCCGGTCACCTCGGGGTCGTTCATGTGTGAGTCCCAGAGGGCGTGGTTGACGCCGAACGCCGCCTTGTCGATGGTGCCGAGCCCCACCCCCGCGTTGACGGAGACCTTGACGGTCGCCGCCTCGTCGGCGGCCGTCGCCGTGGCGGCCGGGTCCGCGGCGGTCCGGCCGGTCTCGGCGGGCGCCGGGGAAGCGGCGGCAAGGGCGGCGACCGTGGCCAGGGCGCAGACGAGCGTGGCGGTGGGGCGTCTGCCGACGGTTCTTCCGGCTCTGCGAGGCGGTCGGCTCAACCGGCCGGTGGCGGGGAGGGGTGCGAGCGGCATGACGTGTCCTCCTCGGGCGAGCGCCGCGTCGGTCGGCAGGACGCCCGGTGTGAGTGGTCGGTGGGGTGCCTTCGGTGCGACGCTCATGGGAGCGCTCCCATGATGTGGGGGAGGCATGACCGCGTCAATGGTGCGGACGAGGGCGACCTGATTTCCCGTCACCCGTGCCGCCGCGCGGCGAACCGTTCGGCCTCCGCGTGCCACAAGGCGGGCGAAGGCGGGCCGGTGACGCGGGTGGTCGGCTGGTCCGGGTGCGGTCCCAGCCGGCGCAGGGCGTCGGAGCGGACGCGGATCTCGGCCATGCGTTGCCGCCCGCCACCCTCGTCTTCGACCCCGAACCGCCGACCCAGCCGGACCGGTACCTCCGGCTCCGTGCTTGACCCGCGCCCGTGGTCGGCCCCAGATGGAACGATCTCGACGTGACCGCAGTGATCACGGCGTCGGTGCCGACCTGGACAGGCCCCCTCGTCCCCTGCGGACGAACCGGTGTGCTGACGGCCGCCCGGCGGATCCGTACGGACCTCAGGACATGCTGCCCCGGCACACCGTCCCCACGGCCGGGGTGCGGCCCGTGCGGAGGTATGTGTCGACCGCCTCGGTGACGCAGCGGTTCTGCGGGTATGTGCCGTGGCCCTCCTCCTCGGCCGTCAGGAGCACGCCGACACCGTCGCCCAGGGCGCGGGCCATGCGGCGGGCGCCGGGATACGGGGTGGTCGGGTCGCCGGTGCCGCCGACCACGAGGACGGGGGCCGCGCCGTCGGCGTTCACCTGGGGCGTGGCGCGCTCGCCGTCGAACGGCCAGTCGTAACAGAGGTAGACGCCGGTGGACCAGGCCTCGCCGAAGACGGGTGAGGCGGCTCTGACGCGGGCCTCGTCCCGGTCGAGGCGCGCGAAGCCGGGGCGCAGGCTGGAGTCAGCGCAGGTGATCGCCGTCTGGGCGACACGGCTGTTGTCGAGCGGGGTCGCCGCGTGGTCGGCCGAGCCGGCGTCGTCCGCGCCCTCGCTCAGCGGACGGCCGTCGTTGTGGTCGATCAGCGCGGTGAGCGCCTCGGCGAGCGGCGACCAGCCGTCCGTGCCGAGGTCGAGATGGTCGCTGACGGCGTACGCGAGGTCGTCGGCGTCGAGGTTCCTTCCGCCGCCGGCCGGGGCGGGCTCCTTCTCCAGGCGGTCGGCCAGGCGCGCCATGCGTCGCGCGGCCTCCTCGGGCCCGTCACCGGTCGGGCAGTGGCGGATACGGGCCGCGCAGTACGCGGCGAACCGGTCGAACGCCGCCTGGACCGCCTTGGCCTGTGACACCTGTTCCTCCACGAGGTTCTCGGTCGGGTCGACAGGCGCTTCGAGGACGAGCCGTCCGACGTGCGACGGGTACAGGTGGGCGTAGACCGCGCCGAGTTCCGTTCCGTACGAGACGCCGAAGTAGTACAGCCGCTCGTCGCCGAGGAGGTAGCGCATCAGGTCGAGGTCGCGCGCGGTGTGCGAGGTGCCGATGTACGGCAGGAGCGCCCCGGAGTGCTCGGCGCAGGCGTCGGCCCCGTCGTAGCCGGTGTCGTCCGCGGTCTTCCCGCAGCGCACGGGGATGGTCGCGCCGACGCCGCGCGGGTCGAAGGAGACCAGGTCGTAGCGGTCGAGGAGCGGCTCGTACTGGTCGAGGTATTCGGGCAGTCCGCTCACGCCGGACACGCCGGGACCGCCGAAGTTGAGGACGAGCGAGCCGATGCGCCGGTCGTTCGGGCCGGTGGCCTTGCGGCGGATCAGGGCGACGTCGATCGTCCTGCCGTCTGGTTTCCGGTAATCGAGGGGGGTCTTCATGACGGCGCAGTCGTAGCCCGTGCGCGCGGTGGGCGGCGAGGTGCAGCGGGACCAGTTCAGGTGCTGGCCGGTGGTGAGCGCGGTGGGCAGACCGGCGGGCGGATTGCTCGCGGTGAACTCCGTACGCGGCTGCGCACTCCGGCCGGGAGCGTCGTGCTGGAGCCAGGCGCTGACGGCCCCGATCGCGGCGAGGACGACCACGGCGATGATCCGCGCACCGACCGAGAGGCCCGGTCTGCGGCTTCGTATCGGATGTGCGTCACTCATCGAATCCCCGCGCTCCCGCCCCTGGACGCCCGCCCCGTGCCCGCATGCCCGTGTTCGTGATCGTCCGACCGTCGAATGAGCGCAGAATACAAGCCGCCTCCGACAACAGCTCAGCTCCTGGCGTCACGGATCCCCAGCCCGGTGAACGTATGCGGTCACAGCACTGGTTACAGACCCTCACACCGAAGTCTTGCCACTCTGTGGGTTGCGGGTCGGGCATGCCGGCTCGTCCTGCTGACAGGAGAGGTGTGCCATGACCTCGCGCCGTGAGCCTCGCCTGGCCGACGCTGCCGAGATCGCGGCCGGACAGGGCCTGTCTCCCGCGCGGACCAGCATGCTCTATGGCCGGCGTGCCGAGAACGGATTCCCCAAGACCGCCGGCATGCGCGGCCGCGCCCGGCTGTGGGACCACGCGGAGGTCACCGAGTGGCTCGCGAACCGCCAGCCGGTGAGACTCCGTGGCCGCACGCCGCCCTCCCGCAGCCCGGAGGACCTGCTGAACGCGGCCGAGACCTCGAGGTTCCTGGGTTACAAGAATCCCCAACCAGGTCGACACTTACGTCCGCGACCACCCCGGCTACTTCGACGGCCGCTTGCTTCAGTGGCGCGGCCGACACCGGCTGAGGATCCTGGACGGCGAGCACACTGGTCTGCCCGGCGCGGGCGACGGCGGTGGCGAGTACTCGGGCGTTCGGGACGGTGCGGACTGGCAGCTCGTCGATCACGTAGCGGCGTCCCCCTGGTCTGTCCGGCGCGGGGGTCCATGCGGCGTTCATCGGCAGCAGTTCCAGATAGCCGCTCCGGATGAGCGTCACGGGTCCCTGGCCCAATGCCTCCGTGACAGGACCGAGGACCGCGTCCCACAGCTCTCGCGTGACGTTCTCGAGCCGGGCCCACCAGTTGAGCGTTCCGTCCTGTATCAGCGCCCCCCCAGCCGGCGTATGACCTGCTCCCTCGTCAGCGCGGGCAGGTCCAGCGGCCGGGCGTCGCCCTCGTCGACGATGAGAGCCGCCCCGCCGTAGTCGGTCGTGACGAGATACACCAGCCGATCGGGCGCGCCGGCCGCCACGTCGGCGAAGGTCGGCGGCCTGAGGAAATCGGCCCGTCCGGTGGTGGTTCTGATCTCATCGACGAGACGATCGAGGTCGGTGCGGGCGGCCCTGACAGCGGCGTCGTGATCGGCGAAGTCCGCGACGCGGGTGCCGCCGAGCAGGTCGCGCTCCAGCCCGTCGCCCGCGGCGGCCAGCCAGCGAGCCGCTGCGGCTTCGAAGCGTTCGGCCAGACCGTGCTGACCATGCTCGCTCAACCATTTGACGTCCGCGGAACCAAGTTGGAGGGCTTCGCTGAGGGAAACGGCCCGAGCGGTCTCCACCGCCATGCCCGCGGCTTGGCGGTCTCCGGCCCGCGCGAGGGCGTAGGCGGCGAACGCCCCGAAGTCCGGGTTCTGTCCGATCACGCGATTGCGCGGCCCGCGGCTCACCTGGAGACGCACGAGCTCGCCCAATACTTCGGCCGCCGCACGGGACGCCTCTGCCGCCTGCTCCCAGGCCTCACCCCCAGCGGCCCAGCGTGCCCACTCCACGCTCGCGGCACGCTTCACCCGGGGGTCGGTCACCTCGGTCGCGGTGCAGAGCCTCCGGAAGGTGGCTGTGGCTCTGGCTCTGGCTCTGGCTCTGGCTCTGGCTCTGGCTCTGGCTCTGGCTCTGGCTCTGGCTGCCGAGTCTCCCTGATGTGTGTGGCGCGTGCTCAGTGCCTCGGCGAGGTGGAGGGCCGTGTGTTTCTCCATCAGCGTCCCGGCCGGGGAGGAACGCACTGCCTTCCGGGCCAGTTCGACGGCCTCGTCCAGGTCTGCCAGTTCGTCGGTGATCTGGAACTTCGCATCTGCCGCCAGCCGGTGCCGCAGCAGACGTGGCCGCTGCGCAGCGCGCGGGCCTGTTACCTCCCCCACCTCCGCGGCTGCTGCCGGAAAGGGGCGCAGGCCCGGTGGCCGGTGGTGCCCGGGCGGTCATGGCGTACTTCCCTCCGTCGGACCGGTGAAGGCTGTGACGCAGGCGGTGCAGCGTCCGTCGCCGTGCGGGTGGGCGCGGCGTGGGGTGGGGCCGGGGCAGATTCGGCACAGGGGCCAGTCGAGGCCGACCGGGCAGAGGTCCTGGCCGGGGACGCCGCAGCCGGTGCAGTCGGCGCCTTCGACCAGCGCGCGGTAGGTAAGGTCAGCGCAACGTCCTGAGCTGCCGGTGGGTGATGAGGCAGCAGGCGAGTTTCGCGGTCAAGCGGACCAAGGCGGCAGGCGCGGAACTGGCCCGCATCGACAACCTCTACCCCGGGCGGGCGACGACGCGGGAGTCGGCCCCAGTCTCAGAACCCGGTTGCCGTCCCGGCGAGGCGGGGGCTCCCGCTAGATGATCGATTCCAAGGGTTGGTGGCCGTAGCGATTCCGGACCGGAAGGGTGGCGCGGCCTCATAGGCTGAGCCCTTGTCCGCACTGTCGGGGGGAGTAATGACCAGTAGGTTCACCGAGTTGGTTGACGACTGCCACAATCCGGAGCGGCTCGCGGCCTTCTGGTGCGCGGTCCTGGGCTTCAAGGTGATCGACCGGAGCGAGGGCAAGGTCGAGATCGGTTCCTGGGAGCCGACCGTCGAGGAGGTCCGGATCCGCCAGATGCCGCCCACTCTGGTGTTCATCCGGGTGCCCGAGGGCAAGACCGTGAAGAACCGGCTCCACCTGGACGTCAGCCCGATCGACGGCAGTACCGACGACGAGGTGGCCAGGCTGCTCGGCCTTGGCGCCGCCAAGGTGGACGTGGGTCAGGGTCCCGGCCGGAGCTGGGTGGTCATGGCCGACCCCGAGGGCAACGAGTTCGATGTCGTGCGCACCCTGGCACCGTCCACCTAGGGTCCGTCTTCGAAGATCATCAGGTCGTGGATCATGGTGGGGTGGCACGTCGTCATGAACTCACCGATCACAAGTGGGAGTTGCTCGCCCCACTGGTACCGCGGGCCGCGACAGGCCGGCCCCTGCACGATCCGGCACGGCGGCGGCACGGGAGCTTCCGATCCGTAGCCCAACGGAGCGCCCTGCGGCTGCCGCATGGCGTGCTGACGCGAGTAGGCCCCGACCGTAGCCGGGGCTCGTCTGCACTCGCTCCTCGCACTCCCTAGCCGCAGGCGCAGCCCGCGGCGCTCGGCGCCTCCTCGGCGGCCTGGCTGGTGCAGCAGCCGTCGCCGGTGGCGTGGGGGTCGGCGCTCTTGCCGAGGGTGTCGGCGTCGGCCTTCACGACGTAGACCTCCCAGGGCTCCTTGCCGGGGCCGTGCACCCACACCTTGTCCTGGAGGGCGTAGCAGCAGGACGTGTCGTTCTCCTCGAAGGTGGCCAGGCCGGAGTCCTTGAGGCGGGTCGTGGCTGCGGTGACCTGGTCGGTGGACCCGACCTCGACGCCGAGGTGGTCCAGTCGGGTTTCCTCGCCCGGCTCGCCCTCGATGAGGACTAGCTTGAGCGGGGGCTCGGTGATGGCGAAGTTGGCGTAGCCCTCGCGCCGCTTGGCCGGTTCGGTGCCGAACAGCTTCGAGTAGAAGGTGATCGACGCTTCCAGGTCACTGACACGCAGGGCGAGCTGAGCGCGGGACATGGCAGGGCTCCCATCCGTTGTTTCGATGTCTGTCGATGCAACATTGCGCGCTGAATCGGAGGATGTCAATATAGAGATATGTCGAATCAAGAGTTTGTGGTGTTCGGTCAGACCGACGAGTCCGGGGCCTGCTGCCCAGGGCTGTTGACCGCTCCCCTGGATGAGGGCCAGGCCGTGGAGCTGGCGAAGGTGTTCAAGGCGCTGGGTGACCCGGTGCGGCTGCGCCTGCTGTCGATGATCGCCTCACGGGCGGGCGGTGAGGTGTGCGTCTGCGACCTGACCCCGGCCTTCGACCTGTCCCAGCCGACGATCTCGCATCACCTGAAGCTGCTGCGGCAGGCCGGTCTCATCGACTGCGAACGGCGCGGCACGTGGGTCTACTACTGGCTGGTCCCGGAGATGACCGACCGACTGGCGAGCATCCTGACCCGCCCCATGGGCGAGCCTCTGCCCGACCGCAGCGCGCCGGCCGGAGCTGCTTCGTGAGTACCGCTGCTCCTGAGCAGAGCGTAGCGGGGCGTCTGTCCTTCGTGGACCGCTACCTCGCCGCCTGGATCCTTGCCGCCATGGCTGTCGGGCTGGGCCTGGGCCGCTTGGTTCCGGGCCTGGGTGACACGCTGGCCAAGGTGACCGTGACGGGGGTGTCCCTGCCGATCGCCTTGGGCCTGCTCGTGATGATGTACCCGGTGCTGGCCAAGGTCCGCTACGACCGCCTCGACACCGTCACCCGCGACCGCCGCCTGTTGCTGCCGTCCCTGCTGCTCAACTGGATCATCGGCCCGGCGCTCATGTTCGCCCTGGCCTGGCTGCTCCTGCCGGACCTGCCCGCCTACCGCACCGGCCTGATCATCGTCGGCCTGGCGCGCTGCATCGCCATGGTCATCATCTGGAACGACCTCGCCTGTGGCCACCGTGAAGCCGCCGCCGTCCTCGTCGCCCTGAACTCCGTCTTCCAGGTCATCGCGTTCTCGGCGCTCGGCTGGTTCTACCTCTCCGTCCTGCCCGGCTGGCTCGGCCTGGAACAGACCGGCCTGGACGTCTCGGTGTGGGAGATCGCCCGCAGCGTGCTCGTCTTCCTCGGCATTCCGCTCGCCGCCGGCTACCTCACCCGCCGCATCGGCGAGAAGACCAGGGGCCGCACCTGGTACGAAGCCGAGCTCATCCCGCGCATCGGCCCCTTCGCCCTGTACGGCCTGCTCTTCACGATCGTCATCCTCTTCGCCCTGCAAGGCGACGCCATCACCTCGCAGCCCCTCGACGTCGCCCGCATCGCCCTGCCGCTGCTGGTCTACTTCGTGATCATGTGGGCCGGATCGATGTTCCTGGGACGTGTGGTCGGCCTGGACCACCCGCGCGCGACGACGCTGGCCTTCACCGCCGCGGGCAACAACTTCGAACTGGCCATCGCGGTCGCCATCGCCACCTTCGGTGCCTCCTCCGGCCAGGCCCTCGCCGGCGTCGTGGGTCCTCTCATCGAGGTGCCCGTACTGATCGGCCTCGTGTACGTCGCCCTGTACGCGCGCCGCTACTTCACCGCTCCGGCCGCCGCCCCCGCGCCCCAGAAGGACGCCGCCCATGCCTGACACCGCCGTCCCGTCCGTCCTGTTCGTCTGCGTCCACAACGCCGGACGCTCGCAGATGGCCGCCGCCTTCCTCCCCCACCGCGCGGGGGACCGCGTCCAGGTCCGCTCCGCCGGCGGAGGCAGCCGTCGACCGGGGCCGCGCACCGACGTCAGCACGCCTCGTAGGGGGGTCCGATGTTCTCTCATCTGGAGATCAGGGTGTTGCCGCCGGGTCCCCGGTTCGCTACCCAGGTGCGGTTCTGCGTCAACGGCGAGGACATCGTCGAAGCAGCGGTCGACGAGGGCGGCCGCGGACCGTACGCCGCCGATGTACTGCCGGCGAAGAGGGTCAGCCCTCTCCGGGCGACCGGAGAGGCCCGCCGCCTGGAGCTGGGGGAACCCGAATGCACCGGCGGATGCTGCGGCTTCCTGACCGTGGTGGTGCAGCGGTTCGGGGAGATCGTGCAGTGGTCGGACTGGCAGGTCCCATGGACAGCGCACACCTGCGCGCCCTGCCCCCCGCCGGAGCTCCACTTCGATGCGGGCCGGTACGACGCCGAAGTGGCCCGCGCCGAGGCAGACGCCTGGCGGCAGGTGCGCCCACAGGCCCGACAGGGCACAACCCGCCCGGCTGCGGGCTCACACCGGCCTCGCGTCCTTGGTCAACGGGAACGGCTCAGCAGGCCCGGGTGCCGTCGGAACTCGTGAACATTCCCGCCAGGCCACGACCGGCAACCGCCTCCCGAACCGGCGTCGAAGTGCTCCTCGCTTTCGTGAACGGAGCCGATCGTTCGTGATTCGGCTGAAGCTGCTCGGGCATTGCCGTAGTCAGCGAGGGCGACGAGCTGCTCGCGGACGCCGGGTCCTCCGGTAGCCCGAAAACGGGCCGACGCCACCCTGCGCGGCAGCCAGACGATGCGTCATGACAAGGCAAAGAGTGTCTGATGCGGTACTAGGCGAGCCGGGCGACGGGATGGCTGGGCTGGGAACACAGGCGCACCGGCCGCCCATGGCGCTCCGCCCACTCGGCGGGGACCCGCTCGTCCAGCACCCCCGCGCGTGGTGGGCCATGGTCTCCAAGGCGGCGCGGACCGCCTCGGTCACCACCTCCAGGCGGGTCAGCTCCCGTGCGGCGGACAGGATGTGGTGGAGTCGGTGCGCGGGTACCGCGGTCCTCGAGCAAGCCGGCCGCCGGATCCGGGTGAGCACCAGGCCCAGCAGCCGGCCGGCGTGGCCGCCCTCGGTGAGCCGGTCGCGGAGGTCGGACAGGATGCTGTGGTGGAAGCCGGGCCTTCCAGCTCCAGGCCGAGGGCGTACTCGACGTCGATGCGGCAGCGCACCGCCTCGGCGGCCTGGCGGCCCGACAGGTTCAGCCCGTACTGCGGCACGCAGACCGTGGCGAGCTGGGCGGGGAGGGCCCGGGGCGGCCATCGCGCGGGTACCAGGCGGTGAAGTCCCCGTCGTGCCACAGGCCGTCGAGGCGGTCGCGGACCCACATCGCGGTAGTGCCGTGGGGTTTGCCGGCGCGGGCGACCCGCGCGGTCAGCGGCGGGATCTCCGATCCGAACCGGAGCTGGAGGGGCATGTCCGGCTCCCCGGGAACAGGGCATCATGTTCCCGGGGAGCCGGACGCAACGTCACGATCGTTAACTGCCCGTCCTCAAGGTTCCCGGCAGAGTCCTTCGGTGAAGATCCGACTGGACCTCGGTCAGTCGACGCCTTCGACTATGCGGAAGTCGCGCTCGACGCCGTCGGAGAGGACGACCAGCGCCTCCTGGTAGGCCGCGTTCTCGCGCGCCGCGACGGCCTGCTCGAAGCTGTCGAACTCGACCAGGACGGTGCGCTCGGCGATTCCGGCGTCGTGCGCCACGACCCGGCCGCCACGGACGAGGACCCGGCCGCCCCCGGCCTCGACGGCCAGGCGGGCCAGCTTGTTGTAAGCAGCCAGCTTCTCGGGGTCCGAAATGGTGCGGTAGACGCTGACCCAGTAGCCCTTGGGCATGGAACCTCCAGTGTGGGGATGAGTGCATCTGTCTTACGGGGTGGTCTCGGACGAGCGTCGGCGGGCGAGAGCGAGGCTTGTCAGCGCCGTGACCGCCATGGCGCCGGTGCCGACCAGCGCCGCGGTGGTGTAGGCGCCGTCGTCGGGGAAGAGGTGGCCGGAGCCGGTGTCCGCGGCGAGGATCAGACCGCCGATGGCGCTGCCCAGGGAGTAGCCGACGCTGCGGACGACGTAGTTGAAGCTCATGGCGCTCGACGTCTCGCTCCTGGGGGTGACGGCCAGGATGACGCCGGGCATCGCGGCCGAGAAGCCGCCGACGCCGAAGCCGAGCACGCCCATCGCCGCGAACAGTTCGACCAGGTCCGACCGGGCCGCCGCGAACAGGGCGAACCCGCCGCCGACCACGACGGCGCTGCCGGCCAGGAGCAGGGGGTCGGCGATCCGCGTCCGGACCCGCGGCGTGAGCTTGCCGGCGACGAACCCCAGCACCGAGAACGGGATGAGGACCAGCCCGGCGACGAAGGTCGTCAGCCCGAAGCCGTAACCGGCGCCGTGCGGCGTCTGCGCGTACCGGGTGATGAGCGTGAGCAGGAGGTACATGCCGATCCCGCCGACGAACATGGCGAGGTTCGCCCCGGCGACCGCCGGGTGCCGCACCGCCCGCACATCGACCAGGGGCGTCGTGCTGCGCAGCTCGATGACGGCCCAGACGCAGAGCAGCACCACCGCGACGACGGCGAGGCCCGCCGCCACGGCGAGGTGCCGGCTCCACAGATCCCGTTCGCCGACGAGGAACAGCACCAGGAGCAGCGCAGCGGCCAGGACCACGGCGCCCGCCACGTCCACGTGGGCGAAGCGGCCTTCGGGGGCTTGGGGCACGGAGCGCCACGCCGTCAGGAGGGCGGCGGCGGTGACGACCAGGCCGAGGCCGTAGGCGGCCCGTACCCCGCCGAGCTCGGCGAGCAGTGCGGCCAGCGGGTAGCCGACGCCGGCCCCGATGATCGAGACCACCGAGATCAGGGCGATCACGGCCGCGCTGCGCTCCTCGGGAAGGTGGTCCCGGGCCACGCCCATCATCAGCGCCGTCAGGCCGAGCCCGAGGCCCTGGGCCGCCCTGCCGGCCAGCAGCCACGCGAACGGCAGCGGCAGCACGGTGAGCGCGCTGCCGGCGACGACGATCGCCAGCGTGGTGAGGATCGTGGCCCGCCGGTGCGGACCGGTTCCGAGCCGGCCCAGGACCGGCGTGGCGACGGCGCCGCTGAGCAGTGCGACGGTCAGCGTCCACTGCGCGCTGGCGAGCGAGACGTGGAACGAGGTCGCCACGCTGGTGATGAGCGGCGTCCCGAGGCTGGCGACCGCCGCCACGACCAGAGCGATGAACATCAGGGCGGGGACCAGCAGCCGCGCCTCGGAAGGCGCCGCCGGGAACGCCTTCACCGCGGCCCCGCCGGTCGGCTGCCCGGTCACTGCTTCGGCTCCTCGCGGTCCTGGCTTTCGAGCTCTGCCAGATGCTTCAGCGCCGGAAGGGCCGCCATCAGCGCCTCGACCTCGTCGCCGGTGAGTTCGCCGATCAACCGCTCGAACGCGTGGATGCCCGCCTGGCGCCGCGTGCGGACGTAGGAGGCGCCGGCCTCGGTCAGGCACACCAGGGTGACCCGCTTGTCGGACGCGTCGCCCCGCCGCTCGACCAGGCCGGACTTCTCCATCACCCGCACCAGGGTGGTCATCGCGGGCTGGGTGACGCCCTCGACCGCGGCCAGATCGGTGATGCGTCGCGGGCCGGTCCGGTCCAGGGTGGCCAGGGTGGCGGCGGACGTCAGGCTCATGTCCCGGGGCAGGCGTCTCGCGGCCCTGGTGGCCAGGCCGTAGAGGGCTGCCCCGATGGCGGCGGACGCGCCGGGAACGGTGTCTTGACGACTCATGCTCGAAGTATAGCCTTTTTATATTCACAGTTTATGGAAAGGGTTGACTGGCGCGGGCGGCCCCGGTCCGCACCCGCGACGGCGGCCGGCCATCGCGCTCGGTGCGCGGCCGGAACCTGCCGTGCCCGTCGACCAGGAAGTGCTCGTCCAGCACCTCCGGCGCGTGGTGGGCCATGACCGCCTCAGCGCAAGAACGGCGGTCCGTGCGCCCGCCCACGGCGTTCCAGCAGTACCTCGGCAGACGAGGACCGCACCAGCCCCTGCGGTGGAGGCAGGGTAAATGCCCCCCGAACCTCAAGATTCCCGACAGGTTCGCTCACGGCAGGGAATCGGGCTCACCGTCCGCCCTCACGGCGGGTACGCGCGAGGGCGGAGCCCAAGCCACGGCATGAGACGGGGAGCACACCCCGGCTTCCCCGACCAGGCAGGCGGCCACGCCCGACCACCCACCGCCAAACCGCGGCACGCCCACCGACCGACCATGGTCGGTTCCATGGCCGGGCCGACCAAGGGGCCTTTCGCGTGTGTGACGAGTGTGCACACACGCAGCGGCGCAACACTCCCGGCGCTCCATGTGCGGGTGGCTGCGCAACGCGTGAGGAGTTCTGCACAGTCGGCGTGCGCGGACGGGGGTGCACAGCGGGGTGCACAGTCACCTCGGACTGCACAGTCGGTCCGCTGGTGCACAGCCGGAGCCGCGCCCGGGCCTTGCCGGGTGTCGGCGCGCGCCTCCTCCCCTCGACTCCTGTGGCAGCCGGGGGTCGGCGCGGGGCTGTGAGCCTCCGCCGACTCGAAACCGCAGATCGAAGGGCTGGTGTGACCGGTGTCCGGGTGCTCACGCTGGTCGAGGGCAGCAGTCTGCGGAGTAGGTCACCTGGCAGAGCGGTCGGCTCACCGGTTCCTGCCTGCGGTGACCGGGCGGGCCTTCTGCGATCCGGACTGCTCGGAAGTCAGTCCGCATGGGGTCGGCCCGGAGCCGCTCCAACCGCCTTCGCCGCCCTGGTTTCACCCGACGTCGATGGCTCCTGGTCTTCGCGGGGAAGGCCGGGGCACACCTACCAGGGCGACGGGACAGGACGAGTGGCGTAGTGCGGTGTGGTGGGTGGGTCTGAGTTCGCGGCGCACCATGCCGTGCCGGTGTCGGACTCCGAGAACGAGTAGGTCGGCGTTGTGCGCGGCTCGGGTCAGGGCACGGTGCGCGGGGCCGTCGACGACTTGTCTGTGCACGGTGATGCCGCTTTCGGCGACTGTCCGGTCCGGGACTACCGTGCTGAGGAGCGCGTCGGCTGCCGGTGAACCGAGGCCGGGTGGGTCGTGCCGCGTTTCCGGACGGCTGAGGGCGTGAACCGCGATCAAGTCGCAACCACGGGCCTGCGCTTCGCGGAGGGCGAAGGCGACATGGGCGGCGTCGGCGCCGGTTCCTTCTCCCACGCCGAGGACGACCCGCCGGTGTCCTGATGGGCGCCCTGGGGTGGAGTCGCCGACGACCACAACGGGGCACCATGCGCGTTCTGCCACACCGGACACGGTGGAGCCGCTGGACAGGTGTCGCATGAGGGCACGGTGTCCGCGATGGCCGACGACCAGCGCGAAGGTGTCTTCTCCCGCGTGGACCAGGACGTCGATGGGCTCCCCGGGCAGCACTTCGGCGTGGGCCCTGACCTCGGGGCGGCGCTCGCGGACCCGGGTTTCGGCGTCGGTGACGATCTCTTCCAGTGCGGCGGCCTCAGTTCGGCCTCCGGGGAGATCTTCCGCGGGGGTGGCGCCTTCGAAGCGTTCCCATACGGACGCGTGCACGATACGAAGGGGCCGGCCGTGCAAGGCGGCCTCGTCGGCGGCCCAGTCGAGCGCCCTCATGCCGGAGGGAGAGCCGGAGCACGCTGGCGACGGGCGGCCTTCGCCGCGCAGCGCCGGCCGCTGCCCGCGCTGCTCGCCGCCCTGGTCACGCTGCTGGCCCTGTCCGCACCCGCACCGGGCATGCGCCTGGGCTTCGCCGACGCCGGAAACGACCCGAAGACCTCCACCAGCAGGCAGGTCTACGACCTCCTGGCCGAGGGCTTCGGTCCCGGCTTCAACGGCCCGCTCATCGTCACCGGCCAGGCCGACGCCGCAGCCGGCCGGCAGTTGCAGCGGGCCCTGGCGGACACCGGCGGCGTCGCCGCGACCACCCCGCCACTGCCCTCCGGCGACGGCACCCTCGCCACGGTCCTGGTCTTCCGGACAGTGCGCCCCAGAACGCCGGTATTGAAGAACTCGTGCACCATCTGCGCGAGAACGTCCTGCCGGGCGTCGAGAAGACCACCCGCGCCGACTTCCGCATCGGCGGACCCGCCGCGGCCGCGCAGGACTTCGCCGACACCCTCGCCGACCGGCTGCCGTTGTTCGTCGCCTCGTGGTCGGCCTGTCCGTCCTGCTGCTGACGGCCGTCTTCCGCTCGCTGCTGATCCCGGTCAAGGCCGCGCTGCTGAACCTGCTGTCCATCGCCGCCGCACTCGGAGCCATCACCCTGGTGTTCCAGCATGGATGGCTCGGCGCCGGACCCGGGCCGGTCGAGGCGTCCATCCCCGTCTCGCGGTACGCGAAGGACTCGCGGCCACCGGCAAGGTGATCACGGCCGCCGCAGTCATCATGATCGTCGTGTTCGCGGCCTTCGTGCTCAGCCCGAGCCGGATGCCGCAGCGGTTCGGGCTCGGCCCGGCCGTGGCGATCCTGCTCGACGCCGTGGTGATCCGCTGCCTGATCGTGCCGGCCGTCATGCACCTGATGGGCCACTGGGCCTGGTGGCTGCCCGCGCCGCTCGCCCGGCGGCTGCCACGGGTGGCGCTGGAAAGACCCCGGGCGGACCGACCGGAGCGCGCGTCAGGACGAGCGTGACCGAGCGGCCGTGAACAGCCCCTGACGGCATGCCCGGTACAACCGTTTCCCGTGGGGAGCTGCCCCCCGCGGGGGCGAGGACGACGTTGTTGCGCAATTCGTCCGGGCTCGGGCCGCTGATACGCAAGGGTGACTTGTCCGATTTTGGGGTCCTGGTGGTGAGGCTACGGGCACGGGAGGTGTTGACGAGCCAAATACTCGGGCAAACAGGGTCGCGGGCGGCGGCCCGGTCGACCGAGGCATTCGGGAGCCGTTGCCGCATTGCAGACCGTTAACCTGTCGGTATGTCAGAGCGTGTCATGCCCGGTCGCACGGATGGTCTGATCACTCTGGGTGCCGCGGATGCTCTGTGGGTCGATCTGACGGCCGGGAGTGCTGTGCCGACGGCTTCTGGGGCGTTCACCTGCTTTCCTGCCCGTGCCCAGTCGGGGTACGTCCTGCTCGGTGGTCATGTGGTGGCGACGGTGAGGGCGAGCGGCGGTCGATGGAGTGTTGCGGAGGTTGAGGTGCGCCGGGCGGCCGCGCAACTGAGCGCGGTGGGGATGGATCGGCAGGACCTGGTCCGCATCGGTCCGTTTCGTAGGGCGCCGAGGCAGGAGTGCGACGAGGCAGCGCCGCTGCGTTGGCGCCAGCGCATCGCCGGAGGACTGCAGGAGCTGGACGGCTCCGAACGGGCAGCGCGAGGTGAAGTCGGCCGGCCGTACCATCTGGCGGGGATCGACTGGCGGAAGATGCTCGTGGAGCACACCCGCGACGGAGCGCAGCGGACGTGGTGGCTGCCGCGCGCTGCGGTCAGGCTACTCGACGCGGCCGAGCACGCCGAAAAGCAGTGGGTGCAAGCCGGGCGGGCCCGCCCGGCAAGCGCAGCCGTCACCGAGCCGCCCTCCCGTCCCCGGCAGGCCCGAGACGCCGACGGTCGGCACAAGACGGGCCCCGAAGGCCCCGCCACCGCACTGCGCCCGTACGGCAAAGAGCTGGAGGGCCAGCTGTACTCGGTGCTCAGCAGGAAGCCCGGTACCTCCCGCAGGGTGGCCGGGTGGGCGTGCGCCGTCTGCCGCACCGCGCCCGCCACCGTCCTCGACCACTGCCACGAACACGGCTACGTCCGCGCCCCCGTCTGCCAGTCCTGCAACACACAGGAACGCCCCGACCACCTGTACGGCAACGACATCCGCGTGGCGAACCGCTACACCCGCCTCTTCCACACCGACACCGACGACTGGCTCCGCCACTGGCACCGTTGCACGGGTTGCCGCGCACGCACCACCCTGCCCCTGCCGCACCTCGCCGCATGGACCGCCCACATAGCCTGCCGACCACTGCGCCCGACCCACCGCGATCCCAGTAGCTCCCGCGGGCGCAAGCCCTGCGGTGTCCTGCGCGTGTCCTGGACCGGCAGCCAGAACGCGCCCCGTTCCTGCCTGCTCACGGTCGCCGTCGACTTCTGCCCCTCCGGCGAGCACCGCGTCCTGGCGCAAGTCCCCTACCGCGAAGCCGCCGAGCGGTTTCGTGTCTGGCTGGCCGAGACGGCCCCCGCCGTGGCCGCCGCGGCCGGCCCCGACCGCCTGGACGGCCTCCCTGCCCAGCCCCGGCCGGTCATCGCGGACACCAGCGACGAGGACCTGGAACTGTTTTGAGCGGGCACCGGGAGACCTGGCACCTCACCGTCACCCCGCAGCTGCTGGAGGGCGTCTGAAAAGGCCTGTCAGCAGGCTGGTCCCGCGGGGCGGCGGAGGAGAAGCACGGTCGTGGTGGGATGGATGACGTTCTCCGAGTTGGTCCGTAGGTACTCGTAGTCCTTCGACAGTCGGCGACACCGTCCCGGCCGGGCGAACGTCCTCTCCACCGCCCGGCGTCGCGGGACCACGGTGAAGAGCGGTGCCGCAGGTGGTCGTGTTCCCGCCTGGCCCCGTCGAGCGGAAGCCGCCGTCACGACGCCGCACGATCTGCACGGTGATGCCCGTGGCCTCCTGGGTCCGGGCAGGGAAGCCGGTGCCGCGACAGCCCTGGTCCGCCCGCACATGCCGCAGGTGTGGAAAGTTCTCCCCGGCCCGGGAGAAGAGGGCCGCGGTGCCGTCACGGTCGCCGACGCCGGCCGGACCGACGCAGGTGAGCAGGACGGTGCCGCGGGTGCCGGCCGGGAGATGGCGTCCGACACCGCTGACCTTCTCGCCGCCGTCGCAGCCATGCGGCCCTCCACGCTCCGTGGCCCGGACACCCCGGCTGTCCACGACGGCAGCGCCGGGAGTCGGATCACGGCCGCATTCCATCCGCTCGCGCTCACACAGGGTCGCCGGCATCTCCTCCCACACGCCGCCCTTCCTGCCGACGTCGCCGGTAGTGGCAGACCGTCTGCCAGGGCGGCAGGTCATGCGGCAGGAGCCTCCAGGCACAGCCGGCCCGCAGCCGGCACACCAACGCGTTGAGGATCTCCCGCCGAGCGTGCCCGGCCGGTCGCCCACCAGGCTCGACCGGCAGAACCAGCGGCCCGACGATCTCCCACTCCGGATCAGGCAGAACCGTTGGATAACGGGTACGCAGCCCGCACCCCCCGACCCCCGAAAGCACGTCACCGCCCCGCTACCAGGAACTCGACCGCCGACAAGCTTTTCGGACACCCTCCAGGCGTTCGGCAGAAGCATCCGCGGGCGAATCTCTGTGTGTTCAGGACCGTTCGTTGCGGTCCGGCCCGACGAGGCGTGCCCCTACTGTCAGGACCATGAGCGCCGCGGTGCAACCTCCCAGCAGCATGACCGCGGACGGAGAGGTGCGGTCCAGGACGACTCCCCCGACGAATGCACCAACAGAGATCGTTGCCTGAAACGAGGCGGTGAACAGGACGGATGCCGCTTCCGGCGCACGCGGTGCCGCCTTGGAGAACCAGGTCTGCGACGCGACTGGTACGGCGCCGTACGCGATGCCCCACACGATCAGCAGCATCACTGCGCCGGTCTCCCAACGGCCCAACGCTGGAAGCAGGAGGGTCACCGCGGCGATCAGGGCGGCCGCGAGCCCGAAGACGGTCCGCGGATACCGGGCCGCCCAGGCGCCGCCCAGAAAGTTGCCGAGTATGCCAGCGGCACCGTAGAACAGCAAGAATGTAGTGATCAGACCACCGCTGGCGTGGGTGACCTGTTCCAAGAACGGCGCCACGTAGGTGTAGGTACCGAAGTGAGCCAGCACAACGAGGAACGTCAGCAGGAGTGCAAAGCGAGTGTCGGCGCTGCGGAGCATGCCGTTGAGCACGCCCAGCCGTGTGGCTTGGACCGGAGGAAGCGGCGGCACGAACAAGAGCAGCATGACCAGGACGCCGGCCGTCAGAACTCCCATGACGGTGAAGGCCGTTCGCCATCCAGTGAGATCTCCGATGAGGGTGCCCGCCGGCACGCCGAGGACGGATCCCAGCGGGACGGCAGAGAAAATCACAGCAGTTGCCCTGCCGGCAGAGGCCGGCGGCACCAGTCGTTCCGCCAACCCGGCTCCGATCGACCAGAAGCCGCCGATCGTGATCCCGACCATGATCCGGGAGGTCAGTACGAGCCAGTAGTCGGGTGCCGCGGCGGCAAGGAAGTTCGCCAGTGCCAGCAAGAGCATGAAGACGCACAGCATCAGCCGGCGGTCGAAGCGTGCCGTGGCCACGGTGACCAGTGGAGCGGCGATCGCCGCCAGGAAGCCCGGCATGGTCATCATCAGCCCGGCCATCCCGTCCGAGACGGTGAAACTGGTTCCGATCGAGGTCAGCAGACCGATTGGCAGGATCTCGGTGGTGACGATGACGAAGATCCCCAGCATCACCGAGACCACGGCCAGCCACCCCATCAGCGGGGACCGAGGGGATAAGGGTTTGCCGTGGACTGAAGCGGTAGTGGTTGCCTGCATGGCGTTCCGTCCTGTGAAAGACAGCATGTTTCGCGATCAGTCCAGCAGGTCTCATCAAGGGGTGGCTGGCAGATCTGCGACTGCACCCTTGCCTTCACGGGTGACGTCGCATTTCGGCTACTGAGGTTGAACTCATGGTGCCGTCGGGGCTGACGGACGGCAGCCCTCTGCGGTATCACCGGGGCGTGCGGTAGCCACAAGGGGGCGGGGTGACCGCGACAGGCGCGCCGACCTTCCCGATGCCGGCGACGCGGCCGTCCTCACGCTCCGGCTTCTGGCCCAGCGCGTTCAGCAGCTGACAGTCAAGGTGAAGGAGTTCGCGCGCCGGATCGCCACAGCCGTCCGTCGCTGCCATCCGCAGCTCCTGGACGTCATCGGCGTCGGACCTGACAGTGCAGCTGTCCTGCCGATCGTCGCCGGCGACGATCCGGAGCGGCTGTCCAGCGAGGCGGCGTTCGCCGCCCTGTGCGGTGTCAGCCCGGTCGAGCAGTCTTCCGGAAGGACCCAGCGCCGGAGGCTGAACCGCGGAGGCAACCGGCAGGCCGACGCCGCCCTCTACCGCATCGTCGTGACTCGTCTTCGCCGAGACGCCCCTACACGTCTCCACCTCGAACGACGCACAGATGAAGGCATGCCGAAACGCGAAATCATCCGCTGCCTCAGACGCTACGCCGCCCGCGAGATCTGCCGTCACATCCAGCCGACCTCGGCCCTTGCCGCCTCACCTTCCGCCACTCGACGCGAAACAGGGGCATCCTCAACACCCACCTGGCCGCCGGGCTGAAGCGGCACGAGGCCGAGCACGACTGGCTCACCACTGTCCGTCTCCCACCCTGTGCACCCGACCTCAACCCCGTCGAAGGGATCTGATCGCTCGCGCGCCGAGCCATGGCCGACACCACCTTCGACACCCCGCCGACCTCGACCGCACACTCCGTCGAGAGTCACGCAGAATCCAGAACGGACCCCACCTCATCGACGCCTGCCTCACTGCAACCAGACTGCCCTTGAGTACACCGATCCCACCCTGAAAACCTCAGTGATCGCAGAAGCACAAGCAGCACGGCATGACCGTGCAGGTCATCGCACGCCCTGACGGCGCACCGCTCTGGTCCTCCCGAGCGACACCGGGCCGCACCCCGTACCCCGCTACCGCGAACAGCCCGAACCCCACCAGCAGTTCAACCGCGACCACGCCCGACTCGCAGTCCCGGGCGAACGCGCCTTTACACAGTCGAAGTCCTGGCGAATCCTCCGGCGAGTCAGATGCTCCACCCGCCGCATCAGCACTACCGTCCAGGCCGTCCACACCCTCCTGACCTGCAGCCACTCAGGATGAAAACAGCTCAGTGGCCGCAGTGCGGGTTGTCTGGCTTGCGCGTTGTGTCAGACCGTGGCGGTCAGCTCGCGAACAACACGGAATAGCCGCCGACCAGTACGATCACCATGAGGATGATCAAAGCCAGCAGAACACCCATGCAGAAGCCACAGCCCTGACCCGTCCCGCGGCTGAACGAACCGCCGCCCCCACCGGGTGCCTGTCCATAACCTGTCATCTCGCCTCCCGCATTCTCCCGGATACCACAGGTGTCAGGGCCTGTTCTGTCCCCCCGGTGCCGCGCACCCATCGTGGTGTGCCGTGTTCTCGTGGAGTTGGCGACGGGTGCGGAGCGGATGTGCATTCAGCGCGAAGAACGTGCTGCGACCGTGCCGTCCCGGAACTGCCGGGGTGTCTCGCCGTAGGTTCTCTTGAACACGCGGCTGAACTCGCCCGGGCTGGAGAACCCCCATTGGGCGGCGATCACGCCGATGGGCTGCTTGCGCAGGGAGGGTGTGGCGAGGACTTGCCGGCAGCGTTCCAGTCGTCGGCGCCGCACGGTCGCCATGACGCCTTCGGGCTCGGCACTGAACAGTTGGTGCAGGGTGCGAACCGAGATGTGGTGTTGTGAGGCGATGGCGGCCGGGGTGAGCCCCGGGTCGCCGAGGTTCGCATCGATGAACGCTCCGATTCTCGCGACGAGGGCTCGACGCCTCGTCTCGGTGGGGAGGAGGCCACTGACGTCGATGTGGCCGGCGAGGAAAGCGGCTGCCAGGTCGACGGCGATCGTGCCCAGGCGCTGGTTCTCCGCCTCCGACTGGTCCGCGACCTGCCCGAGCGCGGATCCCATGAGGTGCCGCAGGAGAGAACCCGTGGCACTGCGCGTGGACAGCGGCTGGGCGAGCAGCCGGTCAACCTGGTCGCCGGGAAACGGCATCGACGCTCTTGGCAGTCGCAGGATCGTGACGACAACGTGGTGTCCAGGGTCCGGAAACACTGCCTCCAGAGGGTAGGAAGTGTCGAAAAGCACCAGCTCACCCGCCCGAACGGCCGCTGTCTCGTGTTTCTGGGCCACCTGCATGGGAGCACGCTGGATAAGCCCCAGCATGTAGGTTTCGGGGTCACCGCGCCGGATGTGGCGGGCGGTCCGTACTGCGTCGAGAGCCGGGAAGGAGAAGGTCGCCAACTGGGCGGCGCCGAGATCGGCGCTCACCACCCGCGCGGTGAAGTCCCCGGAGTAGGGGCTGGACAACGCGAAGGGAGCGATTCCCTCACGCACCGCATCGATGTACCAGGCGAAGCGATCGGGCCGGCTGAGACCACTGTTCGACTGAGAGAGCACGGGAGTGGCGGCATGAGATATGGACACGTCGTCATGGTCGAGACCGCAAGACAGAGACGGGAAGTAGGTCTTCAGCCACGACCGGGGCGGCGCCGGACCCTGGGCCGAGTCACCGCGATCGCTGCCGCACCCCGTTCACGCATGCCGCTGTTCGTCGCCCTCGGCTCCCTCTGCACCACCGCACACCAACCCGACAGAGCTCGGCTGACGCTCGAGGGCACGGAGGAGGTGATGAATCCTCTGCGGCTGCGTCATGAAGGCGCTTCTATCGACTCCAATACCCCAGCAGGACTTTGCTTTCTGACCCGCGGGTTTCGCTGGGCGGCTGGAGCACGGGGAAGGGCAAGGGCATGAATCGCTGAGCAGTGGCTTCGTGCTCCACGCGGGGTGCTCCGTCCAAGGCTCGCAGCAAACGATCGTGCTCTTCAGCCGGGAGACGCTCCAGCATCCGCACCATCTCCCCCATCTTGTCCCCGACCGACGTCACCGCTCACCCGCGAGGTCGAGATCCTTCTTGCTCGTCTCGGCCACACCCTCAGTACTCCGGGGACGCCGCCAGGGGTGCGCGATCGGACCCGGGACCGCCCGCCACCACGCCTCCTTTGGCAGCACCCCGCCGGCTCGAACGGCTCACCCGGCCGCGGGAACGCCACCGCCTGTCCGGCCTCCCCGGCCGCGTCCTTCGTCCACTCCCCCGGCTCCGCCCACGCGTGCGGCGCCAGGTTGAACGCCCCAGTGGATCGGCAGCAGGACCCCGTCCGTGGGCCTGCACCCGCTGCGCAGACGTCATGTGGATGTCTGGCCGCATGCCAGACAGCGGCGTATAGTCCGTGCGGTCCTTGGGTAATTTGTCGCTCTATCAGGCTCCAGGGCCCGGCCACGCCGTGGCGTCCCGACCTCTTCGAGATCCGAGTGGGCCTTGTGCGAGTCGCCGGATGTCGTCCGGTTCAAAAGCCTGCGGTCGGTCGGGCCTGCGGTTTGCTGGTGGGCGTGGACGGACGGTAGTCGCCCCCGAGTGATCCACCGGACGAGGTGTGGAGCTGACCCGGCCGGTCATGTCCCCGGCAGGATCGGCAGCAAAGCCTCCACGGCGTCCTGGGAGGGATGGCCGGCCGGCCACCACTGACCGGACTGCTTGCGGAACGGGTACCAGTGACCGTCCGGCCCGTACCGCAACTCGACACCTTTGCCGACCAGCTGAAGACGACCGCCGGTGCGGCGCAGCAGAGGAGGGCCGGACGGGCCGGGAAGCAGCCGGGTCAGGAGTTGTTCGCGTGCCACGGTCTCCGCGGCACGCGGTGGCACCTGGCCTCCGTCGAGGACGGCCAGTGCGCGTTGGCCCCCGTGCTTCCACGCCGCGCCTGCCCGCGCGAGCCGTGCACGCGCCCGGTCCGAACTGTTCAGCAGACGGCCGACGACACGAGGGTCGCCGTCCGCTCGTGCCGCGCGCCGGACGGTGTCCAGCCAGGGGTCGGTGTCGAGCCAGAGCCGGGCGGCGGGGGCGCCCCCGGCGGCGACCGCGTGGCTGTAGGCATCGGCGGCACGGTGGGCGGCGTCGTCGGCCAGCATGCACAGCCGGTCAGGGGCGACAAGGCTGTCCTCGCGGCCCGGATCCGGGAACGGCCCGACGGTGACGGGCCCGGCCGCTGGAGCGGGAAGCTCCGGCAGGGGCGGCAGACCGCCTTCCTGCCTGGCCCGCGCGAACGCCTCGCCGGCCGGGACTCCGCGAGCCGCGCCCGCCCTGGCCAGTTCCGCTTCTTCAGCAGCCTGTTCGGCAGCGGCGGCCTCGCGTTCGGCGCGCCGGAGCGCTGCTTCCTTACGCACGAAGTCCAAGTGGTGGCCACGCAGCAGCAGGAGGGCGTCGGGGCGGGCGTCGATGGCCCGGGCGTACTGGTAGGAGACTGCTGCCGCGTGTTTGCAGGGGAAGCCCCAGTCGGGGCAGGTGCACTCGTAGTCGGTGATGCCGGGCCTGGGCACCAGGGCGATGTCTTCGGAGACGGCGATGCGCGCGGTTGCCTCGCCGAGCTCCCCGCGGGACAGTTCGGCGGCGGCGTCGACATCGTCCGTCCATGCCTCGAGCAGCCGGTCCACCTCCGCCTCGAGCAGTTCGGGAACACGGAGTGTGACCCTGTACGGGCGGCGGCCACTACCGGTGACCCGAGCGGACAGTTCGCCCGCGCGTACGGTGATGTCTCCGACCGCCCCGCGCCGGGCATAGGTGCGAGCGCGGTCGAGCCTTGCCGTATGCCCGGAGTCCCGACCACGGGGACTTTCCAGGGCTGCGATCCACAGGATGCCCCACGGCCCCTCCGTCAGTTTCCGCTGCCCCGGTACCGGCGGCGGCTTCGGGAGGACCAGATCAACGGGGCGCTTGCCTGTGCCGTTGCGGCTCATCTGCTGCTCCGGTCGGTGATGGTGTGCAGGGCGACCAGGTCGGCGAGTTCGTCGTCGGTCAGGTCGCTGATCGCGGCCTCTCCCCGGCTTCCGCCGAGGACCGAGTCCGCAAGGTCGCGCTTGGAGGAGATGAGCTGTGCGATGCGCTCCTCGACGGTGCCTTCGGTGACCAGCCGGTGGACCTGGACCGGCTGGGTCTGGCCGATGCGATGGGCGCGGTCGGTGGCCTGGTCCTCGACGGCGGGGTTCCACCAGCGGTCGTAGTGGACGACATGGGACGCCCGGATGAGGTTGAGGCCGGTGCCGGCTGCTTTCACGGAAAGCAGGAACACGGGGACCTCGCCCCTCTGGAAGGCGTCGACCATCTCCTCGCGGCGGTGCACCGGTGTCCCGCCGTGCAGCAGGAGCGTCCGCACACCGCGCCGGGCCAGATGCGCCTCCAGCATCCGCGCCATCCGCGTGTACTGGGTGAAGACCAGCACAGACGCGTTCTCGGCCAGGAGGACGTCGATCAGCTCGTCGAGGAGTTCGAGTTTGCCGCTGCGTCCGGTGAGGCCGGCCGCCGTGTCCTCCTTCAGGTACTGGCCGGGATGGTTGCAGATCTGCTTGAGGGCAGTGAGGAGTTTGAGGACCAAAGCGTGCCGGGTGATGCCCTGTGCGTTGCGGATCTCGTCCATCGACTCTCGCACCTGTGCCTCGTACAGCACCGTCTGTTCCCGGGTCAGCCGGACCGGGTGGTCGGTCTCGGTCTTGGGCGGCAGCTCGGGGGCGATGCCCGGGTCGGACTTGCGGCGGCGCAGCACGAAGGGGCGGATGAGGCGGCCGAGCCGTGCGGCAGCAGCGGCGTCGGCCTCGGCCTCACTGCCGCGGGCGGCGCGTTCGGCTGCCCGGCCGTAGCGGTCCCGGAAGGCGGTGAGCGGGCCGAGCAGACCGGGCGTGGCCCAGTCCAGGAGCGACCAGAGTTCGGTGAGGTTGTTCTCCACCGGTGTGCCGGAGAGCGCCACCCGGGCCTGGGCGGGGAGGGCGCGCAGGGCCTTGGCGGTGACCGAGGCGGGGTTCTTGGCGTGCTGCGCCTCGTCGGCGATCACGAGTCCCCACGGTCCGGCCCCGCAGAGGTCGGACAGGTCACGGCGGAGCGTGCCGTAGGTGGTGAGGACGATCTCCCCGGGCCGGATGTCATCGAGGGCACGTGCGGGTCCGTGATGGCGGCGCCAGGGCGTACCGGGCGCGAATCTGTCGATCTCTCGCCCCCAGTTGCCGAGCAGCGAGGCGGGACACACCACCAGGGCGGGGCCGCCGGCCGTCCTCGGATCCTCCTGTCGGCGCAGGTGGAGGGCGATGGCGGTGATCGTCTTGCCGAGCCCCATGTCGTCCGCGAGGCAGGCGCCCAGGCCGAGACGGGTGAGCCGGTCCAGCCAGGCCAGGCCGCGCAGTTGGTACCCGCGCAAGGTGGCCTCCAGTCCGGCGGGAGGCAGTAGCTCGGCATCCGCGGCGTGCTCCGGTGCGGTCAGCCGGTCGTGGAGGGAGGCAAGCCATCCGTTCGGCCGCACCGGGGTGACGGATCCGTCGTCGCCCGCCACCTCGCCCGTGAGAACGGCCGACAGCGCCTCCAGGGCGCCCAGTTGACGCGACCGACTCCGGGCCTTGCGCACCAGCGCCTCGTCGACGACGACCCACTGGTCCCGCAGCCGCACCAGCGGGCGCCCGGCCTGCGCCAGCCGGTCGAGCTCCGCAGGGGTGAGAGTGCGGTCGCCCACCGCCAGCTCCCAGCGGAAGGAGAGCAGCGCGTCGGGTGTGAAGAAGCCCGATCCCTCCGGCTCTTCGTCCGGCGAACCGCTCCCGGGCTCGACGACTGCCTGTACGACGAGGTCCCGGACCAGGTCCTTCGGCAGGTGCACCGCCACACCCACCTGTGCCAGGGCACCGATGCCGTCGTCCAGCAGGGCGAGGAAGGCGTCGTCGTCCACGTCCAGTGCGTCCGTCCCGGCCGGTTCCAGCAGTCCGGCGAGTACGGGCCAGACCTCGGCGGCCGCACGCAGCGTCGCATCGACCCGCGCACGGTCACGAGGACCGAATCCGTCCACGGTCCCCCGCCGCACCTCGGCCAGGTCGGCGAGCAGCAACGGATCCGCCAGCGAGCGCACCTGGGGCACACACCGCACCACCGCTGCGAGGCGGTCCGCCGTGCCCGTGCCGTCGTCGGTGTCGTCGAAGCACCCCTCCGTACCCGGCAGTTCAAGGCGGAGGGAGACCTGGACACCGGCGTCCCGGCCGTCGGCGACCTTGGCGGCCCAGCCCCACAGCTCCGGCAGATGCCTGGGGTCCCGACCGGCGAAAGCGGCCTGCCCCGCAGCGGCGGCAGCGGCGGGCGTGCGCGGCAGCAAGTCGGCCACCGCGTCCAGGAACAGACGCAGCCGGTCGTACGGATGCGGCAGAAGCAGCGGAGTACGTCCACGCCCGGCCTGCTGCAACGAAGTCGCGTACGCGGCGGGGTCAAGAGACCCGGCCAATGCCCGTACCCAGCCGGCGTCCTCCTGCGAGAACGGCCCCAGCCTCCAGGCGTCGTACCCGCCGGCACTCAGCCCGGGCAGCAACAGCCCTCGGCCGGCCATGTGCAGCGCGTAGAGGGCCGCGTGGTGCCACGCGGCACCTGTCGCGGCAAGCCGCTCCGGCGGCTCGTCGAGCAGCAACGGCAGAACGTCGGCGAGCGGGCACACCACCGCGGGAACGGTCCGTCGCCGCCCGCCGCGACCGTGCGGAAGGACCACCAGGAGGTCTTCGGTGGGAGCACCGGTCGGCGGCCGCCCTCCCTGGGCGTGGAAAGCGATCCGTCCGGAGCGCGGGGGATCGCCCGGCAGGAACACAGCCGTGCACCCCCTCAGATCCTCCCACCACACCGGGTCGAACACGACGTTTCCGGGAACGGTTGACACCCGTTCCCGCTCCGAAGTGGCGGGCGGGTCCACAGGCTGCCGCTGCGGAGAAGGGATACGCCCCCTGGACAGGTGGGGATCATCGATCTCCCGACCGTCCGCGTCGAAGTACTGAGCGCTCTGCTCCTGGCCTTCGTCGTTCATGGTCACCACGCGGTAGACCGTGGCCATCGTCCGGTTCCCCTGTCGATGTCCCCCAGCCGCACCTGCCGCCGGTTTTCCTACTGATTGCCCCAGCCGTAAGCCCACCGACCGAATTGCCTCAACGCTACCGGAGCGGACAACCTCGTAGTGAAGCTCTCCACGATCGGTGGACGCTCCCTCTCGTGGCTCCGCCTACCGGTTTTGGTACTCGATCGGCATTGCGCCACTCCTGAGGAAACAGTGCCCCTCTCAGGCGCCCGCCGGATGCGGGCCCCCGCGTCGGCAGCGCCACAAAGCGCTGCTCCACTGGTGGCCTCCGCTCACGACGGCGACCGTCGACCGCATGCAGGATGCGTGCGCGTCCCTCGGACGCCATGTCCAAAAGCATGTGGACCAGGACAGCAGGCCCCCCACCGCCGTGCTCACCGCTCCCCCGTCGACACCAGCCCGGCCATGGAGTTGGCCGCCGGCACGATATGGCGGCCCCAAGACCGCGCGAGCGGTGCGGATACCGCACACCACCAGGGTCTGGGCAGTCGCCTGTGCGCCGGCAGGTGGCCTTCTGGGCGGCATCGAGTGCGGTGTGGCGGCAGCCGTCGCGGCGACGGAGAAGGCCCGCGAGGGCGCACCACGCTGCAGCGCCGTCTGGATGCCGCCGCCATCGCGATTGCCGAACTTCACCACGACAACACGCCGCTTCGGCAGGAAGTCGCCGCCTGCGGCGGCAGAGTTGATCCCCCTGCACCGCCCCTCGTGATCCCGCCAAGAACAAGAACTGACTGCCGCTGACGTAGACCCCGGGTACAGGCCCGGAGAACCGCCCAACGACTTCTCCGAGACCAGGAGCCGTACGCCCGGCCGCGCATTACAGTGGCTGAACCGGTGGTCGATGTGGCGGCCGGCTTCTCTGGAGGGTCAGAGGACAAGGGCATCCGGACGGTCCTCGTCGTGGCGGCGGTGGAGCACACCGGGGCGAGGGAGACGGGGCGAGATGACCGGTGCGAACGGCGGGTCCGACCCGCAGATGATGGACCTGGCCGATGCGATCACCCTGCTGCGGGACCAGATCGCAGAGGCACAGGAGCGGATCGCCGACACGGCGGGCCAGGGCCCTCGGGGCGTGCTGTTCGCGCTGGAGGAGATCACGCTCGAGCTCGGCCTGGAGCTGACCGGGACGAAAGGCGTCGACGGCGGCCTGCGATGGAGCGTCATCGGTCTGAACGGCAAGAAGGAGAACACCCGGACAGCCACCCACACGGTGACGGTGGCGTTGCGGCCCCACTTGCCCGAGGGCGGCGACATCGACGTCAGCGACGACGAATAGGGACGTCCAGCAGCGAGCGGACCGGCACGACAGGGGGGATCGTGGAGTTCGACCGTCGAGTACAGGTCCGGGCCCGAAGACCGGGCGCGGAGACCCGGGTCTTCGGTTCGGGCTACCTGATCGCGCCGAGACTTGTCCTGACCGCCGCCCATGTCCTGGCCGACGCGCCGTCCGGTGCGGTGACGGTCGCCCGTCCGGACGTGAGCAGCCAGGAGTTCCCCGCGGTCGTCCTCTGGCGGCGGCAGGACGAGACGGTCGACGCGGCACTGGTCGAGATCACCGAGAGCGGTGACTGGCAGACACCGGAGTCCCTGGCCAACCCCCTCCTCCTCCAGCGGTTCGGCCACCTCATCGGCACACGTCCCTGGCCGGTCACCCTCACCGGATTTCCCCGGATGCAGAAGGACCCGGTGGGCGGCGAACGCTGGGACGAACAGCTCACCGGCCACATCGCGCCGGGAACCGGCACCCTGGCCGGGCGCTACGAGATCCTCAGCACCGAACCCACTGTGCCCGTGCGGTCCCGGAGCCAGGACAGCGGCCGCTGGTCCGGCATATCGGGGGCCGCCGTCCTCAGCGACGGCGCCCTGGCCGGCGACGACCTGCTGTGCGGGCTCGTCCGCCGCGACCGGAGGGCGGACGGGGGGTCCAGACTGACCGCCACACCGGCCGCCCACCTGCTGGCCGACGAGGACTTCCTGGCCATCGTCCATCACCGCACCGGATGGGAACCCGTCCTCGAACCCGTGGAGACCGTCGGCCTGTTCGCTCCGGCCGCCCCGGTACGTGTACTGGACTCGCCGACCGCCCTGCTCCGCGCGGACGCCGAAGCCGTCACCTTCCGCGGCCGGGACGCCGAACTCGCCGACCTGACGTCCTGGTGCGCCGACGGTCCCGCCGCGGCACAGGTCCGCGTCCTCACGGGGCCCGGTGGTCAGGGCAAGTCCCGCCTGGCCCGCCGCCTCGCCGACGACCTGCGCCGCCGGGGCTGGGTCACCGGTCATCTGCGCTCCGACCTCACCGACCACGACGCCGCCCCCGATCTCACACCGCTCACCACGGCCCTGCCGCTGCTGATCGTCGTCGACTACGCGGAGACCCGGCCCCGCTTGGTGCGACGGATCATCACCCACCTTCATGGCTCCCGCCACCGGGTCCGGGTGCTGCTTCTCGCCCGGTCGGACGGGGAGTGGCGCAGCGACCCGATGACCGCCCTGCCCGCTGTACGGAGGCTGCTGGCCGGAGCGCCCGTCACCGAACTGGGCCCGCTGGTGCCCGGCGGGTGGGGAACCACGGAAGAGCGGCGGACCGCCTTCGAGGAGGCCGCCCGGGACCTGGCGCTCCTCCTGCCCTGCGTCTCCTCGCTGCCCGGTCACGACTGGGCGGGGCTGGCCTCGGGCCTGTACCCTCCGGACGACCTGGCCCACGCCCGGTATGACAGCGTTCTGACCCTGCAGATGACCGCCTTGGGCGGACTGCTGCAGCGAGGGCCCCGGCCCGCGGACGTACCGGCGGACGCACCCGCGGAAAGAATCCTGCTGGAGCACGAGGGACGCTTCTGGGAAAGCGCCGCCGACGCCCCTGCGTTCCGGCTGGGCCTGCCGACCAGCACCCTGGGGACCGTGGTCGCCGTCGCCGCCCTGACCGGGGCGCGCTCCGCGGACGAGGCCGCCCAGGTGCTTCATACGATTCCGGATCTGCCTGCCGACCGGATCCCGGGCACCGCGGAGTGGGTGGCCAGGCTGTACCCGGCCGAACCGGACCGCTACTGGGGGTCGCTCCAGCCCGACCGCGTCGCCGAGTTCCACTCCGCGGCCGTCCTCGTCAGGAGCAGGATTCGGCTTCCGGACCTGCTCCGGGCCGCTGGCTCCGCGCAGCAGGCCCGGATCCTCACCGTCCTCTCCCGCGCCGTGACCGCTCACTACAACGCCGGGCGGGCCAGGGACGGCGCACAGGTCACCTCGGTCATGGAGTCGGCGCTGACCGGCGCGGCACTGGACGTCCACGTGGTCGAGGAGGTGTCGAAGTCCCTTCCCGTTCCGTCCGGATCCCCCTCCCTGCTCAGCTCAGTCGCCCTTCAGCTTGTCGAGGGCCTGGTCGAGGAAGCTCGTCGGCGCGCGGCACTCGATCCGGCATCCGCCGAACCCGCGCTGGCGAACTTGCTGTCCCACCTCGCTATACGTCTCACGGAGACGGGACGCACGGAGGAAGCTCTGCACGCCGAATGTCAGGCGGTGAAGATCCGACGGCGGCTCGCAGCGAGCGATCGCTCACGGTACGAACCGCAGCTCGCCGTATCGCTGGCCAACCTCGGTAACCACCTCGTCGACGCCGACCGCCATGACGAAGCGCTCGAGGCGACTGAGGAAGCAGTGAAGAGATATCGCCGGATCACCAGCGACATCTGGGCCTACGTTCCGCAACCCGGGGCCTACCAGCCGCACCTCGCGTCCGCGCTGACGGATCTCGGCGGGCGGCTGCACATCCTGGGCCGCACGAGGGAGGCGCTGCCCCACATCGAGGCCGCCGTCCGGATCTGGGAGCGGCTCGTTGCGGAGTACCCGGCGCAGTACGAGGATCGGCTGGCGGACTGCCTGGAGAACCTGGCGGTGTTCCTGACCGCGGAGAGCCGGCAGTGGGAGGCGAGCGCCGTGGTTCACAGATCCATGGAGATCAGGCGGCGCCTCGCTGCCCGGGACCCGGCTGCCTACGACCCTGCACTGGCGCGGTCGCTGGGCCTCCTGGCGCAGCCGCTGGAGAAGGACCGTCCCGAAGAGGCGCTTCCGGTGCTCCGGGAGATGGTGGAGGTCCGTCGACGACTGTCGGACGCGGCCCCCGGAACCGGCAGGCCGGAGCTCGCGCGCACGCAGTACAGGGCGGGCGTCGTCGCGCGCCGAACGGAGCAGGCCGACGAGGCACTCGCCCACATCCGGGCAGCCGTAGACAATTACCGCGAGCTGGCGGCCGAAGAGCCCCAGGAGTACGAGCCTCTCCTCGCTCTTGCTCTTGCCGAGCTGGGTGGCCTGCTCTCCGGGGCCGGCCGGCACGTCGATGCTCTAGCCGCCCAGGCACAGGCCCTCGAGATATCCCGCAGACTCGCTGCCGGCGGCACCGTGGAGCTGCGAGTATGGCTCGCACACCAGCTGTTGAGGCTCGCGGACCTTCTCTTGGAAGCAGGTTGTGAGGACCGGCTCTTCGAGCCGCTCGAGGAGGCCGTGGAACTGCTTTTCGAGACCGCGAAGGCAGACCTGGACACCGGAGGCCGGGGCCTGGTGGCGGTAGGCCGGAGCCTGGTGGGGGCGTTGCAGACCCTGGCCACGAGACAGTGGGCGGCCGGCCGCCACGAAAGCGCGGCCGAGGCGGAACTGAACGCGGTGGAGGTCTTCGGCAGGCTCCTGAACGCGGACCCGGTGGCCACCGACGTCGACGAGATCGAGGAAGCTCTGGTACCCCTCTGCCGTCGGCTGGGGGAGGCAGGCCGTCCCGACCTCGCTGTTGAAGTGGGGCTCACCGCGTCGGAGATCTGGCGCAGCTGGTACCCGGTCGAGCTGGTCGTCGCCAGGGAGGGATCGCTCGCAGCGGTGTTGAGCGGCCTGGCCGCCGAGATGGCGGCGGCCGAGCAAGGACAAGCTGCCGCGCTCGTGATGGAAGGCGTTATAGAGCTCTTGGACCGGCTGGTTGGCGACGATCCGGACTACCTGCCGAGCCTCGCCGGCACGCTGCTCGGATACGCCATGCTGATCGCCTCGCTGGGAGACCTCCGCCAGGCGCTGAAGACGGTGGGGAGCGCCATCGAGTGCTTCCACCGCCTCCCGCAGACGAGCCCGGCACGCCTGCGGGGCCTCCCCGAAGCCTTGCGCCTCCGGAACGACCTGAGCGATGACCTCGGGGCGACCGGCTGAAGGCGTGCGGTGGCGGTCGTGACCACTGTGAACCGACGGCGCAGCGGATCGGGGCCGCCCGGCAGTTCGTCTGTCTCAAGTCCGGCCCGATCCGCAGCGATCGAGTGCAGCACGAACCTGGTCGAGGCCCTCCACTCTCCAGTGGCCCCGGTCGGGCATTTGGTCGTCCTGGCGCCAGCGCCAGGCGGAGAACATCGCCCAGTTCAAGGCGCGGCACCAGTGGATCAGGTCGTGGTCAGCCCCCGCATAGCGCCTTCCCACGTCTTCGGGCGCATGGGCGAGGTCGAACTCGACCGGCCCACGGCAGCAGGTGGCGAGGTCTACGAAGAGCGGCCCTCTCCTCGTGTTCAGGAGGTTGCCTGGATGGGGCTCCCCGTGCAACAGCTGGTCGTCGGCTTTGTCGATGCTGATCGCGGCGCTCAGTCCACTGAGCGTGTCGCTGAGGAGCTTCCGGTCAGAATCGGGCAGCTCGGGGGACTGGTCCCGGTCGTTCACCTCTCTCAGTGCCACGGCGACTCGATCGGTGAAATGCGGTGCGGCCAGATCGATCTGGCGCAGGGCGGCATGGTGCCGCAAGAACACGTCTGCGTAGTCGGCCGGGGCGACCTCTGATCCCACCGGTTCGTAGTAGGTCCAGAGCGAGATGGCGAAGGCACCACGCACATAGACTCGGGGCTCGACCCGAGGCTCAAGCTCAGCCACCGGAGCGTCGACGTCGGCGAGACGGCGAGCAACCTCTGCTTCGAACTCGGAATCAGCCAGATGCCCCAGCGGTGCGATCCGAGCCAGAACCTCGCAAGGGGCCAGGCGCAGCGCGACGCGGTCCGAGTTGTGGATGACGATCGCATCGTCGACCTGAAGGCCCAGCTCTGAAGCAGTCGCTCGTCCTACCTCAACTGCGCGGCGGAGTTCTAATGGCCCCATACCGTTCTCCCTCTATGGTGAGTACACATACACGTCCGGGGACAGCAGCGATGCCCCGATGTCTTCGTGAACATCATTCGGTGGCCAAGATCGGACCCGGTGATAAGCGTCGCAAAGCAGGAGCTGCACAGGCCCGAGGATCTACTGCCGAGCACGACGACGTCAGGTGGCCCTACAGTCAGAAGGCTCGCGGTGCCGCTCAACCTCCTGAGGGCCCCATCCCATGGTCGCGGCCACGTCCTCGTGTGGAGGGGCAGGATCAGCAAGTCCCGCGGTACCTCGGCCGGTCCTGGGCGTCCCTGCCAGTTCCGGCTCCGGCTGTAGTCATCGATGATGTCGTCGGTGAAGACGCGATCGCCGTCAGGGGCGAGATACTGCATCGCGACGGGGCAGCCAGGTCCGCCGGCCGGGCCGTCGCCCCCGGCGTCGCGCCCCGACCGCCCCGACCGCTGAAAGCTGCTCGAGCAGTGCCTCGGGCCCCCCGCCCGGTCCGTGAACAGTCACGCTACCTTTGGCCGGATGCAGCCACAGCAGCCCTCCACGCCCCTCGCCCCCGCCTCGACGTCTTACGAGCAGCCGGCCACGCGCACGAGGACCGTGGTGCTCTCCCTCGTCGCCGGGCTCGTACTCGGCGCCGCGGGGACAGGCACCGCATGGGCGATGAGCACTGATTCCGACTCCCCTGCCGGCGGAGCCCCGGCAGCAGATGCCCGTGCCGCCTGCGAGGCGCTCGACGGATTCGATGCGGCGAAGTACACGGAGAAGGGGCCTGCTGGCGAGATCGCCTTCAACCGCTTTGCGGCCGCCGGGGCGCTCTCCGCGTCGGCGGCAGCGGGCGACGCGAAGTACAAGGAGCTCGCACAGGCCATTCGCCGCGCGCAGGACCGCCATGCCCAGGTCTTCGACTTCGACGCGACGGCGAAGAAGGACTTGGACCGGGCTCGCGAGATCTGCCGCAGCCTGTAGGCCAACCCCTCCCGAGACTGGTTCCTCGCCGATGCCTACGGCCTCCAGGGGGCGGAGCGCGGTGCCATGGTCGAACGGCAGGCGCGTGGGACTCTGCTGGGTCTTCGGGTTCGGCCTGTTCCTGGGCACAGCACCGACGGGTAGACCTGGCGGACCTTGACCGCCGCCACGTCGGGCCACAGGAACTGCGTGTGCACCGCCTCGTAGGTGACCTCTCCGTCCCAGTTCGCGGCAGGCAGCACGGAGCGGGTGAATTCGGCGATCGCGTCCAAGCCGATGAGGACCTTGCCGTGGGCGGTCGTCCACAGGGCGTCCGGGTGGAACAGCGCGAGGAAGGCGTCCACGTCCTTGGCACGCTGGGCGCGCTCGACGGCGGCCACGACCTGTTCGACGGCTTTGACATCCGCGGTTTCGGTGTTCGTACGGATCACTCTGGGACCTCAAGCCGGCTTGAGGTCAAGGCCGTCGGTCCGGAGGTCTCCGAGCCGAGTTCTCAGGGATGCCGACGATTCCCGCACCCTCGTCACCACGCGCCGATGACCGGCTCGCCGGCCTCGTGCTGCCGCCACGCCTCGTTGAGGCGCGCGAGCCGGTCGGTTGCGGCGACGCCGATCAGGGCCGTGACCTTGCCGTCGCCGACTCCGAAGGCCACGGCGCCCGCGACCCGGTCGCCGACCACGGCGAGGACGGCCGGTTCGCCGAGCTCGACGTCGTGGCCTGCATGCAGCCGCGGCACTGCGCCCCGGACGCCGCCGGTCCGGGCAAGTACGGGGCCGAGGGCGTCGGCGAGCACCACTGGTCGCACGCCTGGGCGTTCCGCAACCTGCGCGAGGCGGGGACGAGGCTCGCCTTCTCCACGGCCGCGACGGCGGCGAGAAGGTCAGCGGTGTCGGACGCCATCTCCCGGCCGGCACCCGTGGCACCGTCCTGCTCACCTGCGTCGGTCCGGCCGGCGTCGGCGACCGTGACGGCGCCGCGGTCCTCTTCTCCCGGGCCGGGGAGAACTTTCCACACCTGCGGCATGTGCGGGCGGACCAGGGCTGTCGCGGCACCGGCTTCCCTGCCCGGACCCAGGAGGCCACGGGCATCACCGTGCAGATCGTGCGGCGTCGTGACGGCGGCTTCCGCTCGACGGGGGCAAGGCGGGAACACGACCACCTGCGGCACCGCTCTTCACCGTGGTCCCGCGACGCCGGGCGGTGGAGCCGACGCCGATCTCCTTCTCCATGAGCTGGGCGGCGAGCTTCTTCGTCATGTTCTTCTCGGGACTGGTCTGACTGTGGTGCCCTCGGCCCTCATGGACCGAAATACCTGATCACCGTCCCGGTACGCTCGGTTCGAGCGTACCGGGACGGTTTCCTGCGTTCGCGGCATGAGAGAGGGGGAACCGATGCCGGACGTCGAGAACGACGCGCACACCGGGGACGACATGGACGCCGCCGACCCGTGGGACGCGCCGGGGCCGCTGGAGCCGCGGGTACTGCCCCAGGGCACCCAGGCCGACCTGGTGACCGCGGCACTGCTGACGGTGGGGCGGTGCTGCGCCGCCCTGCAGCCGCCGGCTGCCTCCCCCTGGTACGGGTCGGTACGCGACGGCCTGTGCCGGGCTCACGACACGGCCGGGGCCATGCTGCGTTTCGGTTACGGAGAGGGCGAGGACCGGGTGGAGCCGTACCAGGTCGGGTTCGCGCGGGCGGATCTCGCGCTCGCCATCGAGGACTTCGCCGCGGGTTCCGTTCCCCACGACGAAACCGTCGGACTGCTCCTCGACCTCGCCCGGACCGTGTTCGACCTCGTGGCCGACCCCGGCGGCACGGAGCTTTTCGACGCCGCCTGCGCCCTCGCCGACCGGCTCGGCGGGGAGCAGGAGCGCACACTGCGGTCACGCGACCTGGCGGAGCTGGCCGCTGACCGCGAGGCGGGCCGATCGCCCGGCACCCAGGCCATGTCGGAGCGCGACGAGGATCACGCTCAGGCGTTCGCGGAGCGGGTCAGGGACGGCCTGCGGGCCCGTGGCCACCGCTTCGGCACGGTGCTGACCGGACTTCCGGTCCCGGCCGGTGAGGAGGAGCTCGACCTGGTGCGGGAGATCGTCGCGGCGATGGCCAGCCGCTTCGGGATCAGCGACGAGGAGGCGGTGCTGCGGGTCACGGACTACTTCTCGGACTGGGACCTCACCGACGACTCGGGCGCCAGAGACTACATCGGGCACCAGACGCCGATGGAATGGGCGGGCGGCATCTACTTGGGGCTGGACTTCCACGAAGCGCAGCCGGACGCCGACCTCAGCGGCCACCGGCCCCGGCCACTGCCTCAGTAGCCTGAACCCCCCGCTTCCTGCACCCGGCAGGAAGGCGGTGCTCGCTGACAGACCACGGGGGGAACCGGCGAGGTTGTCGCACGAGGAGGGAGCACGGATCGAACGGGCAGCTCCTCCAGCTCACGTCCGGGCCGACCGGTCTTGTGGAGTACGTGATGTGTACCGGCTCATGCAGGCATTACGGTCGGGTGGACCGAACCGGTGGGCACTCGCCGTGCCGGGCGGGCTCTGCTGCCGGGGAGTGCGTGTCGTGATCGCTCTTTCGCTCGAAGCTGTCGCGGCGGCCGTCGGCGGCCGGCTGTGAGACATGCCGGATGCGTCCGTGCTGGTGACCGCGCCCGCCGTGGTCGACTCGCGCACGGTCGAGCCCCCGCGACCGCGACCACGCCCTCCCCCTGGCCCGCGAGATGATCCAGCCCGGGGACATCGTCCTGGTCAAGGGCTCCCACAGTGCCGGGCTGGAGCACACGGCAAAGCGCCCGGCCCAGCACGACACCATGAACGACGACCGCTGACGGAGGCCGGCGGGGCGGTCCGCGGGCGCCAGCAGCAGGAGCGGCTCACGGCCCCGCCGGACGCTGGCCAACGAGACCAGGCGGTGCGACCGCTGGTAGGGCCTCGTATTCTGCCGCTATGACCGAGAAGATTCAGACGCCGACACCCCACGATGCCTTCGAGCTGCTCATGGCCGGCAACCAGCGCTTCGTCACCGGCACGCCTAAGCACCCGAACCAGGACGCCGTCCGCCGCACCGAGACCGCCCCGTCCCAGAAGCCGTTCGCCGTGCTGTTCGGGTGCTCCGACTCCCGGCTGGCCGCCGAGATCATCTTCGACCGCGGCCTGGGCGACCTGTTCGTGGTGCGCACCGCCGGCCACGTCGCCGGTACGGAGGTGCTCGGCTCCATCGAGTTCGGCACGGCAGTTCTCAACGCGCCGCTGGTCGTGGTGCTCGGTCACGACTCGTGCGGCGCCGTCGCCGCGGCCTGCTCGGCTCTGGAGAACGGGCAGACGCCGGGTGGCTTCGTCCGGGACGTCGTCGAACGGGTGACCCCGAGCGTGCTGGCAGCCCGCGCCGCCGGACGCGAGAGCGCCGAGGAGGTCCTGGCCGAGCACATCGAGCACACCGTGGACCTGCTGCTGGAACGCTCCCACGTCCTGGCCGAGCGGGTGGCTGACGGCCGCCTCGGCGTGGTGGGCTTGTCCTACCGTCTGGCCGACGGCAGCGCCCAGCTCGTCGCCGCCCGCGGCCTCGACGTCGCGGTTCCCACCGCGTCCTGACCCCCCGCCCACACGAATCGACCGCGAGTCCAGCCCGCGGCCCGCGCCGACCCGGCTGGGCCGCGGGCTGTCACGTGGGTCAGGGCCTGAAACGGTTTCGGCTGCCGGCGGTGGTCACACGACGGTACGGGGCCCCGCGGCGCGGCGGAGCCGGTTGGCGATCGCCAGTCCTAGCCCCTCCTCCGCCGGCAAGGAGGCGACGATGAGGTCGCATCCCTTCTGGTCGAGTTCTCGAAGGAACCCGTACAGGCCGCGCGCGTAGGCTGCCATAGAGGCGGGGACCGCCACCACGGCGTGCGCATGCACCGGAGCGTCGGCGAACGCGGCGGGGAGGAAGACGCCCACCTGGTGCCCCAGGTCGGAAGCGAGTGCCGCTTCGGCGATGACCTTCTCGGGCTCGACCAGGACGACTCGCGCACGCGGTGCGTAGTGCGAGGGATGCTGGCCCGGCACCCGGACGTGACTGGTCGCCGGCACGGTGAGTGGGTATCCCAGCACCGCTTCGAGGTCCTCGCGGGTCACCCCGCCGGGCCTGAGGACAGCCGGGGTTTCGCCGGTGACGTCGACGATGGTGGACTCGACGCCGACCTCACAGCGGCCACCGTCCAGTACGAAGTCGACGGCGTCGCCGAGCTCGGCACGGACGTGGTCTGCGGTGGTGGGGCTGACCGAGCCGAAGCGGTTGGCGGACGGAGCCGTGATGCCGCCGCCGAACGCCTCCAGCAGCTCGAGCGCGATCGGGTGGTCCGGCACACGCACAGCGACCGTCTCCAGGCCCCCGGTCGCTTCCAGCGGCACGCGGGCACCGCGGCGCAGGACCAGCGTGAGCGGTCCCGGCCAGAAGCGCTCGGACAGCAGGCGGGCCGCCTCAGGCACGTCCTTCACCCAACCGTCCAGGTGCTCCGCACCGGCGATGTGGACGATCAGCGGGTGGGTGGGCGGACGCCCCTTGACCTGGAAGATACGCGAGACGGCGGCGGGGTCCTCGGCATTGGCGCCCAGTCCGTAGACAGTCTCGGTCGGGAGGGCCACCAGTCCGCCGGCGCGCAGCACCGCGGCCGCCTTGTCGATGTCGCTTGCGGTCACCCTCCCCATCCTAGGTGGGCCGGGGACCGGCGACGGTCATGATCGGACTCACGGAAGGCAGCCGCACAGGCGCTGCGCGGCGTCCGCACACCGAGGACGGTGCCCTTGCCGAGAACCTCATCCGCCGAGGTGGGAGCTGGTTTGCGGGATGCGCGGATTCTCGAGCACGGACGCTGGAACCGGTGCTCTCGCGAGAGTGGCGAGCACCCCGGCATGACGGCTGGCCGCGCTGCGGCTCGCCCGCGAGAACTCCGACCGCTGGTAGCGCCGCATCCCGGCGGACTCCTCGTTCCGGGCGTTACGGTAGCCGCCTCCTCCGTCTGGGAGATCCTCCAGGAAGCCGGGATCGACCCGGCACCCGAGCGTGCTGCGAGTACATGGGCGGACTTCCTGCGCTCCCAGGCCGACGTCCTGCCGGCATGCGACTTCCTGGAAACGATCACCTTGTCCGGGGCGCGGTTCTATGCATGCGCGGTGATCGAGCACGTCGGCCGCCGGATCCGGGGCCGGGACGGAAAGTTTCCCGCCTTGTTCGGCACCGTCCTCAACGATGCGGAGATCGAGACAGTACTCAGCGGAGCACGGATGCCGCGCATGGACTCGATCATGGAGAGGTGGGTGCAGACCTGCCGACACGATTTGCTGGACCGCACCCTGATCCGGAATCAACCACACCTGCTCCACGCGCCACACGAGCGCGAAGACTTCTACGACTCCCACCGACCCCGTCAAGGCATCGCCCGTACCCGCCCGTTACGCCCCTTACCGATGCCGAACAGCGATCCGGAGCAGATCACCCACCTCGGCATACGACGACACCGACGACTCGGCGGCATCCTCCACGAGTACCGACACACCGCCCGAGCTGGGCGGATGAGCTTCTCGGCAGGCGCAGCACCGTCTGTGGGCATGGTCGCCGGGGCCGAACTGCGTGGCCCGGCCACCCGGCTGAACCAGATGCGCGCCCGATAAGCACCGGCCCCGCGGACAGGAGGAGCAGGGTTCCACTGCTGAGTCTGCGGGGCCGGTGCATGACTCACGTACCCTGCGGTGCGTCCGATAAGCCCGTTCCCTCCGAACCACCGTAAGAAAGCTTCCCTTTCACGCCGGTGGGCCCGGCCGTGTCGGCCGGGCCCACCCATTGCTCGCGCGTGACGCGCTCCTCGCGTCGGGCGTCTTTCGTCTACCAGCGGTACCAGCGGCCCTTGCGGCCGCCACTGTCCGCGGAGCGGACGACGAAGCCGAGCAGCCACACGATGAGCACGATCACTGCGATCCACCACAGTGCCTTCAGCGCGAAGCCCGCACCGAAGAGGATCAGAGCCAGCAGAAGAACCAGAAGCAGGGGAACCATCGTTATCAACCTCCTGACCACCGGATGCCCTTACTTCAGCCCTACAAGCACACAAAATATGAGTTACTTCTGAGAGATGAGGGGCATATGCGCGCTGCCCGCCGTGGACGGTTCCCCTTTTCCCGCACCTCACGCACCGCAGACACGCAGCGTGTATCGCTCAAAGCGATGCCGTGGCCTTGGACTTACGGGGCCGTTACCGGGTCACGCGTACGACCGGCACCCCAGACCGCGTTGTCAACGTCGGCAGGGCTTGATCACGGCGAAGACCTCCGGTGTGGTGAAGCCGTCCAGGACTGCGCCGCCCGGAGGTCTCAGCGTCCCACCGCAAGGCCCGGTCGACCGTCCACGGCAGGCGGCTTCTCGTCGAGCGTGGCCTCACGGGCCGCCCGGTCGCGCACGTCGCAGCCGAGACGGGCATCTCACGCGTCACCGCCCACAAGCGGGTTCGCCGCTGACGGGCCGAAGGCGAGCAGGAACTGCACGCCCGCCCCAACCGTCCTCGCACGACACCGCACCGCACGCCGGCGGCGACCGAGGCCCAGGCGCACCGCCTGCGCCAGTACCGAAAGCCCGGTCCCGCCCGCATCGGCCCGATCCCTGACCTGTCCGCCTCGACCACCCACCGGATCCTGGTCCACCACGGCCTCAACCACCTGGTCTTCCCGAACCGGCCCACCGGAGAGGTCATCCGCCGCCACGAACACGACCGGCCCGGCGAACTCGTCCACGTCGACGTCAAGAGACTCGGCCGGACCCCGACGGCGGCGGCCACAAGGTCATGGGCCGCCAGCCGACCGGGCCACCCGCAACACCATGGGCTTCGGCTACATCCACCCCGCCTTCGACGCCGCCGGTCGGCGGGGTGCGGGAAGGCCAGCCAGCCGGGAACTGGGCGCGGAACGACCAGCAGGCCGCGCGGCTCGCGGACCGGAACGCGCAGCGGCGGGCGGCGGGCGAGACGGTGTCCAGCGTGGGGGAACTGCTGGAGAGCCGACGGGAGCAGCCGAACGAAGCACCACGCCCAGGCCCTGCTCTGCCTCGCCAGGCGCCGGGCCGACGTCTTGTTCGCGATGCTCCGCGACGGAACATTCTGCGAACCCAGCCCGTCAGGTCAGGCTGAACCGCCGAGAGCCTGCCGCGCTTCAGCCCGCAACCGCTTGAACTCCTCCGCGGAGATCTCGGCCGCCTGCGGCTGGCCCTGCCAGCCGTCCACGGGACCCTCGGCGAGGACGCCGTACTGCCGTTCATAGCGGCCCACCACTGCGAGATCGGCGTGATCACGCAAGTGCAGCACTTCCTCCAGAGAGGCCGCTGTCACCGGTCGTGAGTCCCGCCCCCGGACCTCAACCTGTCGCGCCGCCCAGCCCTCGTCGTCGACCTCGGAATACAGCCACAGATCCTCGTCCTCGTGGTAGGTGCGGAACCAGACCGTCATGCCGCTGTCCTGTCCCACGACCTTGACCGAAGAGATGGGGATAGGGCCCCCGCGCCAGTGGTCAGTCGCGGATGAGGAGAACCAGGCCGGCGAGCACCACGGCCAGCACCACAGCGATGACGCCGTACACCAGCCGATGCTTCTTCAGACCGGGGAGGTAGCGGTCGACGGCGAGCCTGCCGGGACCGGTGAGAGCCAGTCCCGCCGCACCCGCCGCCAGCAGAACCTCGTACTCGACCCCCTCGGGTGCGAAGAACCCGCCGCCCCACTTGACTGCCAGCGCGTTGATCATGGTGCCGAGAACGGCGGCACCCGCGAGCGGCGTGAGGAGGCCAAAGAGCAGACCGAGCCCTCCGAGGGTCTCGGTGAGGCCCGCGACCATCGCCATCGCCCTGCCTGACGGATACCCGCTCATGGTGAAGAACTGACCGGTGCCCTCGAGGCCGCCTCCGCCGAACCAGCCGAACAGCTTCTGTGCGCCGTGGGCAGCGATGGTCAGGCCCAGCGCCAGGCGCAGGACCAGCAGACCTACGTCATAGGCGTGAGGAGAGGAGACCTCAGGGCCACCGACGGTGGTCGTACCGGCAGGGCGGGTGGTGACGGTCATGGGGAGACGAGCCTTCCTTGACAGAAAATTGAAAGTTCAAGCTGTGGGTACGACCATAGCAACTGCGTGAAACTTCAACAAAGAGAGGGCTCGTCGTGCCGCAGCCGAACGGACATCACCCAGCGCCTCAAGTTCGCCGCACTGGCCGAACAGCACCCCCCAGCTCGCGCCGCGCTTCGCCATGGAGATCCACGTCCACTTCGCCGCCGCCTACCCGACCGCCCCTGAACCCGGGCACCGAAAGCCGGCGCGGGCGACGCCTGAACGGACAATCGTGGCTGCCTGGGCGGGACCGCCTTGCGCAGGACGCGGTCCGAGCGCATGCGGGCCAGGACCTGCACGGGCAGGCCCCGCAGGAGACGGGCCAAGCGGGGTGCGTCGCATCCGGCGTCCGCGACGATGAGGACGTCCGGGTCCCCGGTCCGCCACCGGCCTGCGGCGATCAGCCGCTTGACGAGCCCGCGCAGCTGTCGGGCGGTGACGGTGTCGGTGTCGTCCCCAGGTGCCAGACGCGACGCGTCCAGCGGTGCGGTCCACGAGCGGCGGCCCGGCTCCAGCGCGCAGACGATCGAGCAGGGCCACCCGGAAACGGGGATGCGCTGGTCCTTGCCCCGGCCGTAGGTATGACACAGGATCCGCTGGGGTGAGGTGAGGAAGGACGGGACGGCGAGCCATCGGCCTGCGCGCCCGACCCCCAGAGCGTCAAGACCTCCACCAGCGTCCCCGCCGTCGGCCAGGGCACCGACGCCGGGAAGAAGACCACGGGACGCAAGCGGAGCACCGTCACCGACACGCTTGGTCCCCTGCTCGCGATGCTGGTCACCGCGGCGAGTGTGCAGGATTCCGTGGCCGGCACCCGTCTCCTGGACCAGGTTGCCGCCGAGCACCCCGGCGTCCGCGAGGCCTGGGCCGTCGGCGGCTACCGCCGGCACCTCCTCGAACATGCCGCCGCCCTCGGCATCGACATGGAGATCAGCGCACGCGCACCCGGGGCCAAGGGCATCACCCCGATACCGAAGCGGTGGCGATCGAGCGCACCTACGGCCGGCTCATGCTCCACCGCCGCCTCGCCCGCGACCATGAAACCCTGCCCATCCGCTCCGAAGCCATGATCCACCTCGCCATGGCCGACCTCATGGCCCGCCTCACCGGCGAGAACACCATCCCCTGGGGCGGCCCGACACCACAGACAAAACAGCTAATTTCGAGGTAAAACATCAGACGAAAACGACCTCTACGCTCGTAGGACCCCTTCGAAAGGCGTCCGGCAGCGCCCTCGCCTCGCCCCCGATGCGGGGGCGGGAGGAGGTCGCTGGCGCAGGCGATCCCCCGCCAGGGCGGAGACGACGGCGTACACAGAGCGCGCCATGAAGGCGAGGCCGGTGCCCTGCGGACCGGCACACCGCGTCATTCCGAAGGAACGCGGAACTCGAATTCGGGACGGTCCCACAGCACGGCGGGCGGATTCGCGAGCGCGGTTCCAATCAGCACCGCACCGACGCGGTGGTAGAAGTCTTCGGCGGGAACATGCGACACGACCTTGACACGGTCGAGCCCGGCGGCACGGGCCTCGGACTGCATGTGCGCGACGAGCAGTCGTCCGATACCCCGTCCTTGCGCTTCGTCGGCGACGAACAGCAGGTCGAGCTCCGGCGGGGCGAGGACGAGCGAGTAGAACCCGAGGACCCGGCCTCCCTCCTCGTCGGAGCCGACGGCCACGAAGACGCGGTGGGCCTCGATGTAATCAGGACCGACGCGGTAGCCCGCGACTGCGGCTGCGTACTTGCCCTCATAGGCGCCTGAGCCACGTACGAGCCGCGTAAGCCGTTTGGCGTCCCGCGCAACGGCCCTCCGTATCGTGATCGGCCGGCCGATCGGGGAAGTGCGTGAACCCATCTGGAGAGTATTTCGCACCGGGGAGTGCCCTCGTGCGGCGGGTCGGTTGCCCGGGCAGGCGCCCCTGCACCGCTCCCGGGACCCACTCGCCCAGGCCCCGATCAACCACGTCGCTGCCGCGGAACAGGTCGCCCGCCGGCAGCGGCTGGACGCCCGAACCGCTGCGGAGGAGCCAGCTCCAGACGAGACGCCACCCGCTCGGAAGCCTCACCAGGCCGCGCCCCGCCTACGCGGGGCTCCCGCCGGAGCCTACCGACGGGGCCCTCACGTGCCACGGACGCCCCTGGAACGAGGGGATGTGGGAAACCGGTCTGGCCACGTGGCTGCTCGACGACCTCGACCACCAGCTCGCCCTCCACCGGGCGAACGGTTCGGCCACGGAGGTGGTACCGCTTTCGCCCCTCCCTGTCCCCGGTCACCGGCATGATCCGATCGTGCCCAGGCATCCGCTGCGGGTGCCCCGCTCCGTCGGGGAAAGGAGATCGCACAGGCAATGGATCAGTCTGCCCGCTCTCCGGGTACCGTCAGGGTATGAGCCATCCGCACCCCGAGCTGAAAGCCGCCCCGCCTCTTCCCGAAGGAGGGCTGCGGGTCACCGCCCTGGGCGGCCTAGGTGAGATCGGCCGCAACATGACCGTCTTCGAGCACGCGGGCAAGCTGCTCATCGTCGACTGCGGCGTGCTGTTCCCCGAGGAGACCCAGCCCGGCGTGGACGTGATCCTGCCGGACTTCACCTCGATCCGAGACCGACTGGACGACATCGTGGCCGTGGTGCTCACCCACGGTCACGAGGACCACATCGGCGGTGTGCCGTACCTGCTGCGCGAGCGGTCCGACATTCCCGTCGTCGGCTCCAAGCTGACGCTGGCATTCCTGGAGGCCAAGCTCAAGGAACACGGCATCCGGCCGCGCACAGTGCGGGTGCGGGAGAGTGACCGGCGCGGCTTCGGGCCCTTCGACTGCGAGTTCGTGGCAGTCAACCACTCCATCCCTGACAGCCTCGCGGTCGCGATCCGCACTCGGGCCGGGATGGTGCTGCACACCGGCGACTTCAAGATGGACCAGTTCCCCCTCGACGACCGCATCACCGATCTGCGCGCCTTCGCCCGCCTCGGCGAGGAGGGCGTGGACCTGTTCCTCACCGACTCCACCAACGCCGAGGTGCCCGGGTTCACCACCTCCGAGCGTGAGCTGAATCCGGCGATCGAGCAGGTGATGCGCACCGCGCCGCGCCGGGTCATCGTCTCCAGCTTCGCCAGCCATGTGCACCGCATCCAGCAGGTCCTGGACGCCGCCCACCAGCACGGCCGCAAGGTCGCCTTCGTGGGCCGGTCGATGGTCCGCAACATGGGTATCGCACGTGACCTAGGTTATTTGAAGGTCCCGTCCGGTCTGGTGGTGAGCACGAAGGAGCTGGAGAAGCTTCCGGACCACAAGGTCACTCTGGTGTGCACCGGTTCCCAGGGCGAACCGATGGCCGCCCTGTCACGGATGGCCAACCGCGACCACATGATCCGCATCGGCAAGGGCGACACCGTCCTGCTCGCCAGCTCCCTCATCCCCGGCAACGAGAACGCCATCTACCGGGTGATCAACGGCCTCACCCGGTGGGGCGCCCATGTGGTCCACAAGGGCAACGCCAAGGTGCACGTCTCCGGACATGCCAGTGCCGGCGAGCTCGTCTACTGCTACAACATCGTCAAGCCCCGCAACGTCATGCCCGTGCACGGCGAGTGGCGCCATCTGCGGGCCAACGGCGACCTCGCCATCCGTACCGGCGTCGATCCCGAGCGGGTCGTCATCGCCGAGGACGGCGTCGTCGTCGATCTCGTCGACGGGCGCGCGTCCATCACCGGGAAGGTACCCGCCGGCAACGTCTACGTGGACGGCATGGAAGTCGGCGGCGCCACCGAGGCGTCCCTCAAGGACCGCCTCACCCTCGCCGCCGAAGGCGTCGTCACGGTGGTGGCGATCGTCGACGCGGACACCGGTGCCCTTGCCGAGCCCCCCGACTTCCTGGCCCGCGGCTTCGTCCACGACGACACCACCTTCGAGCCGGTCGTCCCTGTCATCGAGAAGACCCTGGCCACCGCAGCCGAGGAAGGCGTCGGGGACGCCCGCCAACTCGAACAACTCCTCGCCCGCGCCGTGGCGAATTGGGCGTTCCGCACCCACCGCCGCAAGCCCCTCATCATCCCCGTCATCATCGACGCCTGAGCCACAGCCCGGCAGCACGGCCCCCGCTCCCGTCGCGGCCCCGCCGGCAGTGGCGTCGGGCACGGGAGTCAGCAGCCACCCCAGCAGCCGGGGTGGCAACGCACTCCACATGCTGGGTCATCGAGAACACGTCCCAGTCTTCTGAGTCAGGAATTCTGTTCGGATGTGCAGGGTTGCGGGGTGGCTCGTGCTGGGCGGCCGAAGGCCGAGGTGATCCTGTCGGATGCGGAGCGGGCTGCGCTGGAGGGATGGGTGCGGCGCCGTTCCACGCCGCAGGCGTGGGCTTTGCGCCGGCGGATCACCCCGGCCTGCGCGAGCGGCGCGTCGCACAAGGACGTGGCCGCTCGGTTGGTCTCCATGCCGCATGCGGTGGGGCGGTGGCGGAAGCGGTTCGTCGAGCACCGGGGCGCCGGCCTGGGTGACCTGCCGCGTCCGGGCGGGCCGCGGACGGTCACCGACGGGCAGGTCACCGCGGTGGTCACCAAGGCGCCGGAGTCGACGCCGGAGAGTGCCACGCACTGGTCGACGCGGGCGGGGCGGTGGCGAAGGAGATGGGCCTGTCGCAGTCGACCGTGTCGCGGATCCGGCGGGCCTTCGGCCTGCAGCCGCACCGCACCGCACCGCACCGAGACCTTCGGGTTGTCCACGGATCCGTACTTCGTCGACAAGGCCCATCATGTGGTCGGCCTGGGTCTGGATCCGCCCGAGCGGGCGCTGGTGTTCTGCGTGGACGACAAGAGCCAGATCCGGGTGCTGGACCGCTCCCGGCCGGTGCTGGCGATGATGCCCGGGGCCCCGCAGCGGATCACACAGGACTACGTGCGCGCCGGCACCCTGTTCGCCGCCCTGGAGGTCGCCACGGGCAAGGCGATCGGCTCCCTGCACCGCCGGCGCCGGGCCGAGGAGTTCAAGAAGTTCCTCATCAAGCTCGACCAGGAGGTGCCGACGGGCCTGGACGTGCATCTGGTGCCGGACGACTACGCGACCCGCAAGACTCCGGCGGTCAAGACCTGGCTGGTGGCCCGTCCCCGCTTCCACCTGCACCTCACGCCCACCGGATCGTCCTGGCTGAACCTGGTCGAGCGGTGGCTCGCCGAGCTGACGAACAAGCGGATACGGCGAGGAGTCCACGGAAGCGTCCACACCGCCGGTCAGCCGACCGCTGTAGACACCCTCGTAGGAGACGGCTCCGGCCGCTCCCGCCTCGGTGGCATCCAGCGGCGGGTCGGCATGAATCTGTAGGACGTCCGCGATATGCGCGTCCGGCATGCCGACGCTGAGTGCGGGGAGGCGCAGTAGGCTGGCCGCTGCGGCGACTGGGACGGAAACCGGACGAGTGCATCGTTTCGCCGCCTCTGCGGCGGTGTTTTCTGCCACAGTCGCACATCATGACCAGACAGCCTCAGCAGCAAGCACCAACGGACAACGCCCTCGCTGCCCGCCCCGGCACTTCTGTGGGAATGTCCGCTCCGTTGACGGTGGGGGTGGAGGAGGAGTTCCTCCTCGTCGATCCCGTCAGCCGCGCTGTCAGGCCTGAGGGCCCGCAGGTGACCGCCGCGGCCGCCGGTGAGCTCGGCCACCGTGTCGGTACCGAACTGACCCGCTATCAGGTGGAAGGCCGCACCGACCCCCATACCTGTCTGAGTGATGCGGGTGCAGAACTGCGTGCTGTACGGGCGGCGTTGGCACGCGCGGCCGCAGGCCGGGGTCTGCGCATCGCCTCCAGCGGTTCCCCGGTCATCGGTCTGATCGCGCCGGTGCCCCTCACGCCAGGCCCGCGGTACGCGGAGAGTCTGTCCCTCTTCCGCGCGCTGGATGACGAGCAGAGTGCGTGCGCGTGCCATGTGCACGTCGGCGTGGCCGACCCGCGTGAAGCGATCGAAGTGAGCAACCACCTGCGGCCCTGGCTGGCGACGCTGACCGCGCTGGCGGCGAACTCACCGTACTGGGACGGCCGTGACACCGGCTACGCCAGCTGGCGCACCACCACCTGGGGGCGATGGCCGGTGGCCGGCCCGCCGCCCTACTTCGACTCCCCCGCCCACTTCAAGGAGCTCGTCGAGGAACTCACCCTCACGCGGACGGTCCTGGACCACGGCGGCCTGTACTGGGACATCCGTCCCTCCCACCACCTGCCCACCGTCGAGGTACGCGTCGCCGACGCAGCCCTCACCCCCGAGGACACCATCCTGCTCGCCGCCGTCATCCGCGCCCTGGTCGCCACCGCCCTGACAGCCATCCGCGCCGGCGAACCGGCCCCCCGCCCTGCCACCGAGATCCTGCGCGCGGCCTCCTGGCGGGCAGCACGCGACGGTCTGAGCGGACACGCCCTTGACCCCCTCACCCGCCGACTGGTCCCCGCGGCCGGGCAGGTCGAGCGCATGCTGCATGCCCTGTCCCCTGCCCTGCGCCGCAGCGGTGACCTCGACCTCGTGCGCGCCCAGTGGAAGCGCCTGCGCGCCCAAGGCAGCGGAGCCGACCGGCAGCGTGCCGCCTACCGGCACCGCTCCAGCCTGCCCGACGTCGTCGACCACGTCATCGCCGTCACCTGCCCCTCGCAGGCCCTCTGAGCAGCACCGCCGGGCCTGCCCGATGGTGGACTGATGACCTGACCAGCAGCGCCACGGTGGTGTCGGTTCAGGAGAAGACGACGGAGCGCAGGAGCAGAGGCGGTCGGATGCGCCTGTGCCTGGGGGCAGGGTGTGGGAGGTGTCGCCTTCGCAGTCGCCGTTGAGGAAGACGGTGGCGGTGGCGTCGCCGCCCCCGCCCGTCAGGTCAGGCCGGCGTCCCTCACGAGCAGCGCCACCTGAACGCGGTTGGACAGGCCGAGCTTGGCGAGGGCACGGCTGACGTGTGCTTTCACCGTGCCCTCGCTCATGGAGAGTTCGCGGCCGATCTCGGCGTTCGACAGGCCGCGGGCGACGGCTCGTACCACGTCGTCCTCTCGGTCCGTCAGCACCGACAGGCGTTCCCGGGCGCGGGCCACGTCGGCCGACTCCAGCCCGGCGAAGGTGTCGATGAGCCGCTTGGTGATGCGCGGCGCCAGCATCGCGCTGCCCTCGGCGACCGTGCGGACGGCGGCGGCCAGGTCGCGCGGTGAGGTGTCCTTCAGGAGGAAACCGGCGGCGCCGCTGCGCAGCGCCGTGTGCACGTAGTCGTCGAGGTCGAAGGTGGTCAGCATGATGACGCGCGGCGGATTCGGCGCGCGGCGCAGCTCCTTCAGCGCGGTGAGGCCGTCCATGCCGGGCATGCGGACGTCCATGAGGACGACGTCCGGGCGGTGCCGGGCGACGGCGGTCACGGCGTCGCTGCCGTCACTGGACTCGCCCACCACCTCGATGTCGTCGGCCGGTTCGAGGATCATGCGCAGCCCCGCCCGTACCAGTGCTTCGTCGTCGACGACCAGGACCCGGATCACTCGTCTTCCTCCATGGTGTGCGGGGAGAGGGGCAGGCGGGCGCGGACGCAGAATCCGCCGCCCGAGCGGGGGCCCGCTGTGAACTCGCCGTCGAGCAGCTCGACCCGCTCCCGCAGCCCGACCAGGCCCATACCGCTGCCGGGCAGCGCCTCGACGGGACGGCGGGGGACGCCGTTGCAGACCGCGATCTCCAGACCACCGTCGTCGTAGCGGACCAGGACCTCCGTGCGGGCGGCACCGGCGTGCTTGTGCACATTGGTCAGGGCCTCCTGCACGACCCGGTAGGCGGCGTGTTCCAGCAGCGTGGGCAGCCTCGAGGGGGTGCCCTCGTCGCGGCGGCTGACGGTCATGCCCGCGGCACGCGACTGGTTGAGGAGCCGCTCCAGGTCGACGAGCGTCGGCTGGGGGCCCAGTGCGACGCCCTCGCCTTCGGCCTTGAGGACGCCGATGACGTCCCTGAGCTGGCTGAGGGCCTCGCGTCCGATGGTGCGGATCAGCTCCGCGGTGACGGCCGTCGTCTCGTCCTTGGCGTTGATCTCCAGGGCACCGGCGTGCAGCACCATCAGGGACACCCGGTGGGCGACCACGTCGTGCATGTCCCGGGCGATGCGTGCGCGTTCCTGCGAACGGGCCTGCTCGGCGCGGGCCGTCTGCTCGCGTTCCAGCTGCTCAGCCCGCTCGTGCAGGCCCTCGACGACGTCCCGGCGGGCCTTGTTCCACAGGCCGAGGGCGAACGGCAGCCACACGAACAGGGCGACGCCGCCGAGCGACGACAGCATGTCCTGCCACACGACCCCGGCCGCCCCGACGGCCAGTCCCATGGTCGTCGGCAGCACCGTCAGGGCGCTCGCCGCGACCACGTAGGTGAGCTGGCGCAGCGGGCGGCGCACGGAGAACGCCACGACGTAGGAGGCGACGCACAGCGCGGCCCAGGTCGAGGTGAACACCCACGCCGCGCAGCCGGTCACCACCACGGGCCAGCGCAGCCGGGGCAGGACCAGCGCCGAGGCGGCCGACGCGACGGCCACGGCGACGGCCAGCGCGAGGGCGAGGCCGTCCAGTGGCGTCAGGCCGAGCTCGGTCTGCACACGGGACACGAAGGTGCCGTCGATCGGGACGAACGCACCGGCGGCGAGGAGGACGGCCAGGAGCACCGGTCCCCTGCGGCCGAGCCGGCGCCGCAGGCGCGTCGCCCGTCCCGCTCCGGTGGCCGTATGGGTACGTCGGGTCACATGCCGAGCGTAGTTGCTCGTCGGGGCGTTTCCATCCCACCGGAGTCTGCCCCTCCCCCCAACGAAGGTCGGGTACGACCACGACCTAAGTGGGACGTGACCGTGGACTTTCCGGCGACGCGGGGACGGCGGCCGCCGCTCCAGACTCGGCTCCATGACTGAGACCACAGACGCTGTCCGGGCTTCGGGGCTGGGCAAGCACTACGGGACCGGCGAAGCCGGGGTGACCGCCCTCGCAGGCGTCGATGTGCGGTTCCCCCGCCAGGAACTCACCGCCATCATGGGCCCCTCCGGTTCCGGCAAGTCCACGCTGATGCACTGCGTGGCCGGCCTCGACAAGGCTGACGAGGGCGAGGTCTGGATCGGTGACACCGAGCTGACCGGGTTGAGCGACGACGCCCTGACCGATCTGCGCCGGGACCGGATCGGGTTCGTGTTCCAGGCGTTCAACCTGCTGCCGACGCTGACCGCCCTGGAGAACATCCTGCTGCCGTTCGACCTGGCCGGGCGCAAGCCGGACCAGGGGGTGCTGGACCGGATCGTCACCACCGTGCACCTACGGGACCGGCTCCACCACCGGCCCAGCCAGCTCTCCGGCGGCCAGCAGCAGCGGGTCGCCGTGGCCCGCGCGCTGGTGACGGAGCCGGACGTCGTCTTCGCGGACGAGCCGACCGGTGCGCTCGACTCCGCGGCGTCGGCGGAGCTGCTGCGGTTCCTGCGGCGCAGCGTCGACGACCTCGGCCGGACGGTGGTGATGGTGACCCATGAGCCCAGCGCCGCGGCGTTCGCCGACCGGGTGCTGTTCCTGAAGGACGGCGCCCTCGTCGACGAGGTGTTCGCGCCCACCGCGGACAGTGTCCTGGAGCGCATGAAGTCCTTCGAGAAGGCTGTGTCCTGATGTTCAGGACCATGCTGCGCGATCTGCTCGCGCACAAGGGCCGGGTGCTGATGACCCTGGTGGCGATCGCCCTGGGTGTCACGACGACGGTCGGCAGCTGGGTGGTGAGCGACTCCATCGCGGCCACCCTGACGCTGCGCGAGACGCGGGACGACGTCAGCGTCGCCGTGCAGAGTCCCGGCAAGGAGCCGGTGCTGGGCGTCGCGGAGCGGGACAGGCTGGCGGCGCTGCCGGGTGCGGCGGCCGCCGAGGGTGTCATCGTCAGCCGGGCGGGGCTCGTCGGCCCGGACGGCAAGCTCGTGAAGACCGGCACGGTCCTGGACCGGGCGGGCACCAACTGGAGCAACGACGAGCGGTTCACGCTGGACGCGGGCCACAAGCCGGCAGGCCCCGGCGAGGTCGCCCTCAACAGCACGGACGCCGAGAAGGCCGGGTTCGGCGTAGGCGACACCGTGCGGGTGCTGCTCGCCGACGGGCGCTCCGAGCGAGCCGAGGTGGCCGGCCTGTTCACCTACCACCGGCTCGGCCCGCAGGCGGAGGCCGACTCCGACGAGGCATCGGACGCCGCCCCCGTCGTCGCGTACGACGACACCACCGCCGCCCGGCTCCTCGGCACCCGCTACCACCGTGTCGAGCTGACCGCCGAGTCCGGTGTGGCAGCGGACGCGCTCGCCCGGGCCGCTCGGGCCGCCGTGCCCGGCACTTACCTGGTGGAGACCGGCCGGGCCCTCGCCGACGCGGCGGCCGCCCAGTCGGAGGACGAGGCGCAGGACCTGCGGCTGACGATGCTGCCGTTCGCGGCGGTCGCCCTGCTGGTCGGGATGTTCGTCATCGCCAACACCTTCACGATGCTGGTCAGCCAGCGCACCCGGCAGTACGCGCTGCTGCGTGCCGTCGGCGCCCGCAGGCGCCAGGTCAGGACCGGGATCATCGCCGAGGCCGCGGTGCTGGGCGTGGCCGGCGGCACCATCGGCACGCTCGCCGGCATCGGCCTGGGCCCGCTGCTGATCGGCCTGATGCGGCCCGACGACGACGTGGAGTTCACCGTACGGCCCACGGCGGTCCTGCTCGGCTACGGCGTCGCCATGGTCGTGACGGTGCTGGCCGCCTACACGTCGGCCCGGCGTGCCGCCGCCGTCCCGCCGGTGGCCGCGCTACGCACCGACGCGGTGATGCCGCGGGAGACCCAGCAACGGCGGAACCTGCTCGGTGTGGCACTGCTCGCCGTGTCCGCCGCCATGGTGATCGCGACGGCCGACCCCAGCTCCTCCAACCTGCTGCGCATCGTCGCCCTGGTGGGCACGGTTCTCGGGGTGGTCGGCGCGATCCTGCTGGCGCCGTTCCTCGCGGAGCGGCTGCTGACGCCGCTGACCCGGCTGGTCGGCCTGCGGGGCGGTCCGTCCGTGCGGCTGGGCCTGCGCAACGCGGCGAGCGATCCTCGGCGCACGGCGGGCACGGCGACCGCCATCACCGTGGGACTGGGCCTGGTGTGCGCGTTCGCGACGCTGAGTGCCTCCTTCGCCGACCTGATCGCCTCCACGACCCGCGCCAATGTGCCGCTGACGACGACCGTGCTCCAGCCGGCGGCGGGCGGCGAGTCGACGCTGACGCCCGCCGAGATGGAGCGGGTACGCGCGGTACCGGGCGTCGACCGGGTCGCCGCGAGCCGCGACGTGCTCGCCGATCTGACGTACGACGGCGGCAAGACCGTGCGACGCATCTCGGCGATCGAGCCCGAGGCGCTGCGCACCGTGCTCACGCCCAAGATCACGGCCGGCTCGCCGGATCTGACCCGCGGGGTGGTCATCTCGCGGAACCAGGCCGACATGCTGGGGCTGGGCATGGACGACGAGCTCACGCTGAAGCTGGACGCCAGGACGTCCGTGACCCAGCGCGTGGTGGGCATCTACGACGCGACGGAACTCCAGGCGAGCATCTACCTGGACGCGGCGAAGGCCCCGGAGGCGCTGCGCCGACAGATCACCCTGCTGTACGCCACGGGCGCCGACCCGGACAAGGCGCGGGCCGGTATCGAGGCGGCGTTCCGGGACCGGCCCGATGTGACCGTCACCGACCGTGAGGGCCTGGTCGATCAGGGCGTCGACCAGCAGCGGTTCGCGTTCACGCTGATGTACGCCATGTTCGGGGTCGCGATCGTCATCGCGGTGTTCGGCGTCGTCAACACGCTGGTGCTGTCGGTGATGGAGCGGACCCGGGAGATCGGCGTGATGCGCGCGGTGGGTGCCAAGCGGCTGCTGGTGCGGCGGACCATCCGGGCGGAGAGCATCGTCGTCTCGATGTTCGGGGCGCTGCTCGGCGTGGTGGTGGGCGTGCCGGTGGGTGCCGTGATGCAGCACGCGATGTTCGGGCAGTTGCTGTGGGACTTCACCATGCCGTACACCGTGATCGGTCTGGCGCTGGTGGGCATCTCGGGGGCCGCGGTGCTGGCGGCGATGTGGCCCGCCCGGCGGGCGGCCGGTACGGACATGCTGGAGGCGATCGCCGGCAAGTGAGGTGAACCGGGGCGGGGATGGTCAGCGGCTCGCGCCGACCTGCCGCACCGACAGTGCGGGTCGTCGCCGCGGCGCAGGACGGTCGGTGTCGTCCCCGGGGCCGGGTGCACCAGCGCGGTGCCGGGACCGGCCGGGTGTGCGGCGGCCCTGCGGTGGGGTGCGGTGTCCCCGGGGCGGCTGGTCCGCGCCTCCGCGTCGCCGTCGACACCGTGCCGCAGGGTGAGCGGACGGCCGTCGGCCGCGTCCACCCGCACCCAGCGGGTACGGCCTGCGTGGCGCTCGGCCTCCACCACGTGCCCGCCGGGAGCGAGCAGCCCGGCGACGAGGACGTCCGGCCAGTCGTCGGGCACTGCGGGGAACACGTCCACGGCGTCGCCGTCGGCGCCGACGAGGAGTTCCACAAGCGCCTGTCCCGCCGGGGAGGGGGCGGCGGCGCACGGTGAGGCGGCGTGCCGGTAGAGGGAGTCGGGCGCCAGGACGTCCGCCTCGTCACCGCTCACGGTGGTGAGGTGGCGCAGCAGTTCCAGGACGAGGGGCGCGTCGCGCTGGTTCGTACGCCACGGCCGCGGCCGTGGCCGTGGCCGTGGCGTACGAACCAGCGCGCCAGGCGTCCCGCATGTCGGCCCAGTGGCGGAGGCTGCGGTGGGCGAGAGCGGGGTCGGCGTCCGGGTGGGGGACCTGTCTCAAGAGCAGCAGCCAGACGAGGTGTGAGGGCTCCGCGCAGGAGCGCGCGACCCGGAGCCCGGCCCCGATCACGACGTCGAAAGTGCCGGTGTGACACGGCGTGAGCCTGGCTGCAAGGCCTTCCCGGTGGGTCAGTCGGGAGTCCTTCTCACGGAGCCCGCGCGTGGCCGTGACGAGGGTCG